>JAQUZN010000012.1 GCA_028691315.1 Candidatus Izemoplasmatales bacterium | reverse complement strand
TCATGAGTAGAGTTTTTTTTATTAATTTTTTTGAATATCTAAATTAATTCTACCATCTTTAATTTCTATGATTCGATCTGCTTTCTCAGCGATATGTCTGTCATGGGTAATGATAATAAAAGTAGTTTTATATAACTTATTAATTTTACGTAACAATTCATACACTTGTTCCGTGGAATCACTATCGAGGTTTCCTGTTGGCTCGTCTGCTAAAATAATTTTTGGTTGATTCATCAAACTTCTAGCAATAGCCACTCTTTGTTGTTGCCCACCACTCATGTTGATTGACAAATTGTTCTTGACCTTAGTCAAACCGACAAGATCTAGAAG
Source organism: Candidatus Izemoplasmatales bacterium (assembly GCA_028691315.1). Lineage (GTDB taxonomy): Bacteria > Bacillota_I > Bacilli_A > Izemoplasmatales > Hujiaoplasmataceae > JAHIVB01. Next base: position 35,506 of record JAQUZN010000012.1, on the reverse strand, counting down.
TTCATTTGCTCTAGCAAGCACTTCAGGAGTAATGGGCTGTTGTTTAATTCGATACGGCATAAGTACATTTTCGAGAGCAGTAAACTCTGGTAATAAATAGTGAAACTGGAAGATAAATCCAATTGTTTCATTTCTTAACTTTGCAAGTTCATTTTTTTTCATTTTTGATGTATCTTTTTGATTGATAAAGACACTTCCGTTTGTCGCATTGTCTAAAGTGCCAAGAATGTTAAGTAGTGTGCTTTTTCCTGATCCAGATTGTCCAATAATAGAATTGAACGAACTTTCTTCAAAACTTAAATCTAAATCATATAAAACTTGAGTAGGAAATTTTGTATTTGCATTATATATTTTATTTATTTTTTTTAACTCGACGATTTTAGGCATTTCTAATCACCTCAATTACGCTTAATTTTGATGACTTTCTGGCAGGAATTAATGAAGCAACAGTCGCTGCAAAAACAGCTATTAGTGCACTGAGTACAATAAAACCAAAGTCAATATATAAAGGCACTACTGGATTGCCATCAGCGCCAATCGCGAAAGTAGTAAATGAGTATGCAAGTCCAAGTCCCAATAAAACCCCAGCTAAAGCGCCAAAAATTCCAAGAATTAACCCTTCGAATAAGAACACTAGGCTTGCATCTTTATCTTTAATGCCCATAGCTTTTAGTATTCCAATTTGTTTTGATTTTTGTAAAACTGTAATAGCTAGGACACTTGCGATTGCTAAAACGACAGAAATCATTACGAACACTTGAATCATAAGTGATGAAATGCTTTGACCTTGCAATCCGCTCAGTAATTCCGCATTTTGGATAATCCAGTTATCTACCTCAAGAGAAGAATCATTTAGTGTCGTTGTGATGTCGAGACTTAGTTGATCTGCAGTAAAAACATCTGTAATTTGCATTTCAATTTGTCCCACTTTATCCCCAATTGATAATATGTTTTGAAGTGTAGAAATAGTTGAAATTGCCCACGTTTGATTAATTGCTTTCACATTAAAATCAAAGAAGCCAACAACTGTTAAATTAAAACTTCCAATAAGCGGAACCTGAAATTCTACTATATCACCTAATTGAAGTCCGAGTGTTTCCTTTAGAAAGGAACCAAGAGCAATTTCATTATCCAGAGTCGGTAGTACACCCTCTATTAATTTATCATTAAAACCATAAATTGAATTTGCTTCGGTAAAATTAAATCCACGTACCAAGACTGGTTCACTTACAGAATTATAAACAAAGGCACCATTTTGATTAATTGATGGAGTAACAATTGTTATACTTAAAGAAGCTCCTTCTATCAGGGCAATTTTATTTTCGTAATCAGAAATAAAAATCCCTGATTCTGAAGGCTTTACAGTAATTTGAGAAGCAGACCCAATTGTTTTTTCTACCAAACTTTTTTGTAAACCGGTAATTAAAGAGCCGATAAATACTTGAACAGAAACACCAATGGCTATTCCTAGTATAATCATTAATGTTTGTGTTTTTCCAGAAAGAAGAAATCTTTTCGCAATTGAAAAGGCCAATTTCATAAACTAGCTCCTCCCTCAAGAATTATAATGTTTTCCATATTATCTAGATAATAGTCATAGTTAATTTGTGCTAGTGCACCATGTTGAAGAAATGCTTGTCCGCCAACAATTATTTTAATTTTTGGGAATTTCTCCTTTATTTCTGATGTAATTTTTTTCATTACAACAATATTGTAATAATTGGTCACACTAAATGCGATATAATCTGGACTTAAAGCCCTAATTGCAGAAATAATGTCACTTTTTGGTGTGTTAGCGCCAATATATAAGGAATTAAACCCCGATAAACTAAAAAGATTAGTCGCAATGATTGCGCCAATCTCATGATATTCTTCACTTGGGCATACAACCATTACTTTCTTATGATTTTGTTTCGCTAAAACTTTTTCTTTTATTACATATGGATAAGAAGCCTCCAAAATAGTTCTTACAATAGAGGTTCTGGTATGCTCTTTCCAAATGCATATTTCTTCATCATCAATGTTACAGACAAAATTGGTTAATGATGGCGTTAATAATTGTAAGTACAGTTCTTTTAAGGTTACCGCTTTGGTTTCAAGCAAAGATAAAGCATACTCAATAGCTTCATCTTTTAATTCTTGATCTAGTAGTTTTACAAACTGTAAATATATGTCTGAATTCATTTGAAAACACCCCTTTTCTTATGAAATTATACTAATATTATATACAATATTCAAATATAATGCTTGGAGTTTGAAAAAATTGTAACATTATTTTTTAGAAAACAATTTTACTTTAACTTCCAGTTTTCGTGATTGATAAGTCCTCCTTTGTATGTTATAATATGGACTAACAAGTTTTTTAGCAAAGAGGGTTTATATGGACAAAATTTATTTTAAAGATTTAGATAATTACGCTGGACAAGAAAGTAATTTAGAAATATGTGGTTTCGTTGATAAGATTCGTGATATGCAATTTGTTCAATTTGTTGTTCTTCGTGATTCTACTGGGAAAATTCAAGTGACAATCGAGAAGAATGATGAAAACAAAACGATGAATGATTTAGTCGCTACATTGACAAAAGAAAGTACTGTTTCTGTGATTGGAAAAGTGGTAAAAAGCGAATTTGTTAAATTAAGACAAATGGAGTTTATTCCTACCGCATTTGAAGTCACTAGTTTAAGTGCAGTCGATTTACCAATAGATATTCTTGATTACAATAATAAGTCTAATAAAGAATTAAGACTTGATAATCGTTTTTTAGACTTGAGACTTGAAAAAAATTATCTAATATTCAAGGCACAAACTTTAGCAGAAATGGCAATGCGTGAATATTGGTTAGAACATAATTTCATCGAAATCCATACACCAAAAATTATCGGGACTCCTTCTGAATCCGGAGCTGAAGTATTTAAGATGGACTATTTTGGAAAGACCGTTTTTTTAGCGCAATCACCGCAATTTTTTAAACAGATGGCAATGGCATCGGGTTTTAATAACGTGTTTGAAATTGCCCCTGCTTTCCGTGCAGAAAATTCTCATACCGCATACCACGCGACAGAATTCACAAGTGTTGACTGTGAAACCAGTTGGATTCATTCCCATCATGACGTGATGGATATGGAAGAAGCGATATGCAAGAAGGTTTTATTCAGACTTAAGACTGAGCTTGATGATGATTTCAAACGATTATTTAATCAAGAAATTTTCTTGAATGAAACGCCGTTTCCAAGAATTCCTTTTTTAGAGGCAAAGAAAATCATCCAAGAAACTTATAAATATACCGGTGAAAAAGAATTTGATTTTGATCGAAAAGAAGAAGAATTGATTGGATTATATGCAAAAAAGAAATTAAACTCTGATTTTGTTTTTATCATTGACTATCCTTTTGAAGCAAGACCTTTTTACCACATGTTAGATGAGAAAACAGGATTGACAAAGAGTTTTGACCTTTTGTACCGTGGAATTGAAATTACTACTGGTGCACAAAGAGAGCATAGAGTAGACGTCTTAAGTAAGCAAATTCTTCAAAAAGGAATGTCACTTGAACCACTCGATTTTTATGTTAACTTTTTCCGATATGGAGTTCCACCACATGGCGGATTTGGATTTGGGTTATCCAGATTTTTAATGAGATTATTTGATGTTGAAAGCATCAGAGATGTGACGTTATTATACCGAGGACCAAACCGCGTAAATCCTTAATAAAACAAACTAAGCAAATTTGAATGCTTAGTTTTTTATTTTGTTCAAAAAACAGATATAATTGTGATAAAATACTATTGGGAAGGGTGATAATTATGATAAAAGCAATATTAATTGGTGCAGGTGGAAGAGGTATTGGTGCTTATGGTGAATATGCCATAAAAAATCCGAATGATATTAAATTTATTGCTGTGGCAGATCCAGATATTGAACGAAGAATGTACTTTAGTTATAGACATGGGATTGCCCCAGAGAATCAGTTTTCTTCGTATGAAGAAATTCTTCGACTCCCAAAAATGGCAGATACGTGTTTTATCTGTACACAAGATACACTTCATATTCAACCAGCAAAATTAGCGCTCAAAAAAGGGTATGACGTTTTTTTGGAAAAACCGATGGCTGTTTATCCAGAAGATTGTGTATTGTTAGAAGAAATTGCAAAAAAAGAAAATAGAAAATTAATGATTGGGCATGTACTTCGCTATACTCAGTTCTTTTCAGCAATTAAAGAACTAGTTGATAGTGGTAAAATTGGAAGTTTAATGACTATCCAACATAATGAAAACGTTTCTTTTTGGCACCAGGCTCATAGCTATGTTAGAGGAAATTGGCGTAATGTAGAAACATCATCTCCAATGATTCTTGCTAAATCATGCCATGATTTAGATATTTTGTATTGGCTATCAAATTCTACACCAATAAAAGTCGCATCGTTTGGATCTTTGTCTTATTTCAAAGAATCTTCTGCTCCTATTGGGGCTCCTAAATATTGTATGGATGGATGCCCTAAAGAGTCAGAATGTGCATATTTTGCGCCTAAAGTATATTTAAATGCTCCCGATTGGATGAAATTACCCGTTTCCAATAAAATGACGGATGAAGACATTTTAGCAGCTTTAAAAAAAGGGCCGTATGGACGATGTGTATATCGTTCTGATAATGATGTTGTTGACCACCAAGTTGTTATTATTGAATTTGAAAATCAAATGACAGCTTCTTTTACGATGACAGCTTTTACCCATGAAAATACAAGAACGATCAAACTGATGGGTACACTTGGTGAAATAAGAGGACACATGGACAAACAAGAAATTGAAATCTACACTTTTGGAAACGATATCCCTGAAGTTATTCACCTAGAAACACTTGATTACGGTCATGGTGGTGGAGATTATGGAATTATGAAAGCTTTTGTTAGACTGATAGAGATTGGTGACAATCAAGAAATTGCAAGCGATGAAGCTTCTGTGATGTCACATTTGTTAGCTTTCGCTGCTGAAAAATCAAGGCTGGAGTCAAAATCAATTGATTTTATTCAATATGTAAAGGACATTAAAAAAAATGCTTGAACTAAGAAGTTGTTTAAAAAGCGAACATAAAAGTGCTCTAAATTTGTCAGTAAAAACATTTAAAGGAAACATGGCTGAGCAATTTCATTTACTGCTTGGCGAACAAAACACAGATCGAATTTTTGTCGCATCAGAAGAAGGTCAAGTTGTTTCTATGGTGAACTATTATCCAGCTACAGTTAGATTAAATAATTTTACGACAAAGGTTGGGTCAATTGGTTCGGTTTGTACAAACGAAAATTATCGTAAACAATCACTGGCTTCAAGACTATTAGTGCTAGTAGAAAAGAAAATGCTCGAAGAAAATATTCGAATTGCCATTATCTCTGGAGATGGTGGAATATATAACCGGTTTGGTTCTAAAAAAGTTGGAAATGTTGTCGCAAGGATTATAAATAGAAATTCGTTAAAAAACAAAGGAAACATTGAATTAGTAGAATATAGCAATCAATATTTGGATGAAATATTTAAAATATATCAAAATGAAACTTTATGTTTTTTACGTACAAGAGAAGAGTTTGAGCAACTTCTAAAAGGGCAAACATATCCTGATACGTTTGCCGATTATCCAATTATTTTATTGCTTTCTAATCATCAAGTAAAAGGGTATATTATTGTTAATAGAACTTTTGGAAAAAGAACATTATTAGTAAAAGAGTATGCCGGAGATAGAGAAACAATTGTTAATGCAATTCCGATTATTTTGAGACAATATAAGAAGTTTAATTTAACTATCCTTGCAGACCCAACCGATGTGATTAACTCGTATTTAGACTCGGTTCCATCGCAGATGACAGATTTATATGCTAGTTTAAAGATAGTTGATTTTCTTGGATTTATGAAAGACTTGCAACCTTATATGCAATCTAAGTTATCAAATCTTGAAATTCAAAAACTTACCTATGGCTTTCAAGAAAGTAACTTCTTTTTTCAGTATCAAGAATCAAAAAAACTAGTGCTAGATATATATCAATTAAACCAATTGATATTAGGCCCATCAAATGAAATGATTGATTTAGCTATAGATGGGCAATTATCGAAAATACTAGCTAAATTATTTCCAATTCCATTTGTTTGGGTCAACAACTTGAATTATCAATAAAGGAGGAATTATATGGCAAATTTAACAGACAACTGGACAACATTTATTGGGATTTCATTTATTTTTTTAATGACTACATCTGGTGCTGCAATGGTTTTCTTTTTTAGAAATTCTATGAGTGATAAATTCAAACGGATATTCTTAGGCTTTGCGGCAGGAGTAATGATTGCTGCCTCTGTTTGGTCGCTTTTGATCCCCTCGATTGAAGAAGCAACAAATCAAGGACTAATTGGTTGGGTGCCTGCGACAATCGGATTTATCGGTGGAGGATTATTTCTATTGCTGGTGGATAGTTTACTTCCTCATCTTCATATTGGAGATGACCGTCCTGAAGGTTTGAAATCATCTTTTAAAAGGACGACAATGTTAGTTTTTGCCGTGACTTTACATAATATCCCAGAAGGGTTGGCAGTTGGACTAGCATTTGGTCTTTCTATGCAATCAGGATCAACGATTGCAATCGCTAGCGCATTCGGACTCGCTCTTGGAATTGGTATTCAAAACTTTCCTGAAGGCGCAGCGATTTCGCTTCCTCTAAAGCAAGAAGGAGCGACTACTTTTAAATCATTTATTTATGGAATGTTAAGCGGAGCAGTGGAACCTGTTTTTGCAGTAATAGGGTTAATTCTTGCGTCGCATTTGACATCGATAATGCCTTGGTTTCTTGCATTCGCAGCTGGAGCAATGATTTATGTCGTTGTCGAAGAATTAATTCCGGAAGCACAGTTAGGAGAACATTCTAATGTCGGAACTTTGGCTGTCATGGCTGGATTTGTTGTCATGATGATTTTGGATGTTGCATTGTCATAAAAAAATGGAGGAATATGCACATGAATAATGACCAATTAAATGTTATTTTTGAGGACAATCATCTTTTGGTGTGCTTAAAACCACCTGGAGTATTATCTCAACCTGGTGACAAAAACTTACCTGATATGCTTACGATTGGAAAAGAATACTTAAAAGCGAAATACAGTAAACCAGGAAATGTATTTTTAGGCTTGGTACACCGGCTTGATTTAAATGTTGGAGGAATTATGGCTTTTGCTAAAACATCTAAAGGCGCTTCTAGATTATCTAAAAGTATAAGAGATAAGTTATTCCATAAAAAGTATTATGCTGTTGTTGAGGCATCTTTAACAGTGGGTTCTGAAGTAACATTAGAAGACTATCTGTCTAAAGATGAGGATGAAAGAATAAGTTTTAGTTCGAATGAGTTTGATGGCAAACAAGCATTGCTTCACTATAAGGTGCTTGATTCTATTCAAATAAACCAAAAAAACTTTTCACTAGTTGATATAATACTGTATACAGGTAGATTTCATCAAATCCGTAAACAGTTCTCTTTAATAAATGCTCCTTTGGTTGGAGACAAAAAATATGGTTCAACAACTGAATCGAAAACAATTGCTCTTTTTGCGTATGGGTTGTCTTTTCCTCACCCAATTACCCAAGAGTTGATGTCTTTCGAACAAAAGCCTAATTTTGGTATATTTAGTAAATTTAATTTATAGTGGATAGCTTTTACTATTTTGTGAAAACGCTGACTGCATAAAAATGATTTTTTTGGAGATAAAGCATTGTTTTTGAAAGGCAAATGATATATAATTAACTAAATTTTTCAATAGGTTTTATTTGATTACGGCAAAACTATTGATTAAAGAAACGGATAAGGGTGAAAAGTGAATTATGAAAAAATTATTTATGTTATTTTTTGCGTTATTATTATTCTTTGGGCTAGTCGGATGTGACCTTGGTAAGACAACGACTACGACAACTACTTCAACAACCTCTTCGGAAGTAACGACTGTTGATTATGCTCCAGTCTTTTCGGGAGTTCAAGATGTATCAGTGATTCATGGAGTAGAAACTATTAATTTGCTTGAAGGAGTTAGCGTTACCGACTCTGAAGATGGAGATTTAACTTCAAATATTCTTGTAGAGGGTGAAGTGGACCTTACAACTGCTGGAGACTATCCAATAGTAATTTCTGTTACGGATACGGCAGGACATAATGTAATAGCTAATTTTACGGTATCAGTTGTTATTGGACCAGATGAAGTAAAAGCATTACAGGATATTGCAAGTGTTCAACTAGACGTTGATAATTTAGCGCTTCCTTTATCGGGGGCTAATGGTTCAAAAATTACTTGGAAAACAAATCGTCCTGACGTTATAACAAAAAAAGGATATGTGATTCAACCTGGAATTGGATATGGACCTGTGACAGTAACACTTACAGCTAAATTTGTAAATGGAACTTTCTCTACTTATGTCCCATTTGAAGTAGTAGTTCAAGGACGCGAAGAAGTTAATGGAGTGACATCTGTTGTTGAAGTTCCGTTTGAAGGTACTTCTGAAGAATATGTTGTTCCTAGTCAAGATGCAGTAAAATTATTCTATATGGATAATGGAAATTTACCTTATATTGATATTCAAACGTTTATTAATTTAATCAGTGGGGCTATTCAGTCTGATATCATCGAAGTTACACCTGTAGGAGAAGATGGTCTAAGCGTTGTCTATACCGTGGAATATGAAGATTTTGATGGATCGATTGTTTCTGAAACTTATTCTGCTTATATAGATTTTACGCTAAATACGTTTACTGTAAACACATTTGATTTCTTTGAAAACTACGTAGCTGATACTACCTCAGATTATGGCGAAGGATTGAACTATGTTGATGCCGCTTATGTGGATGGAAATGAAGTAACGATTCCACTTGGATATTATAATTTTGATTTAGTTATATATAATGATGGAGAAACTACTTACTACTTAATGCCATTCCATGTCACAGATTTATTATTTGCTGGTGGTGTATATTATGATGTTTATTACAATGGTGAAAAACTTTGGGGAATTGATACTTTCTCTATTAGCAGTAGTGATGAAGCTGATATCGCTTTACAAGAACAAATTCGGACTAGTTCTTTGAATTCACTAACTGTTCCTACTGATATTCGATGGGCAAGTTATAATTTTCTTGCGTTAACAATGGATTATTTCTATGGATTAAGAAATACGTATGATGTATCTTCTTTCTACGAGATTTTATCTGCTCAAGCACAAAATTTGTTAACTTATTCTGATACAGGATTCTATCGTGCAATATTTGAAGTTGCATATGAAATGGATGATCTTCATACATCACATGTATTTACCGGTTATTATGAAGAACCATTTGATATCACACTTTATCAAAGTGATTTGGGATCTAAAACAATGACATTTTATAATGGCTTTTGGGGTATGCAAGATTTATTAACTACAAAATTTGGTGGATATTCTGATTCAGATATTCCTGAGTATCGTGTTATCGATGATGGTAAAACGGCGATTATCTACATCACTGGATTTACTATCGATACGCCAGATGCATTTAAGGCAACCCTAGATAAATTACCTGAAACAGTTTTAAACGTTGTAATTGATCTTTCCTTTAATACAGGAGGAAATGTTGGAGCGGTTTTAAGAATCTTTGGTTATATGACCGATGAACCTATTCAATATCATTCTCAAAATCCTGCAGATGGATCAGCAGTTACGTATTTCATTGAAAGTGATTATGTTCCATACGATTATAACTGGTTCATTTTAACTTCAAGCGTGACTTTCAGTGCAGCAAACTTAATGACTTCTATGGCAAAAGAATTAGGCATTGCAACCATTCTTGGTAAAAATTCAAGTGGTGGAGCATCCTCTATTGGAGCTATCTATACGCCTGATGGATCTTGCCTATTGATTAGTACGAATAATGTTCTTAGTACAGTCGTTAAAGACGAAAATGGAAATGATGTTTACGTTAGTGTTGAAGATGGAGTCACAGTAGATTATTTTATGTATAATGTAACAGATGATGCTTTGCTAATTGAAAAAATTAATTTAGCACAAAATCCAGCTTAAAACAAAAGTGAGTTGCTTAAGAACAAGTATGTATTGTAATTTAAGATAAAAATATACCCTATAAAATGTTGCCTTGATACATAACATCTTATAGGGTTATTATTTTCTAATATTATATGATTGTGTAAATATTGATAAAAATGATAACTCGTCTGTGGTTTTTATTGTTAAACTCATTGATAAGAAAATTTCTGCATTTTTAGCGAAAAAACGGATATTTCAGGTTTATATTTACATACTCTATTGTTATTTTTTTTAAAATATGTTATAAACAATCGTTACTATATATAAGAATTAGAAGGTGAAAGAGATGAAGAAGAAACTCTACGACTTTTCTACTGCTAACGCAGTCATCGTAGTGCTTGCATATTTTGTCTTAATTTTTTTTTCGATTTTTACGATTACGCATAACGATGTAACTACTTGGGTTGAGTATACCATTTTGGGCTTTTTAATCTGTAGTTTCATTGCAATAATCGTTAATTACGTTTTACTTGCAGTAACTGTAACAGATGAATATGTGAAGCATAAAAAAGTTCTTATTCCAAGAAGTGACTTGTTGGTTTATATTCGTCATAATTACCGTTTTCGATGTGATGAATTAGTTTTTCATCATCTATCCATTCAGTATCGAAAATTAGATAAAAAGGCAATCAAGAAAAATGAGATTTCGATCCAACTATACATTAAACAGAAATTCTTTCTTGAAGATTATCTCAACACGAAAATCAACTCTGAGGAGACTAAACTCAAATGAGCCAGAAAGTTGACAAGACAAAAGTAGAAGAGTTTTTCCGCGAAATCGAGGGACAAGAATCATTGGATAAAGCCGCCATCACAGGTTCTTCAAAAGAACAACAAACGAACAACAAACAAGAGGCTAAACCATATGTTTGTCCTAAGTGTCATAAGAGTTTATCTACAAGAAAAGAGCCTTGTAAGTACTGTCATTACGATGGATACATCCCCATGGGAGATGCCGAAATCAAGAAAACAAGGACATTTATGTTTATTATTTTGATAATTATTTCCATCTCTGTTTACTTATTAACGCGGTAAAACGATAATCTATGGAATAATCGATTAAATTGTATTTATGAAAACGTTTAGCATAGCATTTACATCATTATTTTTGAGTTTATTGTTGCAATTTTACACTTTTAATAATAAAATAAGATAAATCATTTATCGGAGAGTTATATCTCGAAAAATCTATAGTTTTCTTTTATAAATAAGTTATTATAAATTGTGTAGTTTTTGAAATACACTTTCGAACAAAAAAATACACGCTTAACAAAATCATCAGGAAAAGGTGCATTGAAAATGAATTTTATGAAAAAGTTTGGTAATAAATTTCTGATATTAATATTAGTTGCAATGGTTCTTACTTTAACAGGATGCAATTCCTCTAGAACAACTGATAATGGAGATTATTATACTGTTGTATACGATGGTAACGGAGGATATCTTGGAAATAAGACTAGTACATACAGAAAGCTTCAAGTTACAGCGGATAGCAAAATTCCCAAGTACCTATCTGAATATACACAAGATTCATATGTTGTTTCTAGTTTAGGAATTGCTACTAGACAAGGATACACTTTACTAGGTTGGTACTTAGAAGAGAATGCAGAGTACGGTGTAAATCCTGTTGGTGAATATGTTTACCTTAGTTTAGATGATGGTAATGGTGTATATACTATAGATGAAGAAGGCGATTTTGTCTACGGATACGTAGAAGATGCTGAAGGAACATTGATTTATATACATGTTGAACCGCTCCCTGAAGATATTGATCCAATTAATGTTGAATATATTTATTACAATGGAGCTGACGGTTACGGATTTTATGTCTATAACAATGAGAATCCAGACCAAATTGCTATATATGAAGCAGATGGTAGTTATACATGGGATGACGTAGAAAAATACAGCTCATCAGCTTATTTAGTTTATACTGATTTATCTCAACCAGAAATAGATTTGTTTCAAGATGTACTTCGATATGAACAAGCATTCTATCCATATACTGAAGCGGATTTTGGACTGACAAGATATTCATTCCAAAGTGGTTATATTTACTTTGCTTCCATGATGGATGAAGATGTAGCAGGCATATATGTGCTTGAAGGCAGTTCATATGTTGCATTTGATCCAGAAAATCCAAATCAAGAGGGTTTAACTAGATACTCTGTTGATTCAAGATACGTGTTTACACCATCAGATAGTGTAAACACACCTTCTGATTTAACAAGATATAATGCCTCAATTACATATTGGGATTTTGAAAATCAAAGAGTAACAAAAGATATGGTATTAATAGCTCATTGGGTTAAGAAACTATCAATTCAGTACATTCAAAAGTCTGGGCAAGTAACAACTATTACCCAAAAATTAACACCTGACAAAACAAATTCTGTGGATTTAGTAGTAGGTGAGTTAATTGGCAAGCCTGAAACTATTCCGCAATATGCAGATTACACATTCGTTGGATGGAGTCTATCAGATACAGAGTACATTCCTTGGGATTTCGATGTAGATGTATATCCATCAAACACTAGCGTATTAAATTTATATGGGTTCATGATTGAAGGGACTTATACTCGTATTACAACCGTTTCTGCACTTTCTAAAGTTGCACTTAATCCAGCTGGAAACTATTTGCTTTGTACGGATATTGACTTAGGAGGAGTGGTCCTAAACAATATTTCACCACTTGGTTTTGAATTAAAATCAGCTATTAATACACCAATAACGCCATTTACTGGTAAATTTGTGTCAATGGGTTATTCAATTTCTAACTTTACTTTAAAAGTCCAAAACACTCAAAAAACAATTAACAAGGATTTAGGTATTATCATCATTATGGCTCTATTTCCTTATGTGCAAAATGCAACTATCGATGGTGTGATTGTCGAAAATGCATATGCGATTCTAGATACTTCATCAACATCAACAAGTGTTGTATGTGATCTTGGTGCATCAGGTATTGTTGGTACTGCATTAACTGGAATGTCAACAATTATGAATTGTGATGTAACACTTACTTTCTCGGCAACAAATGCATCAGTCATTGGATATCCAGTCTACGTAGGCGACATTATCGCTAAAGGAACTGAATATGCAACTGTAACAAATTGTACTTCTACAATCGATTATTCATTAATTACAGGAATTACTTCATCGACTTTAGTGGTACAAATCTTAGAATAGGCTTCACGATGAAAATCATAATATATAGAAAAAATTTGGAGGAAAAAGATGAAAAAGCTTAGCATGGTTTTTGTAACAATGATTTTGGCTTTTGCTTTAGTTGCATGTAATCCTACTACAACTACAACAACTGCTACAACTGCTACAACTGCTACAACGGCAACAACAGCTACAACAACAACAACAGCAGCACCAATTACTGAAGACAGAGTAATTAATGATGATTATACATTATTAATTCAATCATCTACAATGGATGGAGTTTGGAATCCGTTCTTCTATTCATCATCGTATGATTTGGATGTTATTGGGTTAGTTAATGTTAGTTTACTAACAACTGATTCTACGGGCGCAGTAGTTGCTGGAGAAGATTATCCAACAGTTGCACAAAGTTATTCTATTTATTACACTGATAGTTTAACAACGTATGCACCAAAGACAGCTTATGAAGAAGGCGATTATGTAGTATATGAAATGGTTATCAAAAATGGCGCTGTATTTAGCGATGGAACAGCAATTGATGCTGATGATGTCCTTTTCAATTATTACACATATTTAGATCCTTCTTATAATGGATCATCAACTCTTTACACATTACCAATTCTAGGTCTTCAAGACTATAGAACTCAAGTTGTCAACTCTGCAAATCTAGCTCCATTAGCAACGCAAATTTTGGCAGACGACGGTAGAGTATCTGGATATGTAGCAAATGATTCTTATACACAAGCTGATTTTGACGCTTACTGGAATTCAATGAATACTGCAGGTACTGCATTTGCTCAAGAAATCGTGAATTATGTTATTAGCAAATACGCAACTGATGCGTATGTACAAGCATATTTTGCAGCTGATTTAACAGCAGCTGAAGTAAAAGCCTCTGCAGGATTATCAGTAGCATATGGTATGGGTATGTGGGGATATGGCGATCTTTCAGCTGACCATTTAACTCTTACTGGAGCTTCAGGAACTGAATATACAGTTGCTGATTTAACTGCAGCAGATTATTTCGCAGAAATCTTATTAGCAAACGCTGATGAAGATGGCGTTGTTGATTATCAAGGCGTTAGTGACTATGAAAGTGCTGGTTCAGACTTTGTAGCATCAGCTAGCGAATTATTCATTACATCTTATGCAAGCCTTGGTTCTGTTCCAAGTGTTGCTGGTTTAGTAAAAGGAACTACAACTGTTGCTGGCGAAAGCTTCCAAACTGTTAAAGTTGTTTTAACTGAACAAAATCCAAAAGCAATTCTTTCATTAGGTGTTACAGTTGCTCCTCAACATTACTATACAGCAGGATATACTTATCCAGCTGGTTCAATTGTGAACTTTGGAGTAGAATTTGATAACTCAGCATTTATGTCTCATTTAGCATCATTTAACCAAGCTCCAATGGGCGCTGGTACTTACATTTATGATCATGTAGATGAAGGCGATGGTACTGTTTACTTTGTTAGAAATGAAAATTTCGAAACAATGGGTGGAGTTAATGTTTATAACGCAAATATTAAAAACGTTGCATTAAAGATCATTACAGGTGGTGCTGAATACAGTGCTCTTGAATCTGGTGATGTAGCATACGCAACAGTTAGTGCAACAGCAGACGTTATGGAAGACGTTGCTGATAGTGCAAATTTAGTAGCAGTATTAGTTGATAATTTAGGTTATGGCTATATCTGCGTTAACCCTAAAGTATATACAAATATTTACGAACGTATCGCTATCGCTACAGTATTTGATACTGCACAAGTTCTTAACTATTATCCAAATGGATTAGCGGATTTAATTTATCGTTCTCAGTCTCAAGTTTCTTGGGCATATCCAGAAGGCGCTACAGCAATTTATCCATTTGATGCAACTTTAGCTACTACAATTGCTAACTTTAAACTTGCAGGATATACTTTCAATGAAACTACACAAATGTTTACAGATGTTCCAACAATTGTTTTCACATTACCAAGTGAAGCAAATGCTCATCCAGCTGGTGGAGTATTCATTAAAGCTCAAACATTATTAGCTACAATCGGTATTACTGCAACAATTACTACTGATGCTAGTTTAATTGCTCATACCAAAACACAAAATATTGGTGTTTATGCGTTAGCATGGGGCTCAACACAAGATCCAGATATGTATCAAGTTTACCATTATGCTTCTCAAGCTGATTCAGTTGTCGCAAACGGTATCGCTTGGTTATATGCAAATGGTGCAGATAATGCTCTAGGTACAATCGATGTTGTTAAATTAGATGGTACTACAGTTGCTATGAATCAATCTGAAGCTTTAGGTTATTTAGGTGAGTTAATTGAATTAGGAACAAAATACATGTTACCTGAAGAAAGATCACCAATTTATACAAAAGCATTAGAAGTTCTTGCTCAACTAGTTATTGAAGTTCCAACATATCAAAGAAAGAATCTATTCGTTTACAATGGTTCAGTTATTGATGCAACTACAATTTCTTCAACTGTTACTCCATATTGGGGACCATTAACAGAAATTTGGAAATTAAGTTTTGCTGATGGCGTTCAAGGAAATCAAACAGTTACTGTTGTCATTGGATAATATTAACTAATCGAATAAGAATTTAACTTTCAAGATTTGTTTTACAAAAAAATTCTAACAAGGAGTATAAGGCTCAGTCAACTAGATTGGGCCTTATTATTGTCATCATGATAAAATACATTATAAAAAGATTGGCTTTATCAATTTTAATATTAGCTGGTGTTTCCATCATAATATACGGCCTTGTTCGTATTAAACCTGGTTTAGATTTTGTTCAGGCAAAGTACTCTGTGCAAGTTCAATTAGATAGTACCGGTGAAGTCGCTGCGATGGTAGAAGAACAACGGGCTATTTATGGTTTGACCTCTAATATAGGAGAGGGTTATTTGATATGGTTAAATAATATTTTACATGGAGAATGGGGAAATTCTTTTATATTTACTGTTAATACAGGAGAAGTTGAATATCTCGTCGATGCCGTGGGAAATCCTGTGCTTGATGCGGATGGAAATCAATTAACCAAACCAGTAGCTAGTTCAAATGTTATTGATATCATTGCAAGTAAGAGTAAGATTTCATTTATTATTGCTTTAATCGCTACTATTCTACAATTTAGTATCGCTATACCTCTTGGTATTACTTCTGCAACTAAACAATATGGAGTAGTGGACTATAGCGTGACTGTACTCGCAATGATGGGAATATCATTACCTTCATTTTTCTTAGGAGCGTTATTGCTCAAAATCTTCTCGATTCAGTTAGGCTGGTTCCCGTATGCGGGATTATCAGACCCCAACTCTGGATTACCTATATTATTAGATAATCTTCACCATTTAGTGTTACCTATCAGCGTTTTGGTAATTTTATCCATTGGTGGATTGATGCGTTATACTCGTACGAATATGCTTGAAGTACTTAACGCTGACTATATCCGAACTGCTAGAGCAAAAGGATTAAGTGAGCATACCGTTATTTACAAGCATGCATTTAGAAACACTTTGATTCCACTTGCGACTATTTTCGCAGGAATTTTACCAGGGTTGTTTGGTGGTGCGATGATTACCGAAACTATTTTTAGTATCGATGGTATTGGTAAAGCAGCGTATAAAGCAGTAACAATGGGGGACATACCATTTGTAATGGCATATAACTTGTTCATATCAGTTTTAACTGTGATTGGTACTTTGTCATCTGACATTATGTATGTTTTAGTTGATCCTCGAGTAAAACTAGTAGGAGGTAAACGATGAGCGCTTTAGAGAAAGAGACGAAGGACATCAAGAACCTTCCACAATCTCCTGAACAAGAAAATGAATATGAGGGAGAAATATCTTTATCAGATTCTGCTAAAATAATTAGTCCGGGAAGAATGGTAATGCGAAGATTTTTCCGTAGTAAACTATCATTACTTGGGCTTGTAATCCTTCTAATAATGTTTGCATTTTCATTTATTGGGCCACTTATTTCGCAATGGGGCGAAGTTGAGGTTACCGGTGATTATAAATGGGTTACTTCTGTACTGCCACATCAAATTATTGTGCCAGAGGTTGATCCTGAAACGGGACTTACAGAAAATATCACTTATTATTTCTTTGAAGTAAGTGAACCATATAAAGTTTACACAAAAACACCACCTTCATCCACTCATATACTAGGAACTGATCAGTTCGGATATGACGTACTTACAAGGTTAATGTACGGTGGACGTGTGTCTTTGCTTTTAGGTTTTATTGTAATCTTTGCAGAAGTTTCTATTGGTTTATTTCTTGGAGCTATATCGGGATACTTTGGCGGTTGGGTTGACCAATTAATCATGCGTATTGTAGATATATTCAATTGCTTGCCTGGACTTCCAATTTTGATGTTGGCGGCAGCACTAATTGATGGATGGGGAGTTCCTGGAAGGCTTCGAATCTTTTACTTAATGGGTATCCTTACCTTCTTTGGTTGGTCAGGCATAGCCCGTCTAGTTAGAGGTCAAATTCTTGGTATTCGTGAACTCGAATATATGTTGGCCGCAGAAGCAACAGGATTAAGCACTAGACGTAAAATATTCAAACATATTATTCCAAATGTAATGCCACAAATTATTGTTCAAGCTACTTTAGGATTAGGTGGAGTTATTCTTACCGAGTCCACACTTTCTTATTTAGGAATTGGTGTTCCTTTCCCATATGCTGCTTGGGGAACAATGATTGGTTCTACCAGTGGTGCAGAAGGAAGAGATATCTTACAAAATTACCCCAATATTTGGGTCCCAGCAGGTGTATGTATTGTTCTTGCCGTTTTAGCTTTCAATTTCGTTGGTGACGGTTTAAGAGATGCGTTCGACCCGAAAATGAGGAGATAATTATGAATATACTAGAATCAATTAAAACTAAACTTGCGAGAAAAAAAGCAAGAGAAGTCCATTATATTAGTAAAGCCACTATTAAACAAACAGCGAAAGAAAATTCAATAATTATTAAAACTCTCGAAAAAAAGAACAATCGTAGGAATGTTCCAGAAGAAGAATATTTAACAAAAATGAGAGATCCAAATAATATCGTTGAGTTTGATGATTTGCATGCTTACTTCTTTACTGATGCAGGAGTTGTCAAAGCAGTTGATGGCGTTAGTTTTGATATTCCAAAGAAAAGTATTGTTGGTGTTGTAGGCGAAAGTGGTTGCGGTAAGAGTGTAACGAGCCTTGCATTAATGAAACTTTTACAAAGTCCACAAGGACAGATTTATAGCGGCGAAATTCGTTATGCTTCCAAAACTGGTAAGTGTTACAATATTGCTGATGTTCCAAAAATTGATATGAATAAAATTCGCGGAAATGAAATGAGTATGATTTTTCAGGAGCCAATGACTAGTTTGAATCCTGTTTTTAGGATTGGAGAACAGATTGATGAAGTTTTATTTTTGCATTATCCTGATATTACAAAGGAAGATGCAAAACTAAAATCAATCGCAATGTTAAAACTAGTAGGTATTGCAATGCCCGATAAAATTTATAGTGCATATCCTCATGAATTATCAGGTGGTATGCGTCAAAGAGTTGTTATTGCTATGGCACTTGCTTGCGATCCGAATCTTATTATTGCCGATGAACCAACAACTGCTCTTGATGTGACAATACAAGCTCAAATTTTGGATTTGCTTCGTGAAATCAAAGATAAAATTGATGGTAGTATAATGCTTATTACCCATGACCTTGGTGTTATTGCGGAAATGGCTGACTTTGTTGTTGTTATGTATGCTGGACGTATTATCGAAAAAGGTACTGCTTCTGAAATATTTAAAAAACCGATGCATCCATATACGGTTGGGTTACAAAAAAGTATTCCTGCCTTAAATCTTGGAGATGAACGTTTATATACAATTCCAGGAACTGTTCCAAATCCAATTAATATGCCAAATTATTGCTATTTCCGAGATCGTTGTAATAGACGTTTTGAAAAGTGCAATGGTGCATATCCTGCCTTATTACAAGTTTCTCCGACTCATTCTGTAGCATGTTATCTTTACGATGAAATCAAAACAGAGTTAGAGAAGAAGGACGGTGAAAAAATTGCAAAAAAATGATAATATTGAAAAAAAAGTTGCTGTCGAACCTGAAGACTATTTACTATCAGGAAAAAATTCTGAACATATAGGTCTCGTAGACAAAAATAAAGATATTCTGGTTGTAAAAGAAATAAAAAAATATTTTCCTATAGGACAAAGTTGGATTAAGAAGAATGATAACTTTGTGAAGGCTGTTGATGGCGTGAGTTTTTCGATCAAACAAGGAAAAACGTTAGGAGTTGTTGGCGAAAGTGGATGTGGAAAAACGACTCTTGGACGAACAATTCTTCGCTTAAACAGTATTACAGCCGGTTCGGTACTTTATGATAATATTGATCTTAGGACTATGTCCAAAAGAGATTTAAAAAAATTAAGACCGAAAATCCAAATTATTTTTCAAGATCCTTACTCTAGTTTAAGTCCACGAATGACTATTGGTGAAATTATTGGTGAAGCTGTAAGAGAACACAAGATTGTACCAAAATCTGAATTCCGTGATTACATTCTTGGAATTATGAAATCTTGTGGATTACCTCCTTATTACTATAGCCGTTATCCACATGAGTTTTCAGGTGGTCAAAGACAAAGAATTTGTATTGCTCGCGCATTAGCTTTAAAACCTGATTTAATCGTTTGCGATGAACCTGTTAGTGCTCTGGATGTTTCTATCCAAGCACAGATCATTAACTTATTAGTCGATTTACAAAATAAGTTTGGGCTAACATATATGTTCATTTCACATGACCTTTCAGTTGTTGAATATATTTCTGATGAAATTATGGTTATGTACTTAGGTAGTGTTGTAGAATATGGTACTCAAACACAAATATTTAAAAATACAATGCATCCTTATACTAGCGCGCTTTTATCTGCAGTTCCAGTCCCTGATCCCGATGTGAAAAATACAAGAATTATTCTTCAAGGTGACATTCCAAGTCCGGCAAATCCACCTAAAGGCTGTAAATTCCACACAAGATGTTCTAAGTGTATGGAAATTTGCAAAACTGTTACTCCGGTCTTTAAAGAATATGAACCAGGACATAAAGTTGCTTGTCATTTGTATTCACAGGAGTAGTGATTTTTATGAAAAAAAAACAAGATAGACAAAATGAAAATGATTATAATGATGTAACAATCGCTGATATGAATGTTGAAGGTATGCCTTGGCATCAAAGTGAAAAAACCGTCTCTAAAAAACGTAGTTTAATTGCTTTAGAACTAACAAAGCAAGAAAGAAAAGCTATGATTCGAGGCGCATTTAAAGCATATTTACCAATGTTTTTAATTATAATTGGATGTTTTGTATTTGTATATCTAGCGTTTTATTTATTAGTAACATTAAGATAAATATCATCTAAGTTTCTTTCCAATATTGAGTCCAAAACGATTATCACTAGTTTTGGACTCTTTTTATATGCTTAAATCAATTTCGACTTTATAGGATAAGAAGTACAATTTAGAAAAGAACTTTGGAAACTTCTCTCACTAATTTTCACAAATATGATATAATATTTGTGAAATGAGGTGCCTTATGAATATCAATGTTAATCAAAATAAAAAGCTTTATACACACATTACAATTAGCTCTTTGATGGGACAGGAAGTTGAACTTCTTACCGTTGGGGCATCACTTACTAAGTGGATCACAAAAAAGGGTATTAATATTGTAGCTAGTTATAAAAATCCTTTGGATTACTATAAACCAGGGATGTACCTAGGGACGACAGTTGGATTAAATTCAGGGAGAATAGAAGACAGTAAGTTTTATTTAGACAATAAATTATATCAAATAAAAAGTGCGAATTCTGAATTTTTACACGGTGGAGATAATTCTTTATCATTTCAAAATTTTGATTATTCGATTGAAATAAATACTGACGAATTAGTTATTATTTCGTTTTCTTTAGTTTATCAACCAGGGTATCTTCCTGGAATTCAAAAAGTAATCGTTAAGTATATTATTCGTGATGGTCAAATTAGAATTACTTTCGATGTGACATCTGATACACTTACTTTATGTAATTTAACTAATCATAGTTATTTTAACTTAGACGGTGAATTTAATGATACAGTTAAGAATCATTCCTTACAGCTTCCATCTTCAAGGGTTGTTTTGATTAATAAAAATTTTATTGGGAAAGAAATATTAGATGTGAAAGACACTTTCTATGATTTTACAACCTTATCCTTAGTTCTCCCAAAAGTGGAAGCTATTAGAAAATCAGGCGATCCAGCTTTTGGACTTGATCATTATTTCCCATTTGATGGGGGTAAACAGTTAGCACCAATTCGCTTGTATTCTAATAAAACAAAATTATTACTAGAAGTGTTCTCTAGTTACCCAGGAGTAACGGTTTATTCATCGAATTTTCCAAACGAAAAATTACTTCATAACAATCGTAAATTAGCTTTATCAGGTGCTATATGTCTTGAAACACAGTATGCCTCTAACGCGATTAATGACAGCCGTTTCGAAAAAGGCATTATTGATCTAAACCATCCCTATCACCATTTTATCGAGTACACTATTGGAGGCACTATTTAATGAAAATTCTTGTCTTAGGTGGAGCTGGTTACATCGGTAGTCATTTTGTGAAAACAGCGATTCAAAAGAAAAACGAAGTATTTGTCGTAGATAATCTTCAAACTGGACACCTTGAAGCCTTAGACAAAAAAGCTAAGTTTTTTAAAGGTGATATTCGTGATAAATTATTTATGGCTGATGTTTTTGAAAAATGCAGTATTGACGTATGTGTTCATTTTGCGGCTAATTCACTTGTTGGTGTTTCAATGGAAAAACCTAATGAGTATTTTGATAATAACGTATATGGTACGATAGTATTACTTGAAATGATGCAGAAATTTAATGTTAAGAAAATTGTTTTTTCTTCCTCTGCAGCTGTTTATGGTACCCACATAGATATGCCTATTACAGAAGAATACGCAACTCTTCCAACGAACCCATATGGCGAGTCAAAATTAATGATGGAAAATATGATGAAATGGGCTGATCAAGCCTATGGTATTAAATATGTTAGTCTTCGATATTTTAACGTTGCTGGTGCTTCAAAAGATGCTACAATTGGCGAAGATCATAACCCTGAAACTCATCTAATTCCTCTCGTTCTTCAGGTGCCACTTGAAAATAGTGATTCGATTACAATTTTTGGAAATGATTATGATACACTAGATGGAACATGTATTCGCGATTATATCCATATTGCTGATTTAGTCGATGCTCATTTAAAAGCAATCGATTATTTATTTCATCATAATGATTCCAATGTATTTAATTTGGGGTCTGAAATTGGTTATTCTAACCTAGAAATAGTGAAGGTTGCAAGAGACGTCACTAAACATCCGATTCCAATGAAAATTGGCGGAAGAAGGATGGGTGATCCCGCTAAATTAGTCGCAAGTTATCAAAAAGCAAAAAGAATTTTAGACTGGATGCCAAAAAGAGGAATTGGAGAAATTATTTCCTCGGCTTGGGCTTTTCATCAAAGTCACCCATATGGGTACAAGGAGGAAAAGTAGTGAATTACGAAATTAACCAACTAGTACAGTATGCCATAAATGAAGGTCTTTTAGATATTGATGATGCAGAGTATGCGGTTAATCAAATAATCCATTTATTAAACATTGAGACCTTTCAAAAAGAATCGATAAATGAAGATTTCGATTTTTTTGATGTATTGTCAAAAATCTTAGAATATGCATACGAGAATCAACTAATCCCTTCAAGAAGAATCAGCGATTTTGACAACTTTGAAGCCAAATTGATGGATGCTTTTTTACCAAGACCAGCAGATTTAAATCGTCATTTTAAACAATTATATAAAGATGCCCCTATATATGCGACAAACTACTTTTATCATCTGTCACAAAAATCTAATTATATAAAAACAAAAAGAATGGAAAAAAATATCCATTTTCAATACGAGGGTCAATATGCTCCTTTAGATATATCGATTAACTTAAGTAAACCCGAAAAAGATCCACTTCAAATTGCAATGAAACATCAATCAGATGAATTTGACTATCCAAAATGTCCTCTTTGTATGGAAAACGTAGGATTTTATGGGAATGATGATCATGCTTCAAGAAGTAATCACCGAGTTGTTTCAATAACCATTAATCACGAAAAAGATGCATGGGGATTCCAATATTCTCCATATTCATATTTCAATGAACATGCAATTATTCTTAAAAAAGAACACATTCCAATGCAAGTTAATTCAACAACATTTGATGAGTTGATTGATTTTATCAATCGCTTTCCACACTATTTTATTGGTTCTAATGCGGGACTACCCATTGTTGGTGGTTCGATTTTAAACCATTATCATTTTCAAGGAGGAAGAGCTTCTTTTCCAATTGAAAAGGCAAGAGTACTATCTCACTATAAGAAAGCGAAAGTCGAAATTGAAATTTTAGATTGGCCACTTTCTGTTATCCGAGTTGTGGGTAATAATGAGTACAAGGTACTTGATATGGTAAATCAAATTACGAATTATTGGAAAGATTATACAAATCCAGATTTATCAATTTATGCATATACAGAAGTTCCACACAATACGGTTACTCCGATTGTAAAACTTCATGAGAGTAAGTATCATTTCTACATTGTTTTGAGAAATAATTTAACTACAAAAGACAGACCATATGGTCTTTTTCACCCCAGAGAATCATATTTTCATATTAAAAAAGAGAATATTGGATTAATTGAAGTGATGGGTCTTGCTATTTTACCTGGAAGATTAGAATCAGAGCTAGATGAAATTAAGAATATTCTATTAAATAATGAGAATTTAGAAAACTATCCGCATTTGAATTACCATCGGGATTGGATTTTATCGATGCAAAGGATGGAATTTGATAAAGATAGTATCGATGAGTTTTTACATGAACAAGTTGGTTCAATTTTCGAAAAAGTATTAGAAGACTGTGGCGTTTTTAAGAAATCAGACCGAAAAGCATTTATTCAGTTTGTCGAAAAAGCAATCTTATAAACAATAAGACAAAAGAAATTATCACATTGATTTTTCTTTTATAAACAGACAAAATATGATATAATTATTATTCACGTGGGGTGAAATCATGAGTAAAGATCAAACAAAATTAGTGAAAGAAATTACCAGTAGAGATGCTGATTTTGCACAGTGGTACACAGATGTCTGCAGAAAAGCAGAATTGATGGATTATACTGATGCAAAGGGATTTATTATTTATCGTCCATATGGATATGCCATTTGGGAAAACATTCAAAAATATATGGATTTTGAGTTTAAAAAAACAGGACATGAAAATGTATACATGCCGCTCTTGATACCGGAATCTTTATTTATGAGAGAAGCTGATCACGTGAAAGGCTTCGCTCCTGAAACTGCCATCGTTACAATTGGCGGAAAAGAAGAGCTAACCGAAAGACTAATCATTCGTCCAACTTCGGAAGTATTATTTTGTGAACACTATAGTAAGATTGTCTCGTCTTACAGAGACTTGCCCAAAAAATATAATCAATGGTGCAGTGTTGTTAGATGGGAAAAAACAACAAGACCATTTTTAAGAGGTTCCGAATTTTTATGGCAAGAAGGACATACCATTCATGCTACAGAAAACGAAGCTAGAGAAGAAGTTTTAGGAATGCTTGATATTTATAATAACGTTGGAAAAGACTTATTGGCTATTCCATTTATAACTGGTAAAAAAACAGATAAAGAGAAGTTTGCTGGAGCAGAAGAAACTTATACAATTGAAGCATTGATGCATGATGGGAAAGCATTACAAAGTGGAACAACTCATTACTTTGGAACTGGTTTTGCAAAAGCATTTAACATTCAATTTCAAGATAAAGATGGTGGCTTAAAAACAGTATTTCAAACTTCATGGGGATTATCCACAAGATTAATTGGGGCCATTATCATGGTTCATGGAGATGATTCTGGATTAGTATTGCCTCCATATGTTGCTCCCGTTCAAGTATTAATTGTGCCTATCCAGCAACATAAAGAAGGCGTTTTAGATGAAGCGAATAAATTATTTAATGAAATAAATAATGCAGGATTTAGAGTCCGCTTAGATGATTCTGACAAATCTCCAGGTTGGAAATTTGCAGAAGCTGAGATGAAAGGTATCCCTGTTCGAATTGAGCTTGGTCCAAGAGATCTTGAAAACGGGGAATGTGTTGTTGTCACAAGATATAATGGTGAAAAGAAAAATGTAGCCATATCTGCTGTTGTAAGCCAATTACCAGAACTGCTAAAGACTATCCATCAGGAGATGTATGACGTTGCACTGGAAAATGTGAATAACAATACTAGGCCTGCATTAACATATGACGAATTTAAAGATATTATCGAGCATAAACCAGGATATGTTAAAATGATGTGGTGTGGTGAACAAGCTTGTGAAGATAAAATCAAAGAAGATACAACAGCCACTGCAAGGTGTATTCCTTTTGTTCAAGAACACCTCGGCGATACGTGTCCTGTTTGTGGAAAAAAAGCAGTTAAGGAAGTATTATTTGCAAAAGCTTATTAATAAAAAGAAGACATATCACTTAGATATGTCTTTTTGCTTGAATACATTATTTCCTACGGAATCATAGGCAACAATAACAGGGAAATCTTCAACGTATAGTTCGCGGATTGCTTCACTTTGTAACTCATCATATAAAATCACTTTGGATGATTTAACTGACTTTGACAATTTGGCGCCAATTCCACCAATTGCAATGAAATATACCGCTTTATTTTTAACTAATTCAATAATAAATTCATCTGATCTATCACCTTTACCTATCATACATTTGAGTCCATATGGCATTAAGACATTACTGTATGGATCCATCCGGTATGATGATGTTGGTCCACAAGATCCAATCGGCATGCTTGGTTTAGGTGGAGTAGGACCGACATAGTAAATAATTTGATGATTGAAGTTAATAGGTAAGGTATGATTTTCTTTAACGGATTCTACTAAACGTTTATGAGCAGCATCTCTTCCAGTATATATGACTCCTGATAATAAAATCTGTTCGCCGGCTCTTAAAGATAGTCTAGTTTCTTCACTTATTGGTGTTTTTAGTTTTATCATTTAATCACCTCATAAAACCTTGTGGCTTTTTCTTGCTGAATGACACTGAATGTTGACAGCAACAGGTAATGATGCAATATGACAAGAAAAAGAGTTTACTTTAACCGCAAGACAAGTAGTTTTTCCACCCAACCCCATAGGGCCAACATTAAGTCCATTTACAAGTTCTAATAGTTCCTTTTCTAATGCATTATCAATTGGATTTAAAGCTTCATCTTCAATTGGTCTAAAGATTGCTTCCTTCGCAAGAATTGCACACTTTTCGAAATTTCCACCAATACCAATTCCTAAGATGATTGGTGGGCATGGCTTTCCACCAGCTAACAAAACGGTTTCTAATACAAATTTTTTGACACCTTCAATGCCAGCCGAAGGAGAAAGCATAGCCAATCGGCTCATATTTTCGCTTCCAGCACCTTTTGGGGCAATATGAATTGATAATGTATCTCCACCCACAATCTTTGTATGGATGATTGCAGGCGTATTATCAAGTGTATTCTTTCTGTTTAACGGATGCAATACAACTGATTTACGCAAGTAACCTTCTTCATAAGCAAGTCTGACAGCTTCATTAACCGCATCCTCAACATCAAAATCAAGAAAAACTTGATTGCCAATTTCAAGAAAAACGACAGCAATACCTGTGTCTTGACATAAAGGAATTCCTTCATTTTTAGCTATCTCATGATTTTCCAAAATACTTTCTAAAATACTCTTGGATAATGTAGAAGTTTCGTTATTTGCGCCTTGTCTTATCTTATCAAGCACCTGTTTATCTAAAGAAATAGCAGAAGTAATAAACATTTCTTTTATGGTTTCAATAAATAATATTTTAGAGATGCTTCGCATCATTATCACCTCATTTCCATTATATCATTTTTTTATAATTTGTCACTTCACGTTTAATTTTATTAATTCTGTATAATTTGTATTAATATGTTTACAATTAAAACATTTTCATTTATAATCTATTCGAGGTGGTAACTTGTATAAAATCAAATTAATTTCGGATAGTACATGCGATTTATCGAAAGAATTACTTTTACTTCATGACATTGATATTGTTCCACTTTATGTTAATTTTCGACAAGAGTCATTTTTTGATGGAGTAAATTTATCAACAATTGAAATGTATCATAAAATTGATAAGGTAGGGTACTTGCCAAAAACTGCCGCAGCTTCTCCTGGTAGTTTTTTTGAGTTATTTGATAAATATCTTACTGATGGTTATCAAATAATATATACTGGTATCGGTTCTAAATTTTCTGCTACATTTCAGAGTGCTTTCACGGCAAAACAAATGCTTCATACAGATAATATCTTTTTAGTCGATTCTGGGAATTTATCTTCTGGATCTGGACTGCTTTTATTGAAGGCTGCTGCTTTTAGAAATCAAGGTTTAGATGCAAACGAAATCTATGAAAAAATGTTAGAGATAGTGCCTAAAATTCGAACTCAGTTTGTCATTGATACTTTAGATTACCTATATAAAGGTGGCAGGTTAAATGCATTGTCTACACTAATGGGAACAGTGTTAAAAGTTAAGCCCATTATCAAAGTTAGAAATGGCGAAATGGTCGTTGGTAAAAAAGGAAGAGGAAGTACTAGGATTGGCATTGATTTAATGTTAAACGAAATTTTGGGCTTAAAAGAAGAGATTGATCAGGAATTTTGTATTATTACCCATTCAATGGCAGAATCTTATGTGCCATATATCCGAGATCAGATATCTGAGCAAATGAATATACAAAATATTTATGAAACAGAAGCGGGGTGCGTGATTTCTTCGCATTGTGGTAAAGGTGCTATTGGAGTATTATATATTATAAAATAATAAAACTTACGAAACTGTAAGTTTTTTTAAATACAAATTAGTTGAATAAGCAACTAATTTGCGTTATACTAGATATGAAGTATAAGAAGGTGGAATTATGACAGAAAAATATATACATGGGATTAATAAGTATCGCCACAGATATTTTGAGGAAAAACTAAAAGACATTAAAATCAATTTTCCTGAAGGGCCATATCTAACCAAAATTTATGAAGCTAAAGTTATCAAAATGAATCAGTTAACCTCATCACTTCAGTTTCATAAGTCTCATTCTACTAGAGCAATACAAGAACTAGCGCGTCATCACTATATCTTAAAAGAAATTGATCCAGAAGATCAAAGGGGATACATCTTATCAATCACTAAAGAAGGCGAAGCGGTAGCTAAACTTGTTCTAAAAGTAATTTATGATTGGGAAAGTTTAATTTCTAGCGCTATCAGCGATGAGGAAAAGATAGTTATTGAGAATATTCAGTTAAAAATATTTAATAAAGTAAGAAATTATTTTAACGAAGATTCTCAAGATGACAAGAATCTTTAAATATTGTAAAATATTAGAGGATAATTTATCCTCTTTTCTTTAAAAAAAAGTTGATATAGCGTATAATGATATCAAGTTAGATGGATAGGTGAAGTTATGTTAAAAGTAGGTTTAATCTCACTTGGTTGTGCGAAAAATCTTGTGGATTCAGAACTAATATTGGGTGTATTAAATAATGCAAATGTTTTAATTGTGTCTGATCCTAAAGATGCAGATGCGATTATTATTAACACTTGTGGTTTTATTGAATCCGCAAAAGAAGAAACGATTGCGACCATTTTAGAAATGAAAGAATTTAATAAAAAATTAATTGTATGTGGCTGTTATGCAGAAAGATATCGTGAAAAGTTATTGACTGAAATGCCATTTATTGACCGGATTATTACATTACAAGAGTATCCTAAAATCCATTTAATATTGCAAGAATTATTTGGTTATGAGGAATTGAAATTTAAACCAATGAATTATGAAACTAGAATGTTAGCGACTTCTGTTTATACTCCTTATGTTAAGATTAGTGAAGGATGTAATAATCGGTGCGCTTTTTGTGCTATTCCACTAATTCGCGGTGTTTTTCGCTCTAGGTTTCAAGATGAAATATTGTCAGAAGTGAGATTGTTGATCCAAAATGGCGCAAAGGAAATTAACTTAATTAGTCAAGATACTACAAGATACGGCACAGATTTAACCAAAGATCATCAACCTTTGTTGGTTGATTTACTTCAAAAAATAACTCAAATCGATGGCCTAATGATGGTTCGTATTTTATATTTATACCCAGATGAGATTGATGATAATTTACTTGAAGAAATTCAAAAAAATCCTAAAATCGCTTCCTATTTTGATATACCAATTCAGCATATTTCAACTACATTGCTAAAAAAAATGCTGAGAAGAGGTAGCGGTGAAGAAATTAAGTTGCTTTTCGCAAAAATTAAGTCAATGATACCAAGAGCAGTATTTAGAACCACACTCATAGTTGGATTCCCCGGCGAAACCGAACAAGACTTTCAAGAATTAGTTTCGTTTGTAAAAAAAGAGGAGTTCGACCGTTTAGGAGTTTTTGCTTATTCTAAAGAAGAAGATACAGTTGCTTTTGATTATCAAGATCAAATTGATGAAGAAACAAAACAAATTAGACTCAATGAAATTATGAAAATCCAAAAAAAGATTGCTAGAAAAAAAAATAGAGAAGAAGTTGGACATATTCATGAAACGATTGTTGAAGCATATGATCCTGAATCACTTTTTTATTATGGAAGAAGTTATGCGTTCGCTCCAGACGATATTGATGGATATATCGTATTCCAATCACTTGTCGATTTAGCTATTGGTGATATCGTTAAAGTGAAAATTAAAGATAGTTTTGGATATGATTTAATTGGAGATGCCATATTAGAAAGCGAGGAATAGTATGTTTTTAATTTTATTGTTAAAAGGTTTTATTATTGGTATCGCGTTTATTATTCCCGGAGTAAGTGGTGGTACGCTTGCAATATATCTTGGCATCTACGACAAATTATTACATTCTATTGGTAATGTATTTAAAGAATTCAAGAAAAGTGTATCTTTCTTAATTCCAGTTTTTCTTGGTGTAGGCATTTCAGTAATACTCCTTGCAAAATTACTTGGATTTTTGATTGATAAGAACTCATTTGTCACCTTGTGCTTCTTTATTGGTTTAATTATCGGTGGAATACCTAGCATATCAAAACATATTGATTGGAAAAAGAAAGACGCGTCAGGTTATGCTTCGATGTTTTTCTCCGTTTTATTAGTTGTTTTTTTACTAGTAGGGAAATTAATGTTTAAAAATGCTGGAGTTTCATCTTTTGAAATGAATATTTTGAATGTTTTCTTGTTGCTAATTTTAGGATTTGTTGCTTCTTCAACAATGATTATCCCTGGTATATCCGGATCTGCTTTATTAATGGTTCTAGGTTTTTATACGGCAATTGTGACAAACGTGGTTGGTGAGGTTTTAGACTTTTCACAAATTACATATCATTTATATGTCATTATTCCTTTCTTAATCGGAGCTTTGTTGGGTATTATTGTATTTAGTAAGATAATTGAAAACTTGCTCAGAAAGTTTTCAATTCAAACATACAAAGCTATTTTTGGTTTTATCATTGCTTCAACCTTGGTCATCTTTTTTGAAATCAAAGATCCCAGTTCTGCTTTATTATGGGATAATCAAACTCCTATCTATTTAGACTTATGGAATTTTTTAAGCAAGAATCTTTTATCGGTTTTATTTGGATTTATTATTCTAGGAGTTGGAATCTACATTTCAAAATTATTAATTCGTTTTGAAGGGAAAATGAAGAAAAGTGAACTCTAAAACAGTTAAAGCATCTTCATTTATGACCAAAACCAAACTGGGAGGAAATGATTTCACTTGCAATCCATATATCGGATGTACACATGGATGTGTATACTGTTATGCAAAAACGATTGAAAGAAATCACCCGCAGTCTTCTTGGGGCGAATATGTAGATATTAAGCAGTACCCGAACACTTCTATACCGAAAGGGACTGGTTCAAAAAGCTTATTTTTTAGTTCAATGACAGATTGTTATCAACCCATTGAAAAAGTGACTGAAAGTACAAAAAAAATTCTAGAAAGTATTCAAGATAGTGTACTTCATATTTCAATTTTGACCAAGTCTGACTTGATTCTTCGAGATATAGAGGTCTTGAAAAAAATAATGTATCTTGAAGTTGGCTTTAGTATTTCTTTGTCCGACAAGGATGCTTCGATTTTTGAAAAGGGAGCTACCCTTCCAAGTAATCGAATCAAAGCACTAAAAGCACTCAAAACTGCTGGCATTTCCACACATGTTTTTATTTCACCAATCATTCCTTTTATAACTAATCCTTTCAAAATTATAGATGAAGTAAAAAATCATGTAGATTATGTTATGTTTGACACACTTAATTTATCAAATGATGAAAATAAAGCTCGTTTTTATGAAATTCTTAAACTTTATTATCCTGAGCAATTTACAAAGATAATTCATGTGATGAATCATGTAGATATTTTGTATTATAAAAAATTGAAGAAAGATATTGAATCATACTGTGATTTAAACCATTTGTTAATTAAATATATCTATCGTTGAAAAGGAGTCTTTATGATTAAAAAACCAGAAATTATTTCTTACTTTCCGTACCTAGTGAAAACAAGAAGATGGATTCATGCATATCCTGAAGTTGGATTTGATGTCGAAAAAACGCATGATTTTATCAAGTCTGAACTTCAAAGATTTGGGATAAAAGTTATTCCTCACGTTGGGAAAAACTCACTTATTGGAGTCATAGAAAACGGACCAGGAAAAGTTATCGGATTACGCGCTGATATTGATGCTCTTCCATTATATGAAATGAACCGTTCGCTTGCTTATGTTTCTTTAAATGATGGCGCTATGCATGCATGTGGACACGATTCTCACAGCGCAATGTTACTCACTGCTGCATCATATTTATCCAATAATTTAGATAAATGGAATGGGACAGTTAAATTTATTTTTCAAGAAGCAGAGGAAGGTCCAAATCCTGGTGGTGCATTTGGGATTGTTGAATCAGGACATGTGAATGATGTAGATCATTTTTATGCTTTACACGTTGCACCAATGCTTGACTCTGGAAAAATCGCGGTCAAAAGAAATGATGCGATGGCTTCAGCTGATACGATTAAAATTACTTTAATTGGCAAAGGTGCACACGCTGCTTACCCCCACTTAAGTATTGATCCAATTATTATGGCATCAGAAGTTATTCAAGGTGTTCAAACAATTCTTTCTAGAAGAAAAAATCCACTTGATTTGGCTGTTATCACGATAGCGAAAGTCATTGCTGGAACAACACATAATATTATTCCAGAAACTGCTTATTTAGAAGGAACTGTTAGAACCTTTTCAAATGAATTACGTGCTTTTATCAAAGTTGAAATTGACAATCTACTTAAGTCTGTTACCTCTAGAGTAGGTGGAAAATATGAGTTTGAATATATTTATGAGTATGATCCTGTTTGTAATACTTCTTCTGAAGTGGATATTTTTAAGGAGGTAGTTACTTCATCCTTGGGGGAAAGTGAATTTATGGAAATATACACTCAGTCCATGGGGGCTGAAGATTTTTCAAAATATATATTTTTAAAACAAGGTGCACTCGCTTGGTTGGGAACTAGAAAAGATGAATCTACTAGTTATTCATTACATCATCCTTTATTCAATCTTGATGAGGATGCATTAATTAACGGAGCACTTACTTTAGTAAATCTTGTTATTTATCATCAGAAAGGGTGAATATTATGATACTTATTAAAAATGCAAATCTTATCAGTATGGCAAACATCAACTATAAAATTCAAGATATTTTAATTGATGGCACTAAAATCAAGGCAATAGGCAAAATAAAAGAGTCTGATTATCCAAATGTAGAAGTGATTGATGCTGAAAAACACTTTGTGACACCAGGATTAGTGGACCCTCATTGTCATGTGGGCATTTTCGAAGAAGCAATCGGCTTCGAAGGTGCAGATGGAAATGAAATGACTTCACCTGTGACACCAGAACTTCGTGCTATTGATGCAATAAAACCTCAAGACACCGCTTTTTATGAAGCTTTAAAAGCTGGCATCACCACTGTTTGTACAGGACCTGGAAGTGCGAATGTTATTGGTGGATTATTCTGCGTGCTAAAAACGACAGGGAAAACGATTGATGATATGATCGTTGTAAGTGAGTCCGCAATGAAAATGGCCTTAGGAGAAAATCCCAAAAGAGTATACAATGGAAAATCCCAAACCCCTCAAACAAGGATGGCATCAGCGGCGTTAATTAGAGATGCTTTAATGAAGGCCTCAGATTATTTAGCAAAAAAAGAGAAGTATGAAAAGGATATTGTAGAAGGAAAAGATGTTTCTAAACCAGATTATAATATGAAGTGGGATTCCTTATCTCGCGTTTTAAGAGGATTCCCAGTAAAGATTCATGCGCATCAACAAGATGATATTGCAACAGCAATTAGGATAATTGAAGAATTTGGTTTGAATGCAACAATTGAACATGCAACCGAAGGGTACTTGATTCCAGAGTTTCTTGCTAAACATCATCAAAAAGTAATTATCGGTCCAACGCTAGGATCAAAGTCGAAATACGAATTAAGAAATAAAAGTTTTAGTGCAGCAAAAGTATTATTTGATCAAGGAATTGATTTTGCTATTATGACTGACCATCCTGTAATCCCGTTGGAAAATACACTAACTCAAGTTGGGTTGTTTGTTAAAGAAGGTTTACTTGAACTTGATGCTTTTAAAGCGGTTACGATTAATGCTGCAAGACTAAATCACATAGATCATTTAGTGGGCAGCATTGAAGTCGGTAAAGATGCGGATATTGTTATCTGGGATGGACATCCGCTACATTATTTAACAAAAACATCTTTTGTAATTGTTAATGGTCAAGTTGTCTATAAAAAATAAAAAACGTGGAACTTTCCACGTTTTATTTTTTAAGCTTATTTTCTTCGTAAGCTGCTTGATATTTATCGATTAGATTCAGTGCATCTTGAACAGGATAGTAATCAAGTACTTCTACGTGATGCCCAGGTTGTAATTCTTTATACGTTCTGAAAAACAACTTTATTTCTTTTAATTGTAAGTCCTTAATGTCGCCAATGTCATGAATATCTTCAAATCTTGGATCGGCGTCAACAACAGCAATAATTTTTTCATCGTGTTCACCAGAATCATACATATCCAAATACCCAACAACTCTAGCATCCACGATACATCCTGGAAAAGTTGGCGTTGTCGCAAGAACTAAGATATCAAGTGGATCACCATCTTCTGCCAAAGTGTATTCAATAAAACCATACTCAGCAGGGTAAGTCATTTTTGAATATAATACTCTATTTAATTTGATTCGGTTTTTAACTTTGTCAACTTCATACTTGTTTTGAGTCCCCATTGGGATTTCAATAATAGCTTCTATCACTTTTTTCATTTGTTCTCTCCACGCTTTCTTTTAGATTATATATGAAACATTAAGGTTTTTCAAGTTATTCTTCTCAATTGTTTTAAATTTACGATGTCATGAATACACTTTTACAGTTTTATGGTAAAATAGATTTGAAGAGGTGATATTTCTTGTTACCAAAGTTATTTGTAGCTGTAATTTTTGGATTTGACATATCTACAGAACTATTATATAGAATTATTGGGTTTACAATTGTTCTAGTTTTTGGCATTTTAGCGGTTGTTTATTTTAGTCATAAAAGAGTTATAGCAAAAGCAAAAGTCAAATCGATTGATACAATTATGGAAAATTTAGTTTCCAATCTAGGTGGATATGATAATCTAGTAAGTGCGTCCATATTAGGTAGTAGAACAAAGTTCATAACGATAGATATCAAAATTTGTCATTTTGATAAATTGAAAGATGATTTTGAAAGTGGAATTTTCGTTACAGGGAATTCAATTACGATTTTATGCGGTTTTGATACCACAGAAATTGTTGAAAGAATAAATTCAAATAAAAAAGGAGATTAAAAGTATGATTGATCACAAATTCAAAATTGCTTATCCTTTTGGCCTTCACGCAAGACCTGCAACTATGTTGGTGAGTAAAGCGAATAGCTTTCAAGCTGAAATGTTGATTCAGTTCGATGACAAGAAAGCAAACTTAAAATCCAT
>JAQUZN010000011.1 GCA_028691315.1 Candidatus Izemoplasmatales bacterium | reverse complement strand
CAATTCAATATGGAAATACAGGTGCGAAATTTAGTTATGCGTTATTCCTATTTAATGATGTAAATGCACTTACAAATCAAAAAAGAAAAGATTTTTTGATGGCTAAAAAAGCCATAAAATTATTTATAGATTATTCTGAAGACTCAGACACTACAAAGCAAAATCAGTTACAATCGATGGAATATGTTGCTTTAGCTTTTGAAAAAGGAATTGGAGTTAAATTGTCTTTAAGAGCATCTAGATATTGGACAGAACGTGCTGCAGAAGGCGGGCTGTCCTCGTCTATGGTTAAGATGTTTCATTTATTGAAAGATAAAGAACCTAATCAAGCACTTATATGGCTCCAAAAAGCAGTGAAAAATAATGATAACCCTGAAGCATTTTATGAAATTGGAAATTGTTATTTAACTGGTTTTGACACATTGCCAAAAGACTTAATAAAAGCAAAAGAGAATTATGAGTTGTCAGCTAATTTTCAGTATCCAAAAGCACTTGAAATATTAGTGATGATGTAGGAGAAAAAAAATGAATGTATTATTACATATTTGTTGTGCACCTTGTAGTGTAATGTCAATCGATGTATTACGAAAAGAAGGTCATAATCTAACTGGGTATTGGTATAATCCTAATATTCATCCTTATACTGAATACAAGAATAGGCTTGATGCATTGATAGGATATGCTAAAGTTGTGGATATCAAACTTATTGTAAATGACTTTTATGGGTTAGAGATGTTTACTAAAAATGTTATTACTGATCTAGCAAATAGATGTGATTTTTGTTATGAAGAAAGAATAAGAGTTACTGCAAAATATGCAAAAGAAAATGGATATGAAGGTTTTTCAACAACGCTTTTAATTAGTCCTTATCAAAAACATGATCGTCTAAAACAAGTCTGTGAAAAAATTGCTCTAGAAGAAAAAATTCCTTTTGTTTATACTGATTTAAGGTCATATTTTAGAGAAGGACAAAGACGTGCTAGAGAACTCCCCCTATATATGCAAAAATATTGTGGCTGCATATTTAGTGAGGAAGAACGATATTTAAAGAAAACAAGGATAACTATAAACTAAGATTTTATCCTTGATAAAATCTTAGTTTATTTATTTGGCATTTATGATGATTTTATGATTATTATCTTATGAATAACTATTTTTGAATAGAGTGTGATATACTATACTTAATTAATAAAATTGGAGGTAAATCATGGTATTCCCACACAAAGAATTTGAAAAAACGTCCTGTCGTGATGCTAATGTTGAAAAAGGATATTTAGCAGATATGTTTGATTTTATTGAAAGAGAGCATTTAAACATTCATTCGATGATACTGGTCAAAGATGGTGCCAAGGTATTTGATGCCTATGCGGAAGGATATGAACCCTTCCATAACGAGGAAGTATATTCGATATCTAAATCTTTTACTAGTATTGCCATTGGTATTTGCCAAGATAAGAAATTACTTCATCTCGATGATAAAGTGATTAACTATTTCATGGATGAATTAACGACATTTTTACCTAGTTATGAAACACTAACGATTCGTCACTTATTAACAATGAGTGTAGGTCATGATCAAGATTTTTCAAATGACTTAACTGAAAATGACAATCCATTTGATCGCTTTTTCAATTCACCACTCGTTTATGAACCGGGAACACATTTCTTATATAATAATTTTGCATCGTTTATATTATCAGCTGTAGTAACGAAAGTTACTGGCAAATCATGCAATGACTTTTTAGACGAAGAAATGTACCAAGAAATTGGAATTGCAAAACCAGTTTGGGACAGCGTAAAAGGTTATAGCATGGGTGCATACGGTATTAAGATAAATACGATTGATCTTGCTAAATTTGGTGTTTTATTACTGAATAATGGTAAATGGAGAGATAAACAAATTGTTTCTGCAGAATACATAAATGAAGCAACACAAAATCATATTAGCACCGCAACCAATGACAATCCTAGAGATAAATTTGGATATGGTTACCAATTTTGGATGAACGATTTTGGTGATTATCGTGCTGCTGGATGGTTAAAACAATATGTTGTAATTAATAAAGAATACAATGTAGTTTTTGTAACTCAAGCATTTGAAGAAAGAGAGTTACTCGTCTTATTTAGCGATTACATTTTACCTGCGCTTCAAAAAGGATGGATTTATGATAGTCTTTCTTTAAGAGAATATATTAGAAAGTTTCGCGAAAACTCAAAACCTATTATTGAAAATGAGAAACAAACGAGAAAATATTAATGTTAAGCGTGAATTGTAAATTCACGCTTTCTTTCTTTTATAAATAGAGTTATACATCTGAATATATATAAATTGAATAGATAATTGTATCGCATATAAATTACAAAGATCAAAATTGAAGTTGAAATTCGTCGTTTCTTTTTTTAATGGACAAAGGGAATTGAATTTGTTATAATGAATACGGTAATTTTTATTGCAAGAAAAGAAGGATAAGTATGTTTGAATTACAACTGTTGAATCTACAAAACAACAACAAATCCGCAAGATTTGTATTTTTTTCGTTAAATACAACATGTTTTGTAAAAAACATTACTCACCTTATTTTTTTGACATTCTTTTTTATATTTGTTCCTTTGGGAATATTGGAGGTATCTTTATGATATTAGGCGATTATAATCAACTTAAAGTTTTAAGAGAAACAGATATCGCGTATTTACTTACTGATGATCATGAAGAAGTCTTCTTACATAAAAAGGAAGCTTTAAAACCTTATGAGCCCGGAGAAGTAGTTGATGTTTTTATCTATGCTGACAACGTTGGCAGGAAAACCGCTTCTACAAAAGAAGCGATGGTTTCTATAAGTAAAGCTGCTTTTTTAGAAGTAGTTTCAGTCAATCCTACTTATGGCGTTTTCTTGCATTATGGTCTTGTAAAAGACTTGTTATTGTCAAAGGATGATTTACCTTTATTATTGGATGAATGGCCATTAGTTGGAGATAAGCTATTTGTGTCAATGAAGGAAAAAAAATCACATTTATTCGCCAAAATTATTGGAAGAAAACAAATTAAAGACTACTTAGTTCCTGTAAACACACTCCACGAATCAGATTTTACTGACTCAAATGTTGCATTTTTGACTGAAGATGGACTTGTTTGCACGACATTTGATGGAAATATAATATTTGTCCATTACAATAATACAAGAAAAAAATATCGTCTCGGTGAAGCAGTACAACCTAAAATTTTAAAACAAAACGATAACTTAGAATACACAGGAACACTGATTGAACAAAAAGAGTTAATGATGGGAAAAGATAGTCAAATCATTATTGATTATTTAACTAATCATCATGGTGTAATGCGATTTACTGATAAATCGACACCAGAAGATATATCATACGCATTTCAAATGAGCAAATCAGCTTTTAAAAGAGCTTTGGGTACACTATATAAATCAGGTGTTGTCGAACTGCAACCTGATAAAACTGTCTTAAAAAATTTATAATAATAGAGAAGGATAAAATAATGGGAAGAGCACATGAAGTAAGAGCTGCATCTATGGCGAAAACCGCTGCAGTTAAAAGTAAATTATATTCTAAATTTGGTAAAGAAATCTATATGGCCGCAAAAACAGGCGGCACAGATCCTGATGGAAATTTAGCTTTAAAGCGTGTTATTGAAAGAGCAAAACAAAACCAAGTTCCAGGAGATGTCATTAAAAGAAATATTGAAAAGTCAAAAGGAGCGTCTGGAGAAGATTATGCACCAGTTCGCTACGAGGGCTTTGGACCAGGTGGGTGCACTTTAATAGTTGAATGTTTAACAGATAATGTTAATCGTACTTTTGGTGAAGTGCGTAGCTGTTTTACAAAGACAGGAAGTAAATTAGGCGTTGCGGGAAGTGTATCATATTTATATACATATTGTTCTTTAATCAGTGTAGAAGGTTTAACAGAAGATGAAGCTTTAGAAGCAATCCTTGAAGCAAATTGTGAAGTGACCGATCTTCAAGAAGATGATGGGATCGTTACTGTGACTGGATCTGCTTCAGATCTTGACTTAATAAAAGATGCTTTGACTGCTACAAATAAAGAATTAAATTTCTTAGAAGATAAAGTTACATATTTACCGCAAGATTATGTAGAATTATCTGAAGAAGACTTAAATAAATTTTACCGATTCATTGCTATGACTGACGAATTAGATGATGTTCAGGAAGTCTTCCACAATATTAATCTACCAATGCAAGAAGAATAATTGATAAGCAACGAATTTTCGTTGCTTTTTTCTTCATTTTTTACTTTTGCATGTGAAGAGAATATGGTATAATAAATACAGAGGTGTAATCATGAACTTACCTAATAAATTAACGATGTTTAGAATTATTTTAATCCCGGTTTTAATTATTGTATATCTGTTTAAAGGGATATTGGGAGTAAATACTTTTTGGATTTTAGGAATTATATTTGTTGTAGCATCAGTTACAGACTATTTTGATGGAAAAATTGCTAGAGAGAGAAACCTAGTAACGACATTCGGTAAATTTATTGACCCTTTGGCCGATAAATTACTTGTTTTAGCCGCACTACTAATATTATCTGATAATTTTCTTTCTAATCCTTATATGTGGATGCCTTTTTGGGTTCCGATTATAATTCTATCTAGAGAGTTTATAGTAACTTCGATTCGTTTAGTTGCCATTAATGGGGGCAAAGTCATTGCTGCTTCTAAATACGGCAAATACAAAACAGCTTTTACAATGATGACGCTTGTATTTTATTTCTTCGTTATGCCACTCAATATTTCATGGATCACATATATTGGAATCGTATTCACCGTTATAAGTGTTCTATTAACTATTTATTCTGGAGTAGACTATTTTCTTAAAAACAAAAACATTATTTTAGAATCTGTATAAAGAATAACGTGATTCACAGCGTATTATTTATAGAAACACTATTTTGCAACCTAGGAGGCCCAAAATGCCAGATGAAAAAAGAAGAAAAAGTTTAGATATCGCTTTAAAAGAAATCGAAAAAGAGTACGGCAAGGGTGCCGTTATGATTTTAGGAGATGCGGGAACAACACTAAATGTTGAATCGATTTCAACTGGTTCAATTTCACTAGATGCTGCGCTTGGTGTTGGTGGATATCCTAGAGGAAGAATAATTGAAATATATGGTCCAGAATCATCCGGAAAAACGACTTTTGCACTTCATGCAATTGCTCAAGTTCAAAAATTAGGTGGCTATGCTGCTTTTATTGATGCTGAACATGCACTTGATCCTGTATATGCTAAAGCTTTAGGAGTAGATATTGATTCTTTAATTTTGTCTCAACCAGATACGGGAGAGCAAGGTTTAGAAATCACAGAAGCCCTTATTCGCAGTGGCGCAATTGATATTGTTGTTATTGACTCAGTTGCAGCATTAGTTCCAGAAGCTGAAATTAGAGGCGAAATGGGTGATAGTCACGTTGGTCTTCAAGCAAGACTTATGAGTCAGGCAATGAGAAAGTTATCTGGCGTATTATCTAAGTCTCAATGTATCGCAATCTTTATCAATCAAATTAGAGAAAAAGTTGGTGTTATGTTTGGGAACCCAGAGATTACACCTGGTGGACGAGCTCTGAAATTTTATTCTTCCGTAAGACTTGAAATTCGAAAAGGCGATCAAATTAAAGAAGGTAATGATATTGTAGGCAACCAAGCAAAAGTTAAAGTAGTAAAAAACAAAGTTGCTGCTCCATTTAAAACTTGTGTTATTGATTTGGTTTTTGGACAAGGTATGTCACGACTTGGTGAAATTGTTGATCTTGCAGTAGAACATGAATTTATTAAGAAAAGTGGTTCATGGTACGCATTTAACGAGCAAAAGATTGGCCAAGGAAGAGAAAATGTTAAGAAGTATCTACAAGATAACCCAGAATTAGCCAATGAATTAGAAACACTTATACGCACAAAATTATTTGCAAAACCAGAAAAACTCGCATGAGTTTTTCTTTTTTTATGTAATTGTGACAAATAACCTTGAATATAAATTTATCTCGTCAAAATAGCAAATAATTTTTGACTAAAACGTGATTTTATAA
The DNA here is from genome assembly GCA_028691315.1 of Candidatus Izemoplasmatales bacterium. Classification (GTDB taxonomy): domain Bacteria; phylum Bacillota_I; class Bacilli_A; order Izemoplasmatales; family Hujiaoplasmataceae; genus JAHIVB01. The sequence continues at coordinate 29,898 of JAQUZN010000011.1, read as the reverse complement.
TATAATAAAGAAGGCATAAAATTATTATGTATATTCCTAGTATCATCTCGTTCCGAAGATACTCTGATATATAAACAACTAAATAAAAAAATGGAGGTAATAATCATGGGTACATTTGAAACTATTATTGCCATTTTGCTTAGCTTAGTTGTCGGTGGACTATTAGGATTTATTTTAAGAGTTATCGTTGTTGAAAAAGGATTTCAAACTGCGAGAAATAAATCCCAAAATATTATTGACGATGCAAATACTCAAGCGGAAAAATTTAAAAAAGAGAAGTTAGTTGAAGCAAGACAAGAAATTTATAATCTTAATTTAGAAAACGATAAAATAATTAAAGAAAAAAAAGCGATGGTATCCGAGCTTGAACACAAGATCATCCAACGCGAGGAATTGATTGAACGCCGTTCAGCCAATTTGGACAAACGTGAACTAAATCTGGATCGTAAAGAAGAAGCTTTAGACGAAAAGAAAAACGCTCTTGAGGAAAAAGCAAGCAAACTGGAAAGCATTATTCAAGAACAAAACACGAAGTTGCTAGAAATCGCTAATTTTAGCGAAGACCAAGCAAAAGCAGTTATCATGGAACGTGTGGAACACGAAATGGCATCCGAAATTGATAAATATATTCGTGAGCAAGAAGAAACAGCTAAACAAGATTCACAAAAGATTGCAAAAGAGATTATTTCGCTTGCAATTCAGAAGTATGCACAAGATGTTACTGCAGAAACAACTGTCAGCGTCGTTAATTTGCCAAATGACGAAATGAAAGGACGTATCATTGGTCGTGAAGGAAGAAATATTCGCACCATTGAGGCTTTAACCGGAGTTGATTTAATTATTGATGACACTCCAGAAGCAGTCGTTCTATCAGGCTTTGATCCAGTACGTAGAGAAATTGCAAAAAGAACAATTGAAACACTAATTACGGATGGTCGTATTCATCCTGCAAGAATCGAAGAAATTGTTGAGAAAACAAGAGTAGAAGTAGATCAATTCATTCGTGACATGGGTGACAAAGCAATCTTTGAAACCGGTGTTGGAAGAATGCATCCTGATTTAGTTAAATTATTAGGAAGAATGCATTATCGTACATCTTATGGACAAAATGCACTTAGGCATTCCGTTGAAACAGCATTCCTTGCTGGGAAATTAGCTGTTGAACTTGGAGAAAATGAAGTTATTGCAAAACGTGCAGGTCTATTACATGACATTGGTAAAGCTGTTGATCATGAAATGGAAGGTTCACATATTGATATTGGTATTCAACTTGCTAATAAATACCACGAACATGCTGCTGTCCTAGATGCTATTAGTAGCCATCATGGCGACGTTGAAGCAAAAACAGTCATTGGAGTACTTGTTGCCGCTGCTGATGCATTATCAGCTGCTAGACCAGGCGCAAGAAGCGAATCCTTAGAGAATTATATCAAACGATTAACTCAACTTGAAGAAATATCTACTTCAGTTGCGGGTGTAGAATCTGCATTTGCTATCCAAGCTGGTAGAGAAGTTAGAGTAATTGTTAAGCCTAATGAGATTGATGACCAAAAGACACATCTAGTCGCAAGAGAGATTAAACAATTGATTGAAGAAAAACTCAGTTATCCAGGTACTATTAAGGTTACTGTCATTCGAGAAACTCGTGCTCAAGATATAGCAAAATAACAAAATAAACGATTAGCCTTCCAATTTGGAAGGCTATGATTTTTAGAGGTGAAAAAATGAAGATATTATTTATTGGTGATGTATATATGGATCAAGGGCGTATCGCCTTTGAAAAATATTTTAATCAAGTAAAAAACGATTATAAACCAAATATAATTATAGTTAATGGAGAAAACATGGCAAGTGGTAATGGCCTAACTGAAGCCATTTACAAAGACTTGATGACTAAAGGTGTTCACGCAATTACGCTTGGAAACCATGCCTTTTCTCGTAAAGACGCATCTTCAGTACTGGACTATCCAAATGTATGCCGGCCTGCTAATTACGGACCTGGTACTCCTGGCAAAGAATATGTTACCATCAATTATAATGGACAAACTATCACGATTATAAATCTTTTGGGAAGAGTTTTTATGAGAGACCAAATTGATAATCCATTTACAAAAATGGATGAATTACTTTCGAAAATAAAAAGTGATTACATTATTGTCGACTTTCATGCGGAGGCTACTAGCGAAAAGTATGCATTGATAAATTATTTGGATGGCCGTGTAAACGCTGTTTTAGGAACACATACCCATGTTCCAACTGCAGATAACATTATTTTTCCTAAAAAAACAATGTATATTTCTGATGTAGGAATGACGGGAGTTAAGTATGGAATTATTGGTGGAGAGATTAAGCAAGGTATTCGAAAATTTATTTCAGGCGTTTCTGAAAGGACGAATCCTGAACTATCTGGGCCATATCAATTCAACGCTGTACTGCTTGATTTTGACAAGATGAAAATTGAACGAATTAATATTTTCGAATAAGAATGTTTATGATTTTTCATAAACTTCTTTTTATGTAAATGATTTGAATTAGAAGTAACTATTTTGTATACTAAGGTTAGGTGATTATTATGAAAAATGAGCAATTTAATAAACCAGATTTAAAAGATGCAAGAAAACGATCAAAGATTGAAAGCATTGTGAGTGAGTTTCACTACAATAATCTTATATCGAATATAGGAGAAAACAAAAAATATATCATTCAAACCCATGGATGTCAAGCCAATGAAGCGGATACGGAGAAAATCAAAGGATTGCTAGAATCTCAAGGTTTTACTCCTGCATTAGATGAAACTGAAGCGGATCTAATTATTATCAATACATGTGCAATCAGAGCGAATGCAGAAAATAAAGTATTTGGTGAAATTGGTCGGTTTAAGCGTTTGAAAATGAAGAAACCTGATTTGGTAATTGCAATCGGAGGTTGTATGCCTCAAGAAGAAGTTGTTGTTGAAAAATTATTGAAAACGTATCGTCAAGTAGATATTATTTTTGGTACGCATAATTTACATAAGTTACTAGATTACTTAGCAATTGTTATGATTGAAAAAAGAAGAGTTGTTGAGGTATTATCATTTGAAGGCGACCTTGTTGAAAACGTACCAACAGTTCGTGATAATCGGTATAAAGCATGGGTCAATATCATGTATGGTTGCGATGAATTTTGTACTTACTGCATAGTCCCATATACTAGAGGAAAAGAGCGTTCTAGGAAGCCAGAACATATTCTTGAAGAAATTCAGTCATTAGTTAATGATGGATACCAAGAAATCACTCTTTTAGGTCAAAATGTGAACTCGTATGGACTTGATTTTACATCAAGAGCGTATCGTTTCTCTGATTTGTTAAAAGATGTTTCAGCACTTAATATACCTCGGATTCGGTTTACGACATCACATCCAAAAGATTTTTCCTTGGCATTAATTGAAGCGTTAGCAAAAGGCAAAAATTTAATGCCTTTCATCCATTTACCAGTTCAATCAGGTTCAAATCGTATTTTAAAAATGATGAACCGTAAATACACAAAAGAAAGTTATATTGAGCTTATTAATACAATACGTAATCTAATTCCTGGTGTTTCAATTACAACAGATATTATAGTAGGTTTTCCATCAGAGACGGAAGCTGAGTTTCAAGAAACAATGGATCTTGTAAGAACTTGTCAATTTGAAGGAGCTTATACATTCGTTTTTTCTAAACGCACTGGAACTCCGGCTGCACTTATGGAAGACTTAACGCCTACAGAAGAAAAGAAGGATCGTCTATACCGTTTAAATGACCTAATTAATGAGGGATTTCTACGTGGAAACGAAAGGTTTTTAGATACAAATGTTAAAGTCCTTGTAGAGGGGCCATCAAAATCAAATAAAGATTTCCTGTGTGGTTATACGGAACACAATAAACTTGTGAATTTTAGAGGTAATCCAGAAAATATCGGCACGATAATTGATTTGCATATTACAGAAGCAAAAACATGGTCCTTAAAAGGAGAAGTACTTCATGAATAATTTACAGGAGATACTTGCTGAAATAACAAATTCATCTTTATATATCGAACTGTTAGAAGCGAAAAATATAATTGCCTCAAATCCAGTTTATTTAGAGGAGTACAAGGAAATTTTAATGCTTCAAAAAAAATTAGTTCAAGAAGAAGTAAAGAATGAGGTAAGTACGTCTTCGAAACTTAGACTTGAATATTTGTTTCGACTCGAACAATTAAAATCAAAACCTGTAGTAAAACAATATTTAGCTTTGCTTGATGAACTGAACCAATTAATTCATTCAGTTGAAGGAATTATAAATGATCAATTGAATTTATTTGAATAATCATTTCTTCATGATTTCAGTAGAAATGCAATTCGTTTTCGATAATTATTTGTCAAATTTTATTGAATAATATCCAAATATATTTTCATGCAAATAAAGCGAGGAAATCGCTAATTTTATAATCTTTTCTATTGAAATATAAATAAATATATAGTAGTATAGTATTATATTTATTGAAAAGGGTGAGACAATGAGTAAATTTAAAACAAATGACGAATATTTTGCTTACTCAAAAACATTATCTGTAGTTACTACTGAAGATATCATTCAGTTACTGACTAATTTTGAAATCAAAATGCCATATTATGCATATCGTTTTATATTGCGAGAAACTATTTATTCAAAAGTCTTTCAAACAAAATTGTATGATACTTATTCTGATGAGCTTAAATATCGTTTAAGAGGCTATAATGACTATTCTATTTATCTATTAGAAAAGTTGATTTCAGACTTTAAAATCGAGTTTGATACGGCGAAGTTTAAAGAGATTTTTTTTAATTTTTTATTCATTAACAAGGATATTTATAATCTCAAAAGTAATTTTTTCGATGATTTAGAAAAATTGAAATATAAGTATACTGTAGACTTCGAAAAAATCCAATACCAAGATTTTATAAAGAAATTTGATAAGATTTTATATGAATCTTCAGGATATCTTGATGGAGTAAGTTTGAAAATCTTAAAAGATGTGTTAGTTCATTCATGCACTCTTGGTGATCTAAAAGGTTTAGGTGAAAAGTATAATGTCGTTGTTCCTCGAAGAATTAACAAGGGTAGATTGGTTGAAATTCTTGTTTCAAGATTTCGCTTATCCAAAGACGAAGCTGATTTGCTAAATGAAAAATCCGTTCTTGAGTTAGAAATTTATGCAAAAGAAAAGGGATTTAGCATTTCAATTGATTTAAAAAAGAGTGATATGGTTGAATTTATCATTTATGATTTGAAAATGTATCATCAAGAGATAGTCACAGATAACCATAGTTATGACATCCCTCTAGCAACTGATGTGGATTCGGTAAAAGTAGATACGATTGAGTTTATTACGAATGATCAAGATATTCCGGTGACTGAAGTAATCGATGAAAATAATGTGGAGATGGTAGTTCCACCAGTTTCAACAAAAGAACTATTAAAATCAACTCCTCAAGAAATTGAGACCCCATTACCACTTCCAATTGTTGAAAAGAATAAAGTTGCGCTAGAAGAAAAGAAAGACGAAGTTAAACAAGATTCTAAATCAGAGCCAAAAACCGAAAAGAAACTTGATGGTCAGAAGTCTGATGATATTGATTTTTCATTAGAGGAAAAAGAGTTGCTAGATGAAAAAATCAATCAAATAATTAAAAAATATCATAAACGTCGTCGTGCAAAAAGATTTTGGACATTCGTCATTGTGTTATTAATTATTGCAATAATCGGATTTGTAGGTTACTCATACTTATACTATACAATCTATAACCCCAACTCATTACCTTTTGGAATTCCAGTATTCTGGTAGAAACTTTACAAAGATTTAGGTGATTGTTTTGAAAAACATTGATTCATCGATTTATACACCAATGATGCAACAATATCTAGATATTAAAAAAGACTATATGGATTTTATAGTCTTTTTTCGCTTAGGAGACTTCTATGAAATGTTCTTTACTGATGCCCTTGTTGCTTCAAAAGAACTTGAAATTGTTCTTACAGGACGGGATGCTGGTGTTGATGAAAAAGTTCCAATGTGTGGAGTTCCTTACCATGCGGCAAATATCTACATAGAAAAACTGATCGACAAAGGGTTTAAAGTAGCGATTGTCGAACAAGTTGAAGATCCAAAATTGGCAAAAAGCATTGTGAAACGAGAAGTAATCAAAATCATTACTCCAGGTACTTTGATGGAGGATGGTACAATTGATGAAAAATCGAATAATTTTATTGTATCCATTACTGAATCCAAAGAGCATTATTTATTAGCATATTCAGATTTGTCTACTGGACAAAACTATATTATTTCTTTGCCAAAGGAAGAAGAATTATTGTTTAGTGAGATTTTAAATTTAAATGCTCGAGAAATCGTCATTGGTTCGGATTTTCATCAATTGAAGATCAAACCGTATTTAGATATGTATGAACTTACAATATCTATTCATGATGATACGAATTTGCCTAATTTTTACCGAAATCTAATTTTAGATATTTATGATAAAGAATATATAAAAGCATTCGGACGACTTATTAGTTATTTGTTAACTACTCAAAAAAGAGAACTTCTTCATCTGCAAAAAGTACAAGTATTTGAATCTACTTCTTATCTGCGGATTGATAATAATTCCAAAAGGAATTTAGAACTAACAGAAACACTTCGTCAATCAAACCGAAAAGGCACTTTATTTTGGCTGTTAGATGTTTGTGAAACTGCAATGGGATCTCGTTTTTTAAAACAGAACATCTTACGTCCCTTAGTTGATAAAACTCATATATTAAAACGGTTTTCTTTTGTCGAAAGTTTAAACGACCATTTTATTTTACAAGAGGAATTAAGAACGTTGTTAAAAGTTGTTTATGACCTAGAAAGAATAATTGGAAGAATCTCATTTGGAAATGCCAATGCGAAAGATATGATGAATCTTGCAAGATCACTACAAGTTATTCCAGATATCAAGAGCATTCTTATAAGTTTAGATAATGAGTATGCTCTTGATTTTTTAAGTAAGATCGATGATTTTACGAACCTTAAAACAACGATTTTAAGTGCAATTGTCGATAATCCTCCACTATCAATCACAGATGGTGGTTTTATCAAAGCGGGATACTCAACTTTATTAGATAACATTAAAGACCAAAGTTCGTCGGGTAAAACATGGCTTGAAGCGTTTGAAGCATCTGAACGTGAACGTACTGGCATACGCAAACTAAAAATAGGTTATAACCGTGTTTTTGGTTACTACATTGAAGTATCGAAAGGTCAAACTGATTTAGTCAAAGACGAGTTTGGTTATGAGCGTAAACAGACCTTATCAAACTCTGAAAGATATGTGACTCCAGAACTGAAAATAAAAGAATCTCAAATTATTGGGTCTTTAGAAGAGTCCGTTCAAATGGAATATCAATTGTTTCTTGAGATTCGTGATATAGCCAATAAAGAGATTACACCTTTACAAACCCTTGCCAAAGCGATTTCTGAAATTGATATGTTATACGCATTTTCAAAAATTTCAATGCAAAGACGTTATATGAAACCTGAAATTATTGAAAATCGTCAAATTACAATTGTCAATGGAAGACATCCTGTCGTTGAAGTCTTGCTAGAAAATGAACCATATGTTGAAAACAATATAAACATGGATGAACAAACCAATATTTTACTCATTACGGGCCCAAATATGTCAGGAAAATCCACATATATGAGACAATTAGCATTAACTGTCATTCTAATGCAAATAGGTTGTTTTGTTCCATGTGAATACGCTTCACTACCAATCTTCGATCAAATATTTACTAGAATTGGCGCAAGTGATGATTTAACTGGTGGAAAATCGACATTTATGGTGGAAATGATTGAAGTACATTATGCTCTTCAAAATGCCACTGAAAAAAGTCTTATACTTTTTGATGAAATTGGTAGAGGGACGGCAACTTATGATGGAATGGCCTTGGCCCAAGCCATCATTGAATATGCACATCAAGCAATTAAGTGTAAAATTTTATTTTCTACTCATTATCATGAGTTAACCTATTTAGAAGATGATTTAAAATCTTTGCATAATGTTCACGTATTGGCAAAAGAAGAAAAAGGTAGTATCGTCTTTATGCATAAAGTGATTGATGGACCAACTGATAAATCTTATGGCATCCATGTTGCTGAACTTGCACACCTTCCTAAAGCATTAATTCGTAGAGCAAAATCAATTCTATTAGAACTTGAGAAGAATCATGGGTATAACATAATTAAACCTCAAACAATTGACTTGTTTAATTATGAGAATGCGACGGAAAAAGAACTAGAAATTGAATCTTGCTATCAATCTGTAATTGACCAACTTGACGCCATTAATATTCAAGATATAACGCCATTACAAGCGATTAATTTACTTGCAGATGTCCTAGAAGAAGTAAAGAAGATAAAACTTAAATAAATAAGAAACCATTAATAAAAAAAGGAGGTACTGTATGGGACAAATAATTCGATTAGACTCTAAACTTGCAAATATGATTGCAGCAGGGGAAGTCGTAGAAAAAATAAGTAATGTAGTTAAAGAATTAGTCGAAAATTCTTTAGATGCATCCAGTACCAAAATTGATATATATCTAGAAGAATCTGGACTAAGACGGATTCAAGTAGTAGACAATGGAATTGGAATGGATGAAGATGATGCTCTATTAGCATTTGAAAGCCATGCTACTTCTAAAATTCAAACCGAATATGATTTATTCCATATAAAGTCACTTGGTTTTAGAGGAGAAGCACTGCCTTCCATTGCGAGCATCTCGAAAGTTGAACTCGAAACGTCTATGGGAGAATCTACTGGATACAGAGTTGTATACGAAGACGGTGTGCTTATCGAAAAAGGTATGTCTATTCCAAGAAAAGGAACGAATATTATTATTACTCATTTGTTCTATCATACGCCTGCTAGATTTAAGTATCTAAAAAGCCCTCAAACTGAACTTGCTAATATTGTTGAAATTATTAATAAATTTAGTATATCTCATCCCACTGTCAGTTTTTCGTTAAGTAACCAGGGGAAAATGCTTTTTCAAACTTCTGGCAATGGAAACACACTAGATGTACTAGCAAAAATATATGGGATTGAAGTTGCTAAAAGCATGAGACGATTCTCAGGAAAGAATCGTGATTATGAAATTAGTGGTTTTTTCTCAAATCCAATTCAAAATAGATCAAGTAAAGCATATATTACAATTGCAGTTAACCACAGGATGGTTAAAAATCCTAAAATCACGAATATTATCAATGAGGCATATGGACAGCTTATTCCCTTGAATAGATATCCAATTGTTTTTATTAATATTATGGTTGATCCATCATTAATTGATGTTAACATTCATCCAACAAAACAAGAGGTTAAATTTTCAGAAGAGGAAAGATTACTAGAGTTAATTAAATCAACCATCCAGTCTAAATTAGAACTAGTTGAAATCATTCAGCCTATACATAAGCCGGATTCTTTCACGCCTAAAGGTCAAACGGAAATGGAATTAACTCCTGAAGTAAAAACCACTTCTTATGAAGATTTATTCTTTAAAAGCATTGAACAAGATGTTAGCGTGCATGAAACGGCTACTAAATATGAAGAGTCTAATCTAGTAAAACATAAAGTGCCATCTCTTGAATATATTGGCCAATATCATGGAACTTTTCTTTTATTTCAAAATGAAACTGGATTATTTTTATTGGATCAACATGCCGGTGCAGAACGTATCCGCTATGAACGATATCTAAAAAGGATGTCATCTCCTGATAAAAATGAATACCAATTACTAGTCCCAATGAAAATTGAGTTATCGAGTTCTGAAGTGGTTCAGTTACAACAGTATCTAAATGAAATAGAAAAATTTGGAATTGTCATTAAAAATGATACAGAAAGTAGTTTTTTAATCACTCAAATTCCTGCTTGGTTTCCAAGAGGATATGAAGTTGTGTATACCGAAGCGGTTTTAATGACTTTTATCGAAGAAAAAGCATTAAGTATAGAAATGATTCGTGATGAACTGGCTAAACTTCTTTCCTGTAAGCATTCTTTAAAAGCGAATGCTTATATTTCTAAGTTTGAAGCTGAACAATTACTTCACGATTTGTACTCATGCGAGAATCCTTACACATGTCCTCATGGGAGACCCATTTTAGTTCATATGGAACAATATGAAATTGACAAATGGTTTAAACGAATCGTATGATTCCTCTGATTGTTATAGTTGGGCCAACGTCTGTCGGTAAAACTGCCTTAAGTCTTCACTTAGCGGAAATGTTTCATGGTGAAATAATCTCTGCCGATAGTATGCAATTTTATAAAGGTCTTAATATTGGAACTGCTAAGATTCAATCTAAAGATATGCAGGGAATTAAGCATCACTTAATTGATATATTAGAACCAACAGAAGAGTTTAGTGTTGCAGATTACCAAAAATTAGTACGAAATAAAATTGATGAATTGATTCAAAACAATATTCCTGTGATTTTAGTTGGCGGATCTGGCTTGTTTTTACAGTCTGTTTTATACCAATATGAATTTGATGGTCAAAAAAGACAAAATAGGACAAATGTTTTATATGAGGCATTTACAAATGAAGATTTATACGAACTATTAAAAAAAACCAACCCAACTATTGCGCTCACTGTTCATCCAAATAACCGAAGAAGACTTCTAAGGAGTATTGAAATTGCGGAAAGTAAAGCAGATAGTTACATCGATAAAGGAAAAATTTTGAATTATCAAAACACAGTAATGATAGGACTTGAGATGGAACGGACTGCTTTGTACTCACAAATCAATCAACGCGTTGATGATATGATAGATGCTGGTTTGATTGAAGAAGCAAAAGGCTTATATGACCGAAATATTCATGGACAAAGTTCGATGGCAATTGGTTATAAAGAATTATATGCCTATTTTGATGGCTTGTGTACTCTTGAAGAAGCCATAAATATTATCAAAATGCAATCAAGAAGATTTTCAAAGCGACAAATGACTTGGTTTAAAAATAAAATGGACGTTGAGTGGTACGAAGTAGTACCTGAACATTTAAAAGAAACGATTGAGCTTATCACTTCTGATATACAAAAAAAAGTGCGAGTATAATACCCCGCACTTTATTGTTCTTTCATATTATATGGCCAGTTTTTAATTCCACCGTTTAAAACATAAACTGGTTTAAATCCTTTTTTTAGAAGCCGAACTGCAAATCGTTTAGAATGACCATTATTTCCAGTATCGACAAGGTAAATGGCTTGATCTTTTCTGATTTTATGTAACTGACCAAATAAGGATCCTTTTTCAAAATTTCTTGATCCATTAATCTTGTGTAGTCTAAAATCAGATTCTTTTCGGATATCGATTAATTGTCCTTTTCTCATGTTAATACTAAACTCTTCTGGGTCTAAGAAGACAATCTGGGTTTTATCAACATTTTTTCTTGTAGCGATAAGCACTCCAACAATTAGACCAACTGCAATTGGAAGAATCCATTGCGTAGCATCTGCTAAAAACATTTCATCACGTCCCTTTAAAAACTAAGTTATATTATAGTAGAGTTGTTTTCTATTGTCAATAAGGGATTTTTGTATTATAATGGTAATGATATTTACAGAATATATTAATTGGCATCATTAGGAGGATTAATTCATGGTTAGCACCAACGATTTTAAAACAGGACTCACAATCGAATATGAGGGGAATATTTATTCGGTTATTGAGTTTCAGCACGTAAAGCCAGGTAAAGGTGGCGCATTTGTAAGATCAAAACTTCGCAACTTGAGATCGGGATCGATTATTGATAAAACATTCAATGCTGGTATTAACTTAAACCAAGCTATCATTGATAAATCACCAATGCAGTATTTATATCAAGCTGGAGATGATACTATCTTCATGAATATGGATACTTTTGAGCAAATTGAGCTATCAAACGAAAAAATAAGAAACGAATTACTCTATTTAACAGAAGGAATGACAATCAACATTATTTTTTACGAACACGAAATTCTTGGATTAGAGTTACCTGATAAAGTGACACTTGAAGTTATTGAAACTGCTGGCGGTGCCAAAGGTAACACTACTTCAAACTCAACAAAAGAAGCAATGACGAATACTGGTCTTCGTTTATTAGTTCCATTATTTGTGGAAACTGGAGATAAAGTTATTGTTTCAACAGCAACAGGTAAATATGATACCAGAGCAAAATAGTAATATGTATTTAGGGAGTGGTTATTCTTGGAAATAAGTCACACGTGGCTTCTAATTCTAGCAGGTAGTTTTAATCCAGTGTATATCGTTTTAATCCTCATTTTATTGTTTATATCTTCATTTTTTTCAATGACCGAAATGGCTTATGCAGCTGTTGGTAAAGTCCGTTTGAAAACTTTAGTTGATCAAAATATACATGGTTCAAAAAAAGCTTTATGGATTATTGAAAATTTTCATAAAGCCTTAACCACATTACTTGTTGGCAATAACTTGTCAAATATTGCACTAGCCAGTGTTAGTGTGTTATTATTTACGGATTTTTTTAGTTCATATGCGAATGCTACAACTATCATAACTTTAATGAATACAATTGTCATGACAACGCTTATCTTGATATTTGGTGAAATTCTTCCAAAAAGCATCGCAAGAAGTTACCCAGAAAAAATTTGCCTTGGCGTAAGTGGAATTTTATATTTTTTAATTAAAGTAATGACACCAATTACTTTTCCTTTTGCTAAACTAAATGATCGCGTTATTGGTAGAATTCACTCTGAAGCTAAACTTACTGTTACAGAGTCTGAACTAGAGACTATTATTGATACAATGGAAGAAGAAGGCTCAATTGATGAGGAAGAAGCTGATATGCTTCAAAAAGTCCTTGAACTATCAGATATTTCTGTTGAGACAATCATGACACCTAGAGTAGATATGGTTGCAATTGATGTTCAAGATGATATTGAACATATCACTGAAATCTTCTTTAAAAATAAGTATTCTCGGATTCCTGTATATGATGATAACAAAGATAATATTATTGGTGTTTTATCTGAACGTGATTTTTATACAAAATTAATTAAAGGGCATAATATCAATATTAAGAAAATATTAAGAAAACCAATATTTATTCCTGCGACAACGAAAGTAGATGCATTAATTGAATTACTACAAGCAGAAAACAGTCACTTAGCTATTGTTGTGGATGAGTATGGTGGTGTAGATGGTTTAGTCACAATGGAAGATGCTCTTGAAGAACTAGTTGGGGAAATCTACGATGAACATGATGATGTAACCGAAAGCATCATTAAAAATGGAATAAATACTTATGTCGTAAATGCTGATTTTGACTTAAAGGATTTATTTGAAGAATTAAATCTGGGAGTAGCCCCTGTTTCTGATTCAACTTCAGTTGGTGGATGGTTGTTTGAAAAATTCCAAGATATTCCTGAAGTTGGGGAACGAATTGAATATGAACTGGCTATTAACCAAATGTATGATGATTTAAGTGAACTTGTTAGTGAGGATATTGAAGACTTAACATTTGAAATATTAAAAGTTAAAAAAAGAAGGATAAAAAGTGTTTTATTGACTGTCAATATCCAAAAACACTCAGATAAATCAAACTCACAATGAAATAAATGAGGGTAGAAAATCTATATCCTCTTTTTTTTAAAAACATCAAGAAGGAGGTAAATTTTATGGAACGATTACAAAAAGTAATTCAAAAGGCTGGAATATGTTCAAGAAGAAAAGCCGAAGAGTTAATCTCTTTAGGAAAAGTTAAAGTAAATGGAACCGTTGTAACAGAAATGGGAATCCAAGTAGACACTTCAGATGAAGTATCCGTAAACGGCGAAAAATTAAAAAGCGAACAACTAGTCTACTATGTCTTAAATAAGCCTTCTGGTTATGTTTCTACAACTAGCGACAATTTTAATCGGCGAACAATTTTAGACCTCATTCCTGTAAAAGAAAGAATTTTTCCGATTGGAAGACTAGATTATGATACTTCTGGGGTTTTACTTTTGACAAATGATGGCGAGTTTATGAATGCGTTAATTCACCCTAAATTTAAAGTTGAAAAAGAATATCATGTTAAAATTAAAGGCTTATTAAGAAAAGACGAATCATCAAGATTGACAAAAGGTGTTGATTTGGGTGACTTTACTACGTCTCCTGCAAAAGTATTTGATGTCGAATATGATGATGATAAAGTTAATACACTAGTGAAAGTCATTATTCATGAAGGGAAATATCATCAAATAAAAAGAATGTTTGATGAAATCGGTCACCCAGTTTTAAAACTTCGCCGTCATCGTTTTGGTATAGTCACAACTGAAGGGATTAAACAAGGCGACTATCGGTTACTAAAACCTCATGAAATTAAACAATTATGGAATCTAAGTAGATACGGAAAGTAATCAAAATTCTCGTGTCAAATGAAATAACTTATGTTATAATGTATGGAGTTGAGGAGCGAGATTATGAGATATTATGCGTTAGCAATTGATGGACCAGCAGGCGCAGGAAAATCCTCTGTAGCTAAAATGTTGGCCGCTAAATTAAAATATACATATATTGATACTGGAGCGATGTACCGGGCAATCACATATAAAGCACTTGAACTTAAAATTGATATATCAAATCCCAATGAATTTGATTTCATTGACAAGACGATAATGGAATTTAAAAATGATATCTTATACTTGGATGGAGAAGATGTGACATTTAAAATTCGGTCAAATGATGTATCAAATAATGTTAGTGTTGTTGCCAGCCATATCCCAGTTCGAAATAAACTTGTTTTTTTACAACAAAAAATTGCTCTTGACAGAAATGTTGTTATGGATGGCAGAGATATCGGCACTGTTGTCTTACCAAACGCCGATTTAAAAATTTATATGTCTGCTTCTGTTGAAGAGAGAGCAAGAAGAAGATTTGAAGAAAACGTATCTCTAGGAATAGATACAGATTATCAAAAATTAATTATAGAAATTAAAAGAAGAGATAAAATCGACTCTTCTCGTAGTTATAATCCGTTAAAACAAGCAAATGACGCCATTTTTTTAGACACTTCACATTTAGATATTCATGAAGTAGCTAATAAAATATATGAAATGTTTTTAAATGAAATACATACTAAAAGGAGTGATTGAGATGGATATTAAAATTCCAAAAGTAGGAGAAATATTAACAGGCACAGTAGTACGAGTAACACAAGAAGAAGTATTATTAGATGTTAGCTATATGTTTGAGGGAACGATTTACAAAGATCATTTGACATCCAAAAAAATCAGTGATGCAAGAGAATTTGTAAAAGTTGGTGATTCTTTGACAGCAAAAGTCACAAAACTATCCTATGGCGACGAAAATAATATCTTATTAATGTCATGTCTAGATGTTGAAAGAAACTCCGTTCGTGAACAACATATAAGTGAACTTAAGGTCAATTCAGAAGTGTTAGCTAAAGTTAAAAAGAATAATCCCGGTGGATTAGAACTTCAGTACCACGGAATTGATTTATTCATGCCAAATTCAATGGTAGATTTAAAAAATGTTAATGATGAATTTAAAAATACACTGATAGGTAAAGAATTAATGGTTCGTATTATTGAAACTAAAGTTGAACAAGGACAAAAACGATTTATCGTTAATCATAAACAAATTCAATTTGAAGAATTAAAACGTCTTGAAAAAGAAGAACTAAAGGATTTAACTGTGGGTAAAGTGATTAAAGGTAAAGTTTCCAAAATCTTCGGTTTTGGTGCTTTAGTGACACTTAGCGAGCATGTTGAAGGTTTAATCCATATTTCTGAATTATCTCAATATCATATCAAAGACGTCAGCGAAGTTTTAGCCTTAGACGATGAAATAGAAGCAAAAATAATCAAGATTCAAGGCAAAAAAATAAGCCTTTCAATGAAACAACTTCAAGAAAAACCATGGAAATTATTTGTTGAAAAATATAAAGTTGGCGATACTGTAAAAGGTAAAGTCGTAAAGAAAATGCAATTTGGTATGCTTGTTGAAGTAGAACGTGAAGTATCTGGATTACTTAATCGTAATGACTATTCATGGGACCCACTAGACAACCTTGCAGGCAAAGTCCAAATCGGTGATGAACTAGAACTTGAAATTATTTCAATAAATCCTGATAAACAACAATTTGGATTATCAAAAAAACATCTTTCATACAATCCTTGGGCAGACTTAAAATTAAAGTTCGGTGATATTGTATCGGGAAAAGTAAAAGCATTCCAAGAAAAAGGTGCAATTGTTGAAGTTAGTGGTGTTGACGCGTACTTACCAATTGGTGAAATATCTGAAGATAGAGTAAATCGAATTGAAGATATTTTAAAAATGGGTGATATTTTATCATTTGAAATTATTTCTTTCTTTCCAAAAGACTGGAAGATGGTTCTTTCTTTGAAACGTGTTGCTGAAAAGAGTGCTAGAAAAGAATACGAAGAACAAGTGAAAGACAATGTGTCATCAGATCAATCACTTGCTGATCTATTTAGTAAATTTAAAAAATAATTGTAAATTAGGTGATTTATATGCTACCAGTAGTAGCTATTGTTGGTAGACCGAATGTCGGTAAATCAACAATATTTAACCGTATCATTGGAGATCGTATTGCGATTACAGATGATACGCCAGGCGTAACAAGAGATCGTATTTACGGAAAAGCATCTTGGTTAGGCCACGAATTTAATTTGATTGACACAGGGGGCATCGAGATAAGCGATGCACCTTTTTTGACTGAAATTAAAGCGCAAGCTGAAATTGCAATCGATGAAAGTCAAGTTATTGTTTTTATTTGTGATGGGAAATCCGGATTAACCCCAGATGACCGTGTTGTAATGAATATGTTATATTTGTCAAAAAAACCCGTTATTGTCGCAGTTAATAAAGTAGATAACCTTAATCAAGTGGAAAACATTTATGAGTTTTATGAACTTGGTGCTTCTGAAGTTTTTTCAATTTCTGCGACACATGGTATTGGTTTTGGTGACCTATTAGATAGTATCATTGATAAACTTCCTGAAATGAGTCAAGAAGATTACGAAGAAGATACGATTCGTTTATCCATCATTGGCCGTCCAAATGTTGGTAAATCCTCGCTTACAAATGCTATTTTAGGATATGAAAGAGTCATTGTTTCTGACATTCTTGGTACAACTACCGATTCTATTGATACAACCTTTTTAAAAGATGGTAAGAAGTATGCAGTCATTGATACTGCTGGGCTTCGAAAACGCGGAAAGATATTTGAATCACTTGATAAATATAGCGCATTAAGAGCAATGCAATCGATTGAGCGAAGCGATGTTTGTTTATTAGTAATTGATGCTTCTATAGGTATTCAAGAACAAGATAAACATATTGGTGGTTATGCAGTCGACAGTGGGAAGGCAATTATTATTGTTGTCAATAAATGGGATGCAATTGACAAAGATGATAAAACGATGATCGAGTGGACAAGGCTGATTAGAGAAGAGTTTCAGTTCTTATCTTATATTCCCGTTGCATTTGTTTCGGCACTCAATAAATCACGAATACAAACCTTATTTCCACTCGTTGAAAAAGTTTATGAAAATTATGAAAGAAGGATCTCAACTTCTGTCTTAAATGAAGTCATTTCTGATGCTATGTTGCTTAATCCACCGAAAGAACATAACCATTCTAAGGTCAAAGTGTATTACTCGACTCAAGTCGCATCAAAATGTCCAACTTTTGTTTTATTTGTCAATGATACAGAATGTATGCATTTTAGTTATTACAGATATTTAGAAAATCGTCTTCGCGAACGATTTGATTTTGAAGGCACACCGATTAAGATTATTCTACGAAAACGGAAGTAATGGCTACATTTACAAAAAAAACACAATTTTTTTGTTCTGAATACTTGCAATTTATTAGTAAAATACATATAATAAGGTTAACAAATTATAGGAGGAAAGAAAATATG
The DNA here is from genome assembly GCA_028691315.1 of Candidatus Izemoplasmatales bacterium. Taxonomy (GTDB): domain Bacteria; phylum Bacillota_I; class Bacilli_A; order Izemoplasmatales; family Hujiaoplasmataceae; genus JAHIVB01. The sequence goes on along the minus strand of JAQUZN010000011.1, from coordinate 11,914 downwards.
AACAAATCAGAATTAGTAGCTCGTATCGCCGAACTTGCAGATCTAACAAAAAAAGATGCTGAAAAAGCACTAAACTCTACAGTACTTGCTGTTCAGGAAGCATTAGTTAAGGGAGAAAAAGTTGTTTTAACAGGCTTTGGTACATTTGAAGTCAAAGAACGTAAAGCACGTTCTGGACACGACCCAAGAACTGGTGATATCATTTCCATCCCTGCATTAAAAGCACCTACTTTCAAGGCTGGAAAAGTTTTAAAAGATTCTGTTAGATAAATTTTCTTTATTATAAAAAATGCAGATTATCATTTGATAATCTGTTTTTTTATTTTACAACTTTTCCCAAGGAAAAGAGATTGCTTTATCATATCTCATATGTTATTATTTTGAATATCAAACATATCGAGGTTCAAATGATAACATCAGGAGGAAATAATGAGTAAAATATCAAAAATTATTTGCGTAGTTGTCTTTTCTGTCAGTATTCTTTTTAGTCTATTCGTTTTATATACGCCAATTCCATCGTCAAGCGCATCTGGGTTTAGTGCTGTGGCTGCAGCGTCTTATATTAAAGAGATTTCATTAGCTCCACATTCAATGTATGATGAAGAAAATCATGAGGATGTAAGATTATACCTAAAAGACAAACTTGAGAGCTTTGTTGGTAGTGAGAATGTTGTTGAAATGAACTATACTGCCGAAGAAGCAAGTACTGATTATGATGTGAAAGATTTACTTGGTGTTATACAAGGACAATCAGATTCTGGAATACTACTTGTTGCGCATTATGATTCAAGAGGACATGTTGGTAGAACAGGTGAACTAGGAGGCTCTTATGGCGCTGCAGACGATGGCTACGGATTAGCAGTGTTGTTAGAAGTAGCTAGATTATACGGTGATAGAACTGATCTTAAAAACTCCATTTACATCTTAATTACTGATGCAGAAGAAACTGGACTAGATGGAGCTAGAATGGCTGCCACAGATTCAGCACTTATGGAGAAAATTGGCTTTGTAATAAATGTAGAAGCACGCGGAGTTGAAGGGGCTGCTTATATGTTTGAAACAAGCACAAACAATGAAAAAGTAATTGATTTTTATAAAAATGCAAATCTTCCAGTTTCGTATAGTATTGCAACAGCAGTTTATACAGTTATGCCCAACTTAACCGATTTTACTGAATTTTTAGCACTTGATAAACAAGGTGTAAATTTTGCTGTTCTCGATAGTCTTTATTATTACCATACTCCAAGAGATAACTATACAAATATCAATCAAAGTAGCATCCAGCATTATGGAGAACAAATTGTTCCATTAGTAGATGAATTTGTGAATAATACAGTGTATAGTGATACCTCTTATTTTGTAGGTGATCAAAACCAAGTGTTTTTTACATTAGTTCCCAATGTGTTTGTGGCATATCGTGATGGATTAGCAGTTATTCTTCATTTGGTTACAATATTACTAATTCTTGGCTTATTTGTTTTTCTATCTTTTCAAAAAATGATTAAACCTCTTGCAGTTGTAAAATACTTAGGCGCTATTTTAGCCACAATTACCGTTGTTGCAATTGCAGGGTTATACATCAGTAAACTAATCGCTTGGCTAGGAAAAACGCCTTGGAAGCTTGTTTACGTACGTATGGAAGGCTCTGAATTGCCAACGCTTGGGTTAATCGTTTTATTGACCGTAGGATTAGGATACCTATTCCGCCACTTCATTAAAAATAAAAATGAAGTGACTTCATTTTTAATCGCTGGAATTTTCTTAAATTCAGTGTTTGCAAACGTTACTGGTATTGTCTTAAGCGGTGCTTCATTTTTATTTTTCTTGCCTTCATTATTTGGAATCATAGTACTGCTTATCCATTTATATTCGTCCAACAAAATTGTTAGTCATCTAGGTTATTCAATAACGCAACTTATTTTACTATTGGTTCTTGTTCCATTATTATACTCACTTTTCTTAGCACTCACGGTTGGTGGATTACTTGCATTATTTGTTATATTAGTATTTTATCTCATCATTCTTATTCCAGTATTTTTAAACCAATTTTATTTGGATAAAGCTTAATATTAACATAAAAAAAAGGATGAGGTAAAACTCATCCTTTTATAATTTACCCTGATATTAATCCATACATTAAGGCGACGTATGTAGCAAATGAAACAAAATTATTAACAAAATGAAGTCCAATTGTTACAAAGATATTTTTCTTAGAAACGTAATAAATAAATCCAAAAACAAAGCCCATCAGTATATAAGGAATTGATTGTATATAGTCTGAGAAAGCAACAACGTGCATTAGACCAAAAATTAACCCGCTACCTAGGATTGCGACAATATTTCCAAGCCTTGGCTGAAAAAAATTATAAACAACTTTTCGAAAGATTATTTCTTCGACAATCGGGGTAAAGATACATAATAACAAGAATAGAAGCACGAGATTAATTGGGTTAGTACTGAACATACTAGCAATCGTACTCTCATTAGCAGAAGTGCCCTCAATTCCAAGCAAACCAAAGATATATTGTGAAGCATAAAGTGCTATGTTCACAAATATATATCCCAATACGATGTAAGCAATATTGTTAAGAATCGCTTTTTTAAAAGTAACCCAATCTTTTTTGAAATTGGTTTTATCAATAAATAAGAATAAAGAGCCAGCAACAAATACTGATAAAAAGTTAATAAATAAGTAATATAAAGATGTAAAGTCAATTCCCATCTCTGTCGTAAAAGAAGCTGGCATTGTATCTGAATTTAATAGTTCACTCATCACCCAATACTCGCCACCAAGAACTTTTTCTTGGCTTGCAGTATAATCGCCTATATTGGTACCAAATTCATCGTAGAATGTAAATTTAATGAACAAAGAAGGTATCGTAATTGTATTTTGATTATGAATTGTAGAACTAATACTAACTAGATAAGGGTATTCAGTATCTGTAGGATCATCCGTAACCGTCATATCGGGTGAAACGTCATAGACAATTTGACCTAATATTATATCAGAGTTAGAAAACCGAAGATTTTGATATGCCATCGTAAAAAGAGAAACAGCGATTGTAACTAATAAATAAGTCACAAGTAAGATGCGGTTAATCTTACTTTCATGGATCATATCATACATGGCTTGATTTGGGTCAACTTCAGGATTTATGCTTGGTTCAAGAATATCTTTGTTTAGTAGTTCGTTCTGTTCATTCATAGAGTACACCTCACATGTTATTAATTATACACAAAAGAAAGAAATAATGAAAACAAAAAGAAAATAATTAAGAAGTACAGTGACTGTAAATAGTAGAATGTTTGACAAATTTTTGAATTTATGTATAATAATATATAGTATTATTCTGAAGGGATGATTCTCATGAATAAAAAAACATTTGCTGTAATCGGAGTTGGACGCTTTGGTCTTGCATTAATTGAAGAACTAGTAAATTTAGGCGCTGATGTTATGGTTATTGACAAAAATTATGATAAAATTGAAAAAGTAGCTAAAATGGTAACGAATGCGATTTGTTTAGACTCGACTGATATTGATGCTTTAAGAGAAATTGGAATAACAAGTTATGATACAGTTATCGTAGCGACTGGAATCAATGTTGATAATTCGATTCTTACAACACTTATTTTAAAAGATTTGGGTGTTCAAAATGTGTTTGTTAAGGTACAAAGTGAATATCATGCCAAAGTTGTTGAAAAACTAGGCGTAGATATTGATCACTTAATTTGGCCAGAGCAAGCAATGGGTAAAAGGTTAGCAAAAATACTTGTTTCAGGTAATTTTCTTGAATACTTAGAACTTGATCATGAGTATAGTTTTGTCTCAACTAATAGCACCAAAAAGATAATAGGAAAACATCTTTTAGAGTTAGAAATTAGATCTCGTTTTTCGATTAATATTGTCGCTATTAGAAGGGATGATAAAATCATTATTCCAAGTTCCACAACGCCATTCGAGCCAAATGATGAAGTTATTCTTGTTGGTAGTAATAATAACATTCAGAAGTTTACTTCATGGCTGAATAAATAATGATTGATATTGAGTTAAGAATTAAAAATTCTTAACTTTTTTTTATACAAAAAAAACCAAAAAAACAAGTTTATGTTATACTTTTATTGGTGAGTTTATGAAAAAATTAATGATTGCATCTAAAAACAAGGGTAAAATTAAAGAATACATCGATTTATTAAAACCATTTAATATTGATGTAGTTTCATATTTAGATTATGAATACATCGACGATGTTGTTGAAAGTGGTAGTTCATTTAATGAAAATGCAATGATTAAGGCTAAACATGCATCCTTAATCTCTGATTTACCTAGCATTGCAGATGACTCTGGTCTTGAAGTATTTGCGCTTAATAACGCGCCAGGTATTTACTCAAAAAGATACTCAGAATCTGGGTCTGACATAGATAATAACGAACTATTATTAGAAAACATGAGTAAAGTTGAAGACAGGCGCGCTAGATTTGTATGTGTGATTGTATTTTATGAACCATTATCTGGGTTTCATCCGTATTATGGTGAGGTAAATGGAACGATATTAAGCGAAAGAAAAGGTACAATGGGGTTTGGGTATGATCCATTATTTAATATTAATCATTTAAATAAAACGATGGCTGAATGCTCAGTTGAGGAAAAAAACAAATATAGCCACCGTGGAATTGCAATGAATAAACTTTTAAATGATTTGGTGGAGAAAAAATATGAAAATTATTCTCTTTAGTGATAATCATCGTGACAAAGAAGCTGTTCTGGAGCTTATAAAAATGTATCCAAGTGCAGATAGGTATATCTCGCTTGGTGATTCTGAAATGACTGAATCGGAGTTATCAATGCTAAATATTTATGGGGTTAAAGGAAATTATCCTTTTGAGCCAAAGTTTCCAGATGATCTATCTTTTACTTTTGATGATTGGGATTTTTTCTTTACTCATGGACACAAGTATGGCGTAAAAAATGGGTTATCAAGATTATATGAAGTTTCGAAATCTTTAAATTCAGAAATTGTCTGTTTTGGGCATACACATGTAGCCTTTCTTGAGGAAATGGATGACATAATTTTCTTGAATCCTGGTTCTTTAACATTTCCTAAAAGGTTTGAACCAACAAGTTTCGCATACATCGAGACTTCGCCTAATTTAATTGATATTAAAATTCTTGATTTGAAAACAAACAAAGTTATATTTTCTTTTAAAAAAAAGAAAAGGTGATGGAATGAGTTGCAAAGAATTATATTTAGAATATCTTGAAGAACCAAAAAACGAAGAACTAGTTGAAAAATGTATTGAATTGCAAAATCAAGCCGTAATTGAAGGGGACTTTACGGTTTATTTTGATGTAACCAATCTTATTGCTGATATATATCAAAATATTCAAGATTTTGAAAATGCAATTTTTACAATTAAATCTGCATTAAGTCAAGAATATACAGAAGACTACCAAGTAATTTTAAATTTTGTTGATAAACTAATTAGTTTCTATTTGAAAACTGAAAACTTTACTGAACTTGAATCGATATTAAAAGTAAGAGAAAGATATATAACTGGCAATAATCATCAAATGATGATGCAAAACTTCTATTTAGCTGTAAGTTTAGAAGGATTAAAAAGAAATACAGAAGCGATTACCGTTCTTGAGAGTATCCCAGATACGATGAGTTCAAACAACATTATCAGTAAATATTTGAAACTTTCAATGTTATATTTAAAAGAAAAAAATACAAATCAAGCATTTAATGCTTTTGAGCGGGCAAAAGTATATGACAGAACTCAAAAAAATTCGCTATTTGCTCTAGTTGAGTCTGATTTACTTTATGCCAGACAAGAATATCAGTTGTCTTTAGACAAATATCAAGAGTACTTTGTTAAGTCTAAAGTAAAGAACCGATACTTAGATCGCTATTTATTACTTTGTACTAAACTTGAAATGTATAATGATGGTTACCAATTTTTCCAAGATTACGAACCGAAAATGCAACATTCTTTATCAAAGAATTACCAAGTACAGTTTTATGAAGCTGCTAGTGAATTAATGCAAAAGATGGGTAAACACCAAGAATACGCTCAAATAAAAGACAAGATTAATTTGTATAGCCAAATTAACTCAGAAATATTTGATCAATTTGATGGAATTTACCAATTAACAACACGTTTTAATCAAATGCCTTCACCTAAAACGCCAAGAGATATTTTGTTATATTCATCAAGAATTCTCCATGAAGTTATATCGCCTAGTTCATTTCAATTTGTAACGTTGTATGATGAAGGATATCATCTCTTTACCTATAGCAAAGAATTACTTATTGAAAAGGAAATAGATAAAGATTATGCAGCAAACTCAATATACTCAAAATTATTTTCTTCACTTATAACATTCCAAGTTTTTTCAAAAGATGAGCTTGCCCTATTAAAAACGATTCCAGAAGTTACAAAGGGAACAAGTGAAATGGTTTTGGGTGTAAAATTAATTAGTCAATTTTATGGAGATTTTCATATTTTGCTATCTATAGATAAGCTTACTCATTATGATTATATACATAAATTATTATTGATGATGGCTAGACTTACGGAAGAAAAACTAAAAGTATTTGAATCAAGCAAAATCGAGTCAGAGATATGGCGAGTTCACGAGCACTTGGAAAATTACAAGCAAATAGGCCTTATAAAAATTGAAAAGGGATATATTACTTATATTGATGACATCTCAAAATCAATTCTAGAAATTGATTCTACCTATGTTCCTTTTGAAACAGTTCAAACTCATTTTACGAATAAAAAACTATATTTAGATGATTTTTTGCTCACTAAAGAAGTTGTTGTTGAGTATGAATTAAGCAACAATAGGAACAAATGGATAAGGTTTATCTCAAAAAAAATTGATTTGCACTTGTATTTATTTATAGAAGAAATAACGAATGAAATTATATCTAAAAATGAGAACGAAAATTCGTTAATGCATCAGATAAATAGTCCTTTACTGTCTATAAATGCCCTCAAACAAAAATTTGAAGAATTCCATCAATCGACAACTTTAATATATTTTGTGCCAGAGTCACTGGAAGATAAATTACAAAATATGTCTTATTCATTTAAGAATAAACTAGAATCAAGTTTCGATAGTATATTTACCAAAATTGCCAAAGATTACTTTATCGGTATTTTTTCTTCAAATGATTCAGGGTGGATTTTGTTTATTAAAACAATTGATAAAAGAGTAGTTTCTCGTATATTTTTAGAATTCCAAAAAGAGTTAAATCAATTAGCTTTTGTCGATACTTACCTAAAATTAAAAGGATTAGCTGTTCAAGTACAGAAAAAACATCCTTTTATCGAGATTTTATCGATGATTAATGCTAATTTTTATGAACAATGTAAAACAGATGGCATCATTTTTTATGACCGTAAAATGACAACGAATCACCATTTAATGAATACAATTGCTTATAATTTGAATCAAATGATTCGTAGCGATGAAGTTTTATTAGAATATCATCCAGTTGGAAATTGGGAAAACAAAAAAGTGAACTACTATCATATCGAATTACATAAAAGTTTATTGCTCGGTGAAAATGATTTGTTTGAAAAAACGATTATTTATGAAGGCATGGCAAATTTATTTGACAAGCTTGTTCTCAAATCATTTATAAAACAATCTAAAAGTTGGAGCAAAGAAATTATTCATAGTGTCCGTTTTGCAATAGAAGTTCATCTATCGTCTTTTTTAAATAACTCATTTATGGAAGACATAATTAAAAGGATTAAAAAATCTGTGATTGACTTACAAAATATTATTTTTATTATTACTGTTGACCCAATTTATGTAAGTGAAACATTTGAACAAATTAAGAGATATGAAGAATATAGCGTCAGTTTCGGTTTAATGAACATGGAAAATCTTCCAATATCTATACTTCATGAGTTTAAGCACATTGAATACGTTTATATTGATCAAATTGATATAGATTTCCTTGATTCATTAAAACTAAACTTTTCAAAAATTGTGTATTGTCATTATGACAATACAATTAAAAAATCAGAACTTGCAGAATACCACATAAATTATGTTAAAGGATCTTTTTTTCCACCGATTGAATCTTTCTAACTTTCTTAACTCATTTCCACAAACGATTACATATCACTTATAGAATATTTCGATACTTATTTGTTATATAATATTACTTGGAATATGTCGGAGGATAAAATGCAAAAAAAATGGTGGCAATTTGAGAATATATATCAAATATATTTACGTAGTTTTTTTGATTCTAATCAGGATGGAATTGGCGATATTGAAGGTGTACGATTAAAATTGCCTTATTTGAAAATGCTTGGAATTGGTATTATTTGGATTTCACCACATTATGACTCACCAATGGATGATAATGGATATGATGTTCGTGATTTTTATAAAGTTTCGCCTGATTATGGTACTCTTGAAGATTTTAAACGGTTAATTATCGATGCTCATTTGCAAGGAATACGAATTATTACTGATTTAGTGTTGAACCATACCTCTGACGAACATGAATGGTTTGTTGCCGCGAAAGACCCAAATCACCCAGAACATCAAAAATATCATGATTATTATATTTGGCAAAAACCAAAAATTGATGAGCTTGGCATAAAAGTCCGACCTACAAGATGGATTGGTTGGTTTGGAAGCCCTGCCTGGGATTACAACGAACTTACAGATGAATATTATCTTCATATTTTTAGCAAGAAAATGCCGGATTTAAATTGGCATAATCAAAACCTTCGTACAGATATTAAGAAAATGATAAAATGGTGGCTTGATTTAGGAATAGATGGGTTTAGAGTGGATGCTTCAAATCATCTTGAAAAAAACTGGAATTTTCCAGATTCATTTCCTGGATATGAAAACTTTTCTTCTATCCCAAAGCATCATGAATACCTACAGGAATTAGGAAAAGACATATTTGTTCCTTACGATATCTTAACGATTGGTGAATCTGGTGGTGCGTCGAAAGAAGAGGCATTACAATATGCAGGATATGGATCCAATGAGTTTAATATGTTAATCCAATTTGGTCATTGTTGGGCTGATTTAGAACATAATAATCCTATCCTAAATGGAAAATGGGCAAAAGGTGTACTAAAAGCGAATAATATTAAGGAAAGTTTCTGGCATTGGTATGAAATGCTTTCAAACAAAGGTTGGAATGTTATCTATTGGCATAATCATGATCAACCACGTATTGTATCACATTATGGGAATGATACGGTTTATCATAATAAATCTGCAAAAATGCTGGCAACTAGTTTATATTTTATGCCTGGAACTGCTATTTGCTATCAAGGAGAAGAAATTGGGATGACCAATGTCTTATATGATAATATTCAGATGTTCAGAGATGTAGAAGTATTTACTGAATATAAAAATTTCTTGGATCGCGGTCTTAGTGAAGCAGAAGCTCTTTCGGTAATTAAGAATAGAAGTCGTGACAACGCTAGGACACCAATGCAGTGGAATGATTCGGCTAATGGAGGATTCTCTTCCCATACACCATGGATTGCGACAAATCTAAACTATAAATCTATTAACTTTGAAAACCAAATCCATGATGAAGATTCGATATTCAATTATTATCGAACGATACTGAACTTAAGAAAAGATAACTTAAGTATTCTCGATGGAAACATAACATTTATTGACATTCATAATGAGGACTCATACTTATACTTGAATGAAAGTGTAAAGGATAGTTATCTTGTTATATGCAATTTTAAAGAAAAAGAAATTGATATTACTCTTGATAGTATATCACTAATAGGGTATTCCTATTTTATGGGAAATATCATTAAACCTTATGAATTGAATTCCAATATGCATCTAATGCCATATGATGCGCTCGTTTTTCATAAGAATAAAAGTTGACATTTTTTAAATATTATATATAATATAAATGCGTTTGTTTATCTCTGTCTAACATTTGGTTTAGTATTTCTATACCAAATCAGTTGAACATATAAATTTACGCATTTGTTTTATTTTAAGAGTATACTTATATTAAACAATGATTTTAATATATATTTAGAGAGGACACTTTATGAAAAAAAAACTCATTATTTTAGAACATATTTCAAAGAGTTTTGGTGAACTTAAGGTATTGGATGATTTCAATCTATATATCAATGAAAATGAGTTTATCACCCTTCTTGGTCCTTCTGGATGTGGCAAGACTACTTTACTAAGAATTATTGGAGGATTTGAATCGCCAGATTTTGGAAAAGTTATCTTTGATGGCAGGGCAATTAATGATTTAGAACCTAATCAAAGACAGATTAATACTTGTTTTCAAAAATACGCACTATTTCCACACTTAAATGTATTTGATAATATTGCTTTTGGATTAAGAATTAAAAAAATTGATAAACATATCATGGAAGAAAGAGTCATGACAACGTTAAAACTAGTCAAGCTTGACGGCTTTGAACATCGGTTAATCTCTACTTTATCTGGTGGTCAACAACAACGTGTAGCAATTGCTAGGGCAATTGTTAATCAGCCAAAGGTTCTATTATTAGACGAACCACTAGGTGCGCTTGATTTAAAACTACGTCAAGAAATGCAATATGAGTTAAAGGAAATGCAAAGAACCCTTGGGATAACCTTTGTTTACGTTACACACGACCAAGAAGAAGCACTTACGATGTCAGATACAATTGTAATTATGAATGAAGGGAAAATCTTACAAATAGGAAGACCTGAAGATATTTATAATGAGCCAAAAACTAGATTTGTCGCAAATTTCATTGGTGAATCGAATATTTTCGATGGAATCATGAAAGAAGATTATATTGTTGAATTCTTTGGAAAAGAATTCGAGTGTGTAGACAAAGGTTTTAACACAAATGAAGAGGTAGAAGTAGTAATAAGACCAGAAGATTTTGTCTTCATGCCACCATCAAAGTCTAAAATCGTTGGTATTGTGGATTCTTTAATATTTAAAGGTGTCCATTATGAGATAAATGTAATTGTTGAAAACAGAGAATATACAATACATACAACTAAACATCGTAATATTGGCGACAAAGTCGGTTTGTGGGTTGAACCACATAATATCCATATTATGAAAAAAGGCGAAGTATGAAACGTTTAAGACGCTTTCAAGTTCCGTATTTAGTATGGATGGGTGTCCTTATTATAATTCCAACCTTTGTTCTAATTTTATTAGCTTTTTCAACTCTAGAACTTTATAATATAGGTCCATTTAAGTTTACCCTATCGAATTTCTCTATATTGATTGCCAAGCAAGTTTATACTGCTTTATGGAATTCGCTTAAGTTATCTGTTATTACTACTGTAATTTGCTTTATAATTGGTTATCCTGTTGCTTTTTATTTATCGACTTTACCATCGAAGCCACGAAAAATCCTCATGTCTTTATTGATTATCCCGTTATGGTCTAATATGTTACTAAGAATTGTCGCTTGGGAAAAAGTATTTACACCGAATTCTTATTTTACCGATATTACGGGACTTAGTTTTAACTTACTTGGATCCCAAACCGCAATTGTTATTGGTATGGTTGCTATGTATTTACCATTTATGATTTTTCCAATATTTTCTGTTCTTGAAAAATTAGATAAAAAGTTATTAGAGGCATCTCAAGACTTGGGTGCGACTGATTCTCAAACCTTTTTTAAAGTCATATTTCCACTTTCTTCTGGTGGTGTTGTATCAGGTGTCATTATGACTATGTTACCGTCTATGACTTCATTTGTACTACCAGCAAGACTTGGCTTAGGAAATTTTCCACTTATTGGCAATATCATTGAATCAAAATTCATGAAAGAAGTACTTGGCTCTAGTGGTATTAGTATTAATGAAGGAAGCTTAATTTCTTTGTTCATCATGATTTTATCAATTGTCGCATTCATAATG
>JAQUZN010000085.1 GCA_028691315.1 Candidatus Izemoplasmatales bacterium | reverse complement strand
ATAATTGTGCTTATGACTCAGTTATTGTTTCTTGCGATGATTTTTCTTATGTGGTCAATAATATCTCTTTTGCAGATTTAACCGAGATTACCTTTTATCAGCCATCTACTGAAGATCAGTATTATCATGTTATTCATTATCTAATTGTCATATCCTATATGGATTCAAGAACTATTGAATTATGGGGGTGGATTTATGAATAATATGAAGAAAAAAGGTGGCTTTGCACTTGTAGATGTCTTAGGAGCCATCGTAATATTTGGGATTGCAACGATATTAATTTTAAATATTCTTAACTTGTTATTTAGAGGCCAACAATCGATTTTTGTCGCAGAGGATAAAACTACAACTGGTTTATTGATTACAAGAGAAATCGAAAATAAACTTCTTGCATTTGAACCTACTAATGTAAGTCTTTGCGAATTTGAAGATAACTGCCTTGTCTTTGAGAAACAATATTCATATGAATATAATCCAGATAATAAAGCAATAGAAAAAGTCAGTTTAAGTCCATATTTGCAATTAGTTATACGGATGACTAATAACCAAATTGATATTGGTTCAGATATAATAAGTACTTCTCCTTATTTAATACATTCAAATAGTTATGTTACGATTACGAATAATACGTTTACTACTTCTGCTAATTTCTATATTTCTTTAGAAGATAATTTAGGGATTATTACAGAGTTTGTCGCAATGTATTCAATCCCAACCAACCAACAAAATTAAAACAAAAATAATATAAAGAAAGGTGGAAACATATGAAAATCATCAGACAAAAACGTGGTTTCTCGTTAGCGGCAATGCTCGGAATTGTTTCCTTTGTGACAGTAATTGTCACTAGCCTTTTTATTTATGTAATCAATCATGCAAAACTAGTAGAACAAGATATTGCAATTGAAGAAAGTTATAGTGATGCATACGCAAGAGTGGATGCTGCAATGCAAATCATTATTCGAGAAAACATAGTTGACTCAAACTTCTTTATAGGATTAGCGAAACATCTAGATGTAGTAATATCTGATATTGGAAATAATATTTGGACAGTATCAAGCCTTTATTATAACAATAATGAAGTGATTTCATATTTTTCAAAAACTGAATCGGGTATTTCAACTTATGATACATTATTTCAGTACACTGAAATCAATCAAAGTCTTCCTGAGTCTTCATTAATGACTGTTCCAAATCTTTTAAATGGATATTTGTATGATTATGCAAAAGCATATTTTCCTTCCGAAATGCCTTCTTCTTCAAACACTACTTTTCAAGATGCAATCGATTATGTCATTACTTTAGTGGACCTTGGGTATTTCAAATCTCAATCATCCAAAGATTTTAAGAAATGGAAAGATTATACATTGGATACTCACTGGTATATATATGGCGATGTCGTAATTCCGGATGGTAAGAATTTGACAATTAATGAAGGTTATGTTTTAGTAATAAATGGAAGTCTTACTATGGGTGAACAGAGCACATTGTCTGGAAATGTCATTGTTACTCGTAACTTTACAATAGATGGTAAATCGAGTAAATGGGAAACTTTTGAAGGAACAGTCTATGTAAAAGGTAATTTCCAATCGGCAAGCAAGTTGATATTAGGGTCAAAAGCACGGCCATCATTCGTTTTTTCAATTGGTGAAGTTAAGTTAGGTTCTAAAACCCAGGGTTATGGATATTTTCTAACTTCTCAATTTGACATAGATTCGTCAAATAGAAATAATAACGTTTATGTCATTGGTGGAATTTATTCTACAGGAAGTATCACTTACCCAAGTAATGGCTTACATCAAAACTCAGATTTACAATATGATGTAACATCATTTTTTAATTATGGCGTAACTCCTATGCTAGGAAGTAGTGGTTCATCATCATCTAACATTATCTATACTGGCCCAAAAAAAGAGTAAACATATTCCAAAATTCAATAAAAAAATACCCTGTGAAGTCAACTTTTTTAGAAAAGTTCAACCCACAGGGTTTATATTTTTTCACTCTATAACAATGCCATAATAACTAGTAGTTTTACCCCAAGAACGAAATCCAGTATAATTTTGATCGGTTTGGTTTGGCAAAATAATACTCTCAAATTGATATTGAAATGCAAACACATCATCGATATATACTTGAATCATTTTTTGGTTAGTCGATTCATTTATCAAAGATACAACGAGTTTAATATCATGTGTTGAAGTCCACCATGAATTTTGGCTATTTTTAACTCCACCTGATATGACCCAATCTCCATCGCCATTATTGTCAAATAACACGGCGAAACGAAATAGAACTGATCCTTCTTTTCCATCAGTTCTAGGACGAATTATAATTTCACCATTACTATAAGACCTATCAAATTGCACAACAAATCCAGTATCCTTATTTGCATCATCTAGTTTTGTTTCATAAAAAACTCCGTATCCGCCAACTGTTCCTGCAGATAGTTTTGCTTGAACAATAATTGTGTATGTTTGTAAAGGATTCTTAATAAACAATGTACCATAACTACTATCAACTGAAGTACCTGTATCTGCAAAAGATCCATCAACGATGACTCCACCATTTTCAATAACATCAATTAATCTTGTTTCTGAAAAAACATAATTAATTGTTGTTGGCAAAGAAATAATACCTGGGTCTACCGTTTCCGTCAAAATCCACGTTTGAGTATCAATATCCCAATTAAAAGAAATCGGTGGTTTAGGCTGAGGTAGCGAACTCAAATATCCCAAATCAAATAGTTGAGTTATTCGAGCTCCATTTGTATCATAACCATCAAAGATATCGCTTGATAGTATTCCTTCTTGAAGGCTATAATATCCTGTAGCATCATTCAAAGATAGAATGATTTGCTCATTTGCCTTTACTTCCATTCTGGCAATAAGCTTACCAATCATCACAACAGAAATTGTCGCTAAAACACCTAGAATGACAATTACTGCAAGTAATTCAACTAGAGACACTCCTCTTTTTGTTAGATAGATATTCATTGGTTTTCATTGTATTAGAAACTTAGAATCAAGTTCTAATACTCTCCTATCATATCAAAAACGATTTTAATAACAAGTAGGGTCTTCAAATGTATCCCCATGTGTATCAACTGTAATACTAGTAATTACAACATCTACAATTGGTTTGTCACTGGATGTATTTACACGTGCAATACCGTCAAGCGTAGAAAAGCCCGAAATAAGCATTCCAAATGCTGCGTAGTTTCCATCTAAAAATGTTGAATCTTTATGCACGATAAAGAATTGTGAAGTTGCTGAATTTTTAACCGTTGTTCTAGCCATTGAAATTACACCACGAATATGTGAAATATCATTTTCACTAAACCCATTCGATGTAAATTCTCCTTTAATTACACAAGCGGAGGAGCTTCCAATTCCACCTTGAATCATAAAATCTTCAATAACGCGGTGAAATGTTGACCCTGTATAAAAACCTGAACTAGCTAAGTAGACAAAGTTTCTTACGGTATTTGGAGCCTTATCATAATAAAGTTCAAGAATCATTGGTTCGTCATACCCTGCTACTATAATTGTTACAATTGGATTTTCCATTATTTTTTCTCCTTGGCATGCATATATAGTACTTGTTAACAATAGTAAAAATAAAGTAAGAATTTTCCTCATTTTCATTTCCTTCTCATTTAATATTCGTCTATATTATACACAAAAATAATTTCTTTTGCAAAAAAAATGGAATATAAGGCATAATATCGTCTATATTCCATTTCAATTAATAGTTTAAAAATAAAGTTATACTAATTTGCTTCTCAATCTACTTGATATACCATCAACAACCAACACCATGACAATAATTGATAGCATAATGGTTCCTAAAATATCCCAGTTCCAATTTTCAGCAGCGAGGATCAAAGAAGCTCCAAGTCCTCCAGCACCTATAATACCTAATACCGTTGCCGATCGAACATTAATATCAAGTCTGTATAGCGCAATTGATGACAATTCAGGGACAATTTGCGGTATTATTCCATATCTAATTTTTTGCCAAATATTAGCACCAACAGCATCTAAAGCCTCTATAGAACTTTTGTCCATATTATCAATTGTTTCTGAAAATAATTTACCAAGCATCCCAATCGAGTGAAGTCCAATAGTGAGAACCCCAGTAAGTGCATTCATTCCAAATCCTTTGACCAAGATGATTGCAAGAACGATTTCTGGAAATACTCTTATCAAAACAAGTATTGATTCGCCTATCTTTGAGAAACCTCTGCCTACAATATTTCGACTTGCTAAAAAACTAAATGGAATAGCCAAAATTGCTCCACATAAAGTGCCAATAAAAGCAATTGCTAACGTTTCAATTGTTAAATAGATAACGCCCTCTTCAAATTGGTAAACTCCAGTTCCAAATAGAAAATCAAATTTTAAATTTGACAATCCTTCTATCATGATTCTAAGTGAAATACCAATAGTCCTGAATCTTGTCCAATTAATTGCAGATCCAGAAAATGAATAAATTACCGCCAGTAATACCGCCATAGTAAAAATTAAATTAATAACCCATGTTTTCTTTTTGCTTTTCAATACTTTTTCTAGTTTTGTCATTGGAGTCTACCTCGCACATAATTAGAAAAATATTGAACCCCTAAAATTAAAAATAGCATAACAATTACGGTTGCACCAACTCGGTCATAATTATATAGTATGTTATCTTTAATGACTGTTCCGATACCTCCAGCACCCACGTAACCTAATATTGCCGAGGACCGAACATTTATTTCAAAAATATAAATTAAATAACTTAAAAACACATGAAAAACTTGAGGAAACACTGCATATCTAAATGCTTGCAATTTGTTTGCACCAGTTGATTCCAAGGCTTCAAAAGAACTCATATCAACTGTCTCAATCACCTCATAAAGCATTTTTGACATAATACCAAAAGTAAAAAAAGTAATTGCCATTATACCAGACAATACTCCAATACCCACGAAAAAGGTTGCTACCAAAGCAAGAATCATCGCAGGAATTGTTCTCACTAGATTCATAAAAAATCGCATTGGCATATAAACATACTTATTCTTGAATATATTCTTTGCAGCAAAAACTGCAACTGGAACTGCTAGAAGTGAGCCTAAAATGGTCCCAGCAAAACTCATTTCAAGAGTTGAAATCAATGGATCTTTTAAAGTAAGAATAAAACCAAAGTAATCTCCCCATGTTCTCCCGGCTTTTGGTGTGAACATCTTTTTAAGCAATACAGTTAGTTCATTTAATACAATATATCTTGGATTAAATTGAATAAAAGTTGAAAAAAACAACAAAAGGACAATTAATATTCCCAATATAATCCAAATTTTGTTGAAAGGTTTAATAATAGTCTTTCCATTTGTGAGTGTAAATTTCTCCATATCACTCACCTAACAATTCATCATGTTTGAGATTGCGACCATAAATTGCGACTAAAATTTCATCAGTAATGTCTTTTGATAATCCATCATATACGACTTGTCCATCATTAATACCAATGATTCTAGTTGCATATTTTAGAGCCAAGTCAACATGATGCATATTTGCAATGATGGTGATTTTTAGGTCACGATTAATTTTTGCAAAATCATCCATTACTTGAACGGTTGTGATAGGATCTAAAGAAGCAACTGGTTCATCGGCTAATATCAATTTTGGCTTTTGTGCTAAAGCTCTAGCGAGGGCAACACGTTGTTGCTGACCCCCTGATAACTGGTCAGCTCGGATAAACGCTTTTTCTAAAATGCCCATTGTATCTAATGCATCTAGAGCCATTAATTTGTCTTCCATAGGAAATAGGCCAAAAATAGTTTTAAAGGTAGAGTGATAAGCCACTCTACCTGTAAGAACATTATTATAAACAGACATTCTCTTAACTAAGTTAAATGATTGAAAAATCATGCCTATGCTTCTTCTTAGCATTCGAAGCTCTTTTCCCTTAATGGAGCTGATTTCGATATCATCTATGTATAATTTCCCCGAAGTAATCGAAATCATTTTGTTGATGGATCTTAGTAGAGTTGATTTCCCAGCACCAGATAATCCAATAATTGCAACAAATTCACCATCTTTTATTTCTAGATTGATTCCTTTTAAGGCTTGAACCCCGTTTAGGTAAGTTTTTTTTACATCAATAAATTTAATCATGAGATGCCTCCTGATGCTTTATTTATTCTCCTGGGTGTAAAAATGTATACAATGCTCTTTCTCCATCATAATCAGAATCTACTGCGATAGAGTATCCAGTATGATTATAAATAGAAAGTGCTGCTAAACCATCTTCAGTTGCAATAACACTGATGAATGCTTGTTGAATAGCTGCTCTTAATCCATCACTTAGACTTGACAAACCAGAAATTGTATCATTGTAAATACCTGTAGTCAAGGCAACAACTCTAGTTTCTTCAAAAATGTTTAAAGTTGGATTTGCTTCTTGCCAAGCTGCATATGCAGTTGCATGATAACGTGCATCAAAGAATGTAAACACTGCATCAACTTCATCATTTAATAAAGCATTAACAGCGTTTTGATGGCCAGAAATAGTAGTTGCTTGAACTTCTCCATTTGCTGCATTAGGCGTTCCAGTTACAAAACTTAAATTGTTTTGGCTTAATAGAAAAGAAGGATATACATATCCAGAGCCAGATGTAACTGATTGAGTACCTACATTTTTACCAGCTAAAGCTGCTAAGCCACCAGTTAAATAAGTTTGATAATCTTCAGTTCTTACTAATAGCATTGAATAATATGAACTTACCTTTACATCAGAATTTGATGTACCATCATAACCACTTGCATTTGCGTTAGCGATGATTACTGCAGGATCAATGATTTCATTTCCTTGAGCATCTACTTGAGCTTTATATGCATTTCTCACAGAAGTTAGTAAAACATCCACTTTTCCTGGATATTCTGTTGTTACAAACGCATATTGTTGTGCAGTTAAAAACGCAACATGTACTTGTCCAGAAGCCATTGCTTCAATAACTGAAGCATAACTTGTACCAATACTAATGCTAACGTTGATATCATAACCAGCTTCAAGAAGCTCGGCTTCTAACATTGTTTCTAATGATAATACTTTTGTTAACATTGCTGAATCGACAGAAGTACTAGGAACAAATTGAATAATCAATGTTTCTGGATCTTCAACTGCAGCTTGTGTACATGAAGCCAATCCAAATGAAAATAGTAATACCAATAGCAAACCTAAAATCTTTTTCACAAACATTCCTCCCCTTTTCAGGAAGATTTATATCTTCCTATATGGGTTAATTATATTTAGTAAACAAACAAAAGTCAACAACGAATTTAAACAATATTAAGACAGTCCATTGCTTACAGTCACCCAATAAAACTAGTAAAGCCCTATGTTGAGCATTTATCATTCAAAAATTTAAAAAACGATTTTCATAAAAAAAGATTAGTTCTCACTAATCTAAAATTAAACCACGGTTTTTACAACCATTCTTGAGACCAATCTGCAATTGACTTCATCACGGGTTCAAGGGAAAGGCCTTTTGGGGTTAATGAATATTCTACTCTAA
>JAQUZN010000010.1 GCA_028691315.1 Candidatus Izemoplasmatales bacterium | reverse complement strand
TAATTGTATTATTATAACACTATTTTATCTTTTTTTCTAAATAATCTTGATAGATTTTGTTTTTAGGTATTCCTGTCATCTGTGATACTTTTTTCATTGCATCGGTTTTAGATAATCCACCGTCAATGAAATAATCAACTTGACTGACAATACTTAGTGAATCAGTCGACAAATCTTCTTTTACGTACCCTTTAACAATAATGACCATTTCACCTTTTAGTTCTTCTAACTTTAAACATTCAGATATATATCCATGGATAATTTCTTCGAATGTTTTTGAAAGTTCTCTAGTAATACTGATAAGCCTATCTCCAAATACTGCAAATAAATCTTCTAATAAACTTTGTAAACGATGTGGAGCTTCATAAAATACAAGTGTTTCTTCACGATATTTCAGTTCTTCTAGTGTAGCAATTCGCTTTGCTTTTTTTGAGTCAAGAAATCCAAGAAAAGTAAAGGGAATTACTTCAATTCCAGAAGTAACGAGCCCGGTAAGTAAAGCATTCGATCCGGGAAGAGTTACAACTTTGAAATCTTCTTCTCTCGCTTTTTTTACAATTTCAAATCCTGGATCACTTAATAAAGGCATACCCGCATCGCTAATTAAACCAATGTTCTTTCCTTCTTTTAAATATGAAATAATTTCGGAAGTCATTTCATATTTATTATGTTCATGATAGCTTTTTAGTGGTTTATGAATATCATAATGATGTAGTAGTTTGCCAGATACCCTTGTGTCTTCAGCGTATATAATGTCGACTTCTTGGAGAATTCTAACACTTCTAAAAGTCATATCTTCTAAATTACCAATTGGTGTTGGCACTAAATATAAGATTGGCCCATCGCCTGAAAAACTTTTTTGCCTCTTCAAAGGAATCAACTCCTTTTATAGTTGAATATTTTTTTAATTTGATCTGTGTATTCGCCAAGTTCATCAAATATAACAAGTGGTTCTAATAGTTCTAAACTTCCTGTATTCCCATTTGATTTTGCATCAATGAGTAACATTAAAGCTCTCTTCCCTTTTTTAGGATAGACGTAACGCATTCGTTTGATCACAAAACGATGCTTATGAAGAAGTAAAATGATTTCTTCCAGTCTATCTACTCGGTGGATAAATACTAGTGATCCTCCATTTGTTAACATCCTTTTTGCTTCAATAATCATATTTTCTAATGTTAAATGTGTCTCATGTCTTGCGATAGTAAAGCCAGCCTTACAATTAAAGACTTTCTCATCACCGGCTTTAAAGAAAGGTGGATTGCAAGTCACAACATCAAATGAACTAGGTTGAAAAACCGAGTGAGCATTCATAATATCTAAATTATATACATCAATCTGATTTTCTAAATGATTGTATAAAACTGATTCTTTTGCATACATACAAGCTTCTTCTTGAATATCGATCGCAATAATCTTCGCTTTTGTTTTCATCGTTAAAAATAAAGGAATGGGACCAAAACCTGTCCCAAAATCCATTATATTTTTCATTCGTGGTGTGGTTTTGACAAAATCAGCTAATAAAATGGAATCAATTGAAAAAGATAATAAATCCTTATTCTGATAGAGTTTTATTCCCTCATAAGCCATTAAGTCATGGAGCACTTTTTCCATACGAATCACCAAACTTATTCTTCTAAATCTTTTAAATCGGTAGTGTTTGTTTCAAGTTCTTCTTCAATTGCGCGCTGTTTAAACTGAATATCCGATACGTGGAAATAACCGACTCCGCCAGTTTCTGTACTAATTTTACAAATTTGAGTCAAGAAGTTTACTTGTAGTACTCTTCCTTTTCCCTCAGGGGTTTGAACATACGAGTCTAGTTTTGGCATTTCTTTACGATACTGTTTGTATAAGTCATCTTCATAATTAATGCAACATAAAAGTTTTCCGCATAATCCAGATATATTAGAAGGATTAAGCGATAAACTTTGATTTTTCGCCATTTTAATTGATACTGGTTGAAATTCACCTAAGAATGTTGTGCAACATGTTAAATAACCACAAGGTCCAATTCCGCCTAAAACTTTGGCTCCATCTCTTGCGCCAACTTGTCGTAATTCAATTCTTAAATGAAATTCTGTTGCTAAATCCTTAACGAGTTCTCTAAAATCAATTCTACCATCCGCATTGAAATAGATAATGAGTTTAGATCTATCTAGAGTAAACTCACAGTTTAAAAGTTTCATATCCAACTGATTTCTTCTAACCAACTCAGATGTTCTTTCCATAACTCTAACTTCATTTTTAATGTTTTCTTCATACATATGTTTGTCTTCTTGTGTTGCAATTCGAAGTACTGGTTTTAACGGAGAAACGAGTTCAGATTCATCAATTTGAATTAAGTCTGAAACAACAAATCCCATTTCCACTCCACGAACTGTTTCAACGACAACTTGATCCCCATTTTTAATTGGGAGTTGATTATAATCAAAATAATATTTCTTGCTCAATTTGTTAAATTGAATTTGAGCGACTTGATATACCATCTATATAACCTCTTTCTAAGGTAAGTAACATCTTGTCAAATGCAAATTGACTGTTGATATTATACTTTAATTTCAGTTTTAACCCAAGCATTTCGTCTAAGGTTTGTTCTATCCATGTTTGCGACATTCTTTTTGAACATTTTTCTAAGATTTCAGTTTGGTCTTTAAAAACAAGTTGATCGAGATGTCTAAGTTTATATCCCAATATATCTTTTTGGAATAAAATCATCATCGACAAAACAAAATCTGTTAATAAAGCATCGCTTATAAATAATTCGCGTTTTTCTTTAAACATTAGAATAACCGAACCTTTTTGTAAAGCAAGTGACAAATACATCTCTTTCACAAACAATATAAGCGAAGTCATTTCTTCATTAAGTGCTATTTTTTCAGCTTCTTCGTAGTTGTTTGTATATTCTGGAATCGATTCTGCATATAAGGGATTTATCCCCTTGTTTACTAAATCAGTTTCAATCAAACGTTTATCGATTGGTTTAAAGTGAATAACTTGTGCCCTTGAAATAATTGTCTTAAGAAGCGAATTCACTTGATCGGTGACAATTATTTGATAGATTTCTGCTCCTGGCTCTTCCATAGTTTTTAGAAGCGTATTTGCGGATTCTACATTCAACCTTTCAGCTTCATCGATAATATAAATTCTTGGTCCTACTTCTACCGATGATTTTGAAAATTCAATTAACAAATCTTTCATTTGTTTTTTCTTGATTTTTTCTCCATCGCGTCGAATGACAAATAGATTTGGATGAGATTCATTTTCGACTCTAATACAATTATGACAAACACCACATGGATTAAATGAATCACTTAAATTTGTGCATAAAAGCGTAGCAGCAAATAATTTTGCGGTCTCAAATCTTTTTGTGCCAATAGGTCCCTCGAAAATATAAGAATGAGCTAAACGATGATTCGAAAAACTGTTTTTCAGGATTCTAGATACTTGATTTTGATACATTGAAAGTGATTCCCAATTATTTTGGCTCAAAATCATCACCCCCACTATAAATACAGTTTAATCAGTGCAATAACATCTTGACTAACTTCTTCGATTGTTTGTTCGCCGTTTATTCTTTTTATCCTGTCCGGATACTTCTTAATTAAAGACAAATATCCATCGTATATCATTTTATGAAACTCAAATTTCTCTAAATCCAAGCGGTTTACTTCTCTGTTTGGTGTTTTAAAAACACGTTTTAGTCCGACTTCTGGTCTGACATCGATAAAAATTGTGAGTGTTGGTAACAAGTTTTCAATCGCAAATTGGTTGATTTGAAAAACTTGATCTACACCAAGGTTTCTTGCAATTCCTTGGTAAACTAAAGAACTATCCACAAACCGGTCACACAAAATTAGTTTGCCTTCATTTAGTGCTGGAATAATTTTTTCAACTAAATGCTGACGCCTTGAAGCAGCAAACAATAATGCTTCTGTTTTGGCATCCATTTCTGTATGACTTTTATCGAGTAAGATATCCCGAATCTTTTCCGAAATACGTATCCCACCTGGTTCTCTTGTTGTCAAAACTTGAATGCCTTTATTTGCAAAGTGTTTTTCCACTTCTTTTATGATGGATGTTTTTCCAGAACCTTCTGTTCCTTCAAATGATATAAAGAGTCCTGCCACTTAAGTCACCTACTTTACCTTCTATTATCTCATAAAATGAGAGATTTTTATATATAATATTTTATCAATACATTTAATTATGATACAATATATAAAAAGGCAAGGTGATTATATGCAAATTGACGTTCACAACCTATCATTTGCTTATGGACATAAATCAGTTATAAGTAATTTATCTTTTAGTCTTTCTAGTGGAGATTATTTAGTCATTAGGGGAAAAAATGGTTCTGGTAAATCCACTTTCTTAAAGTGTTTATTAGGGATGAATCCTGTTAAAAACGGGATGATTTTTTATAATCACGAAGATATCAATAACTTCAAAGATTGGACAAGCTTAGGATATGTAAGTCAAAAATTTGAAGAGTTTAATTACGAATTTCCAATTACTGTAAATGAACTGTTAAATATTTCGAGTTTAAAAGTTATCAAGCAAAGTCATCGGTTAAGAGCATTAGACCAAATGGGCATTTTAGACCTTCTAAATCAAAATATTAATAATTTATCAGGGGGAGAATTACAAAGGGCATTTATCGTAAGAAGTATGTTAAATGTTCCTAAATTATTAATCCTTGATGAACCAACCGCTTCTATCGATAAATTAAGTACTGATTACTTTTATAAAGCAGTGAACCAGTTAAATTTACAAGGGGTTACCGTGATTATTGTTACTCATAATGATACAATTGAATTTTTAAACTATTCACATCTTTTGACAATGAATAATGATATGACATTTACTTTTTTAACAAAAGATCGTTGTAAAATTGCGGAGGTGAACATCTAATGTTTCTTTCGTTCTTTACTGATTTGTTTCAACAAGATTTTATGCTCAGAGCATTATTCGCTGGAATTATTCTAGGAGTATTAGCTCCAGTAATTGGCTCAATCGTTGTGGTTCGAAAATTGTCGTTTATCGCGGATACTTTG
Source organism: Candidatus Izemoplasmatales bacterium (assembly GCA_028691315.1). Lineage (GTDB taxonomy): Bacteria > Bacillota_I > Bacilli_A > Izemoplasmatales > Hujiaoplasmataceae > JAHIVB01. Next base: position 32,025 of record JAQUZN010000010.1, on the reverse strand, counting down.
GGGCACTTTTCATTGGTAGGTATTTCTGTCAGTTTGTATTTATCAACTTTAGGTATTTCGATATTTTTTGAAAGACCTTTGTATCTTGGATTATTCTTTTCTGTTGTTGGAGGACTTTTAGTCGAACTCTTTAGAAGATCTTATACCAACTATAAAGAAATTTCGATGGTAATCGTAATCTCTCTTGGCGCAGCATTAAGTGCAATTTTCTTCTCATTATCAAAGAAAACCGGATCGTTATATAACTATTTATTCGGTTCAATCTTGACGATAACTAATTATTACGTTGTTTTGATTCTCATTATTGCCATTGTCGTCGCAGTTTTGCTTATTGTCTTTGGCAAACAGATCCTTGCAGTTAGTTTTGAAGAAACAAATGCGAAGTTCTTAGGCGTTAATGTCAATCTGTTTCAATTCTTATTTATGGTCATGTTAAGTGTTGTCGTAAGTGTTTTACTTGAATCGGTAGGTGTTTTACTAATTTCATCAATGATGATTATCCCTGTTGCAGCCGCCATGAAGGTTGGTTGGAGTTTTAAGTCAACATCCGCGATTGCAATTGTATTTTCTGAACTCAGTGTATTCTTTGGACTTTGGATGTCATACACCTTCTTAATTCCAAGTGGTGCTGCTATTGTCAGTGTAAATGTTATTATCTTATTAATTGTATCTGCAATACGTAAAATCAGACTTAAAATGCAAATCGCTAAACAAAAGCCTTTAGGTGAAAATAACTAATAAAAAAGGACTTCAGTTTTATTCTGAAGTCCTTTTTTATATAAAATTATTCTTTCTTTTTCATTGAATTTAATGTATCTCTAAAAATCTTTTGAATTTGTTCTTTTTCAAGAAAAGGAATAATGCTCTCTATTTTTACATTTGTAATTTCGCCTGATTGAATTCTATCAACGAGTTCATTCATTGCTTCATTTTCTAGAAAAGGTAAGAAAGCAACAGGATTTACGTCTATTTTTCCTTCAATAGCGCCATTAAATAATCTGTTGATTTCCTCGTCTTCCAAAAAAGGGACCACCTCGATAATAGAAATACTATCTTTATCTAATTGATCATTCAAAATAGAGTCAACTAATTCTTTAAGTTCAGCATTTTCTAAAAATGGTAACATTCTCACTAGTTTCATCTTATATTTCTCCTTTATATTTTTTAATTTCATTTTTTGACATCAAATGCATTAATAAATCAAAATCAAATGGTATGTTTCCTTCTTTGTGCTGGTGAATAATGTAATATCTTTCGTCGACAGATAATCTTGGCCAGAGTTTTTCGTCGATTTTATATTTTATACTCACTAACAAATACAAAGCGTACATCCGTTCTTCGTTTGATAACTTATGCAAAATGTCTTCTAAGGTCACACCCTCAATCCGTTTTTGAACGGTTTCATGAACAATAAAATGCCTGTCATGTTCCTTAAATAACTCGTCAATTGAGTCGCTTGTTTTCGGACTATCAAGGCAAAGGATTTCTTCAATGCTGACAAGATAGAACTCCATTAGGTAACAAAGATTATCCACAGAAGGCAGACTTAAGCCTCTTTCCCATTTGGATACAGCTTGATGAGTTACAAGTAATAACTCGGCAAGTGATTCTTGAGTGTGTCCTTTTTGTTGTCTCAAATCGGATAACTTATTGCCAATTCGAATTAGATCTAGCAATGTACCACCTTCTTTCATTTATTTAAGACACTTTCATTATAGCATTTATTGAAAAGAAGAAAAGCAACTGATGGTTGAAAAAAATAGACAACCATTTTTTGGTTATCTATTTTATATCAATAATATGTTTTGCCCAGCTGATAGCTTCTTTTGTACAAACATCTACTTGCTTCATTACGTTTAACAAACCGATTGAGCCAATGAACTCATTATATTTTTCAACCGATTCCTTGCCTTTTTCAGCAGCGTTTTTCGCACCGCCTTCGTGCGTATAAAAATAAGCGATTTTTTTATCATGAAGAAGTCCATCTTCTAAAAGTGTTTTGATTGTAGGAGCGAATGTCCCTACCCAAATTGGCGACCCCAAAAATACAGTATCATATATACTAAGATCAATAGTGATTGGCAAAAGTTCTGGTTTTTTTTGCAAAATCACCTGTCTACCACCCCAAATAAATTTAGAAAAACCTGTTGATTTCAAATCTTTTACTGGTTTAATTTCATATAAATCAATTTGTAAAGCCGCTGAAATAGCTTTCGCAATTTTAAATGTATTTCCCTCAAATGAATAACATAGTACTAATGCTTTTCCCATAAATGTCACCTTCTATCAAATATATTATAACATTATTATGGTTTCTAAGCGTTAATAAATAGTAAATTATTTACCTGAATCTCCATAATTTGATAACACTCTAGCGGATGGATCTAAAACATTACATCCATCCCACTCTTTGTTTGGCATCCAATAATCCTTTACTAAATGACTGTGCTTTGGAAAATGCTTTTCAAAAATTTCTCTATATAATAAAGATTCTTTTGTAAAAGGCACTGGAGATAAATACTTATGCCTAGTTTCCTCATATTCATCATCAGAATAACAATTTTCAGCATATTCTTTTAGATAATCTACAAGCGAGTGTCCTACCGCATCACTAAATGCTGCTTTGTCTCGATATAAAATATCTTTAGGAAGATAATCGCCTTCAAATGCTTTTCTAAGCAAATATTTTCCTTGATTATATTTATTCATTTTGAGTGATGGGTGGATTCTCATTACATACGATGCAAAATCAATGTCCCCAAAAGGAACTCTTGCTTCTAAACTGTTTATTGCCAAACAACGGTCTGCACGAAGAACATCATACATATATATCTCATCAATTCTCTTGATGCATTCTTTTTGAAAAGCCTCTTCGCTTGGCGCAAAATCTGTGTATTTATATCCAAACAACTCATCACTTACTTCTCCTGTCATAAGTACTTTGATATCCGAAGTTTCATGAATATGCCTCGCAATTAGATACATTCCCATACTAGCTCTAATCGTCGTAATATCATATGTTTCAAGTGCATAAACAACATCATCAAGTGAAGATAGAATATCTTCTTTAGTAATGATGACTTCTTCGTGAATTGTGTTTAAATAGTTTGCTACTTGAGCGGCATATTTTAGATCAATAGGATCTTTATCCATTCCAATTGAATAAGTTCTTATTGGTTTATCAAAATGGCGGGCTGCGACAGCACAAACCAAACTTGAATCAAGTCCACCACTCAATAAAAATCCCATGGATGCATCACTATCTAATCTTTTGATTATGGCCTCTGTTAGTTTATTTTTTATTTGTGCAAGCGTTTCATCCAAAGTTTCATCATGAAACCCTTCAATTTTTAATACATCAGAGAATATGGTAAATTCTCCATTTATATAGAAATGACCAGGCGGGAATGGATATGCGATATCAACTAAATCAATAATTGCTTTTACTTCAGAAGCAAAAATCATTTTTTGACTGTTTCTAATCCTTCCATAAAACAATGGCCTAATGCCAAGCGGATCTCTAGCAGCTACTATAGAATCTTTCTTTGAATCATATAAAACAATCGCAAATTCCGCATCTAGTAAAGAAAACATACTAGTCCCTAATTCTTCATAAAGAGGAAGTAATATTTCGCAATCAGACCCACTGATAAATTGATATTTATGAGATAAATCTGCTTTGAAGTGTTTATAATTATATATCTCTGCATTCGCTACAAGCACATTATCGCCATACGAAAATGGCTGCATTCCCTTTTCGGATAATCCCATAATCGATAACCGATTAAATAAAAAAACATTGTTTTTTGCGAACATAAACTTTTTCGAGTCCGGTCCTCTTTTATCTATTTTATGCATTCCTTCTTCTAATCCAAATACATTTAATTCTGACACCACGATTCCACACATAATTAATAATCCTCTCCTATAAGAAATAAAAAAAACAGTTATCTATCCCTAAAAAGGGACGAATAACTGTTATCCGCGGTACCACCCAGTTTGCTTAAAAAAGCCACTTTATACTTTCTATCAAAAGTTGTGTCTGTTAACGGAACACACCCGGCTTATTCTACTAGGAATCACCCTTTCGATAAGCAGCTAAAAAGTGTTATTCATACAATGCTTGTTCTCTAGCTCACACCAACCTAGATTCGCTTTAACAGTGTAAAGTATTACTTCTCTTTCTCATTGCTTTTTAAATTATTAGGTAGAATTATATCACACTCAAAAAAGAATGCAAGTGAGTTACTAAAAAAAATAAAATATAATTTTTGTTACTTCGAATACTCGACATCATATAGGTATAATCCGCACGCGGGAGCCAAATGAGTGGAATATTTTCTTGACTTCAAGTTTATAATATCCGTCATTGAAGCTCGTAATTCTTTCTTGGAAATTTTAACAAGCGCAAAAACCATTAAACGAATCATATACCGTAAAAACCCGTCACCTTCAAAAATAAGTTCTATAGTGTCGCCGTGTCGAATAATATAGGCGTTATATATCGTTCTAATTTTAGAATCTTTTTCCCCTTTGGAAAAACTGGTAAAATCAAAACAACCGATGATTGAATGAAGCTCTTTACTTAAAATATCTAAATCAAGATTTGACACATTCCATTCATAATTTCTTTTCAGTGGATTGTATTCGCCAATGTTAATTAAATACCTGTATTCTTTTCTTAACACATCAAATCTAGAGTGAAATAGTGGATGAACAAATTCAACGCTTTTCACAAATATATCCTTTGGCAATCGCCTATTAAAATAATATTTCCATTTATCAATTGTATCTTTTTTGTCAGTATCAAAATGAATCACTTGTCTTTTTGCATGCACACCAGCATCAGTTCTACTTGCGCCATGTATTTTTGTTTCTTGATTATGACATTCAGACAATATTTTCTCAATTTCTCCTTGAACACTTCGGTCTTTCTTCTGAACTTGGAAACCAGAAAACTCAGTACCATCATATGCAATGACAGCTTTGACTCTCTTTTTAATTTCCTTTTCTGAAGATATCACAATTCGCTCTATACGGTTAGACTTCACACCTATTTTATAAAAGTATCCATTTGATAATACCCCATAAGAAAACCCTTCAGTATTTAAATCTAAAAAGACATCATGAAACCAATCGATATGATTTAGATAAAATAAATATACTGCATCTTGATTTAAAATGACTTCCCTATCAAATTTCAGTCCGCAACCATCCAAAAATACGCCTTTATCAAAAACAGTCATTTATATCACCTTCAAATAAATACTTGTCGCAAAACAAAGTAATGTAAAACCAGTTGTAAATAAATCAATATAACTAAACTTTAAATCAAAAATTCTTGTCCTGGGCTTGCCTGGAATAAAATTACGCGATTCCATGGCATCGGCCAAATCTTCACTTCTTTTAAAAGCGATTATAAACATTGGCACAAGTAAACTTATCACTTGCTTCACTTTATCTTTTAATTTACCTTCTGTAAAATCCGATCCTCGACTTGCTTGAGCTAACATAATTTTATTCGCTTCATCTAAAATAGTAGGAATATATCTTAAACTAATAGATATAATTAGCGCAAAATCTTCCGATTTAATCCCAATGATTTTTAATGGTCTCATTAATTTTTCTAACCCTTGAGTTAAATCCGTGGGTTTTGTCGTTATCGTTAATACAGTAGAAAGTGTAATAATAATGATGAGCCGAATAACAACAAACACACTCATCTCTAACCCTTTTTGATATATCATTAAAGGGAATGTTGTAAGAACGGCACCATAGTTAAAACGCGCTAATAAAAAGTAAAGCCCTGCTAAATAAAGAAAAAACAAAATGGTATTGAAACGTTTGTATTTCGCTAAAAACCGCCATATAACAGTAATAACAAAAATTCCAATGATGCTTGTCACGCTAAATCTCATGACTTGATTGACGAGAAGAGTTCCTTCTTTATTAAACATTATTTGAAAAATAAAGGTGAAGATTAAAAGGATAAAGATTGGTTTTAATCCTTTTAAAATTCGAAGTATGGATAGTTTTCCTGCTATAAGCAATAAAATGCTTAATCCAAAAGCAATTAGAAGATAGGTAATACTTTCAAGTAAAAATAAAGAAACCATTAAAAATACAATCGAGATAATTTTTGTCCTTGGATCTAATTTATAAAAGAACCCTTCTCCAGGAACATATTGTCCAATAACGATATTTTTCATCGATTCATCCCCCGCTTTAACTCAAGAGAGGCTTGTTCTACTGTTTTTTGAAATGGGTTGATGTCTAAGTTAAACTGTGTTTTTAATCGTTGAAGGACTCTAATCGTTGAAGGAACGTTTAAAGACCAACTTGCCAGTTCTTCTTTGTGGAATAAATCCTCTTCATTCCCATCGTATACCAAATCGCCATCGTTTAACACAATAACACGATTGGCGTATTCATATACCAAATCCATATCATGTGTAATAATAACAATTGTCTTCAATGTATCCTCTTGAATTTGTTTAAACAAATCCATAAGTTGTCTTTTTCCTTGCGGATCAAGACCTGAAGTAGGTTCATCTAAAACTAAAATATCGGGATTCATCGCTAAAATGCCTGCAATCGAAACCCTTTTTTTCTCTCCGCCAGATAAATTAAACGGATTTCTTTTTAAGTAGGTTTCATTAAGTCCAACCTGCTTAATTGCTTTTAATGCTTCGGTTTTTGCATCTTCTAAAGACACTTTAAAATTCATTGGGCCAAACATGATGTCTTTTTCTACTGTTTCTTCGAATAACTGATATTCTGGAAATTGAAAAACTAGACCAACATGTTTTCTTAGGTCATTGTAATGAATTTTCTTGTTTCTTTTACTTGAAACGATACTTCCAAATATTTCAACTTCACCAGACGTAGGAAAAGCAAGTGCATTCATATGTTGTGCTAATGTAGACTTACCAGATCCAGTGTGCCCAACAAGACATATGAACTCATTTTTTTCTTCGATTGATAAAGTAATATTGTTAATTGCCTGAAAAAATCCTTTTTGTCCAAAGGAATATTCATGACTTACTTTTCTAAACTGTATGCCCATAGATACTCCTTCCATGCAGAAAACTCAGCTCCATCAAGCTCATTTGAAATTCTTAAAGCAACAGGTAATTCAAGATTAGCATCCTCAAATAAACGAGGTTGATGAAAAACAGCAGACTTGTCTCCTTCTAATAAAATCTTTCCTTCTTTTAGTATGACAAGTTTATCCGCGAACAACGCTTCCTCAATATCATGAGTAATCATGATTATGGTTAGTCCATCCTCATGCAATTTCTTAATGTATTTCATTAAATCTTCCCTTGCATATGGATCAAGCATTGATGTTGCTTCATCAAATATAATAATATCTGTTTTCATAGCTAAGATTCCAGCAATAGCAACCCGTTGTTTTTGTCCACCGGATAATAATGATGGTTCTTTATCTAAATAATCAAAAACCCCAACTTTTTTTGCGAAAAAATCAATATTTTCAAGCATTTCCTCTTTGGAAAAGCATAAATTTTCCATACCAAAAGCGATGTCATCTTTCACAGTGACACCGACAAACTGATTATCAGGATTTTGAAATACAATTCCGATTTTTTTTCTTAGTTCATAAGAAGTTTCTTCAGATAATAAAATATCATCAATATAAATATGACCAGCCGCCGGTTCGAGCAATCCTACCATCGTCTTAGCAAGCGTTGATTTTCCAGAACCATTATGTCCTAAAATAGCAACCCACTCACCCTTTTGAACTTCTAGGTTGATATTTTTTAAAATCATTTTTCTTTGGTTATATGAGAATGTTAAATCCTCTACTTTGACTTTACTCATGTTCATCACCTACGTTCATTAATTATAACAAATAGGTACAAAAAAAGCGAATGAAACATTGTTCATTCGCTAAAAAAAAACGTTAATCGTTTTCTAAAAACGCTTGTTTCAGATCCCAAATTGTTACTATTCCTAAAATTTTATCTGTAGGATTCCCATTTTCTGTCACGAATAACAACTCTAATTCTTGATCTTTCTCAAAATCTCTGCCAAAAGCATCTAACGCTTGATAAATATCAAGACGTTTAGAAATAAACGAGAAATATTTTGCTGGGTCATTATCTAAATCCATTGATGTTAGCAGATCTTTCATCTTCATTTGTTTTTGAATCACACCATCATTATTCATTTGAAGATAATGAAATAAAGTCCGCTCAGTAAATACACCTAAAAGAACGTTATTTTCAATAACAGGAATGTTAGAAAAGTCAAATTCTTTCATATATGCAAATACTTTATCTAAAGTATCTTCTAACACAGCAAATTTGGTTTTATGAATAGGTTTCATTACTTGGTAAAGCTTTTTTGGATGAATAATATGATGTACCGTCGATTTAAATTCTATTAAAAAATCGTCTGTAGGGATAGCGATATTTTCATTATGAACCATAATGTTTCTAAGTTGTGCTGCTTGACTCAACAAATCAAAATTACGTTTATTCGCAATCAATGAATTTGATTTCCGACTTCTAATTTTATATAAGGTACTCATGAACCCGGTTTCAGAGTATTTTCCGTTGTTATATTCAATTCTTAAATATTGCTCTAGTTCATTAAAAATACCTAGAAACTCGTCTTTCTTTGTCAAAATAAACACATCCTATCGATATCATGTAAAGAAAACTTCTAAATCTATTGTATCACTCATTAATTTTTTAGTAAAGGCAACATGCTTTATCACCAAAAAAGAAAAAGCGCATAATTTTCCAATTGCGCTTTTTACTTTTTGGATTGGTTTAAAATTTAACTTTAATCCCTTTTCTTTCTTCATCTGAATCTACGACAAAGAAGTCAGCTGCTTTAAAATGAAACATATTGGCAATGATGTTTGATGGAAATAATTCAATCTTATTATTCAACTTTAAAGCTGTATCGTTATAAAATTGACGACCAAACGAAACTTTGTCTTCTGTATCTTTTAATTGTACCATTAGTTCTTTAAAATTTTCATTGGCTTTTAATTCAGGATATTGTTCCTGAACCATTAATAATCTGCCAATTGCACCACTAATTCCCTTTTCTGCTTCTGCAGCACCAGTTACACTACCTGTTTTAGCGGCTTCTTGATACATACTTCTTGCCTTGGCAAATTCTTTAAAAATGCCATCTTCATGTGAAGCATAACCTTTAACTGTTTCCACAAGGTTTGGAATCATATCATAACGACGTTTCAATTGAACATCAATTTGACTCCAACTGTTTCTTACGTTATTTCGTAATATTACTAATTGATTATAAACGTTGATAACCATTACTACGACTAAAACGACAATAACTAAAAATATAATACCTACTACTAAACCTGTTGAAATTGATAAAAACATAATATATCCTCTCTTTCTTTACTTTATTAGCGGCTTCTGCCGCCACCGCCACCGCCACCACCAGAACTTCCGCCACCAAAACCGCCTCCACCGCCACCAGATGAAACTTTAGAAGCGTTGTATACGGCAATCGTCCGCATCGAGTTTGAGGATGCGTTCGTGAAAGTTGTGTTAAAGCGATTAACAATCATTCCATAATAAAAACCTTTTGAAGAATAACCCACCTTCATAAACGTTGAACTAGAACTAGCTAATTCCTCTTTAGGAAGCTTTATTTCCAACTGAGCCATAACTTTATCTGCTATCCCTAAAACCGTAGCGTAAACCAAATAATGCTCCCAGACAATGACTCCTGGTATTGGATAGTCATCAATACTACTAAAATTGATTAAGAAATTCTTAAATGCTTTCCATTTTGTGAAAAGTTCGTTTCCTTCAACACTTCTTTTCTTAATTGAATATACATAAGTTGAATACGAAATGATTACTAGAATACTAGTTAGTGTTGTTATCCAATTCGTAATAACGTATATTGAACTCGTTATCAATGATATGGCTAGTAAAATAATTGGTATAATAATTGGAACCATAATTTTCTTTTTATTTAATTGATAATTATATTCAAAATATGGATGTTTACTGGAAACTTGTTTTGCAGCTTCAATGAAAGACATTGATCGAGATTGAAAAATTTTAGCTTCTTCAACGCTAGATTTTCCATATTTTTCAATCTTCTTTGTTGTTACAACTGAGCCATCTCCAATAATGTTAAAAACCCAGTGAAGAAGTTCTATTTCATGTTTTTTAAGTTTTGATTTATCAGCCGTTTTATCTAGTGTAAGTATAAAATCTGCTTTTGCAGAAGTCATCGCTTTTCCTGTAGAATCTAAAGTAATAAACTTCTTTCGCACTAAATCAAGTAATGTAGCGGTTACTGATTCATTCGATATCTTTTTCATGTAATATAAATAACTTACTTCAGCCGGAGTATCCTCATTTGGAAGTTCTCTGTAATAATCACCTTTATATTCTGGAATATATTCTTTATCATATTTTCGGTATACAGCATAAGTTACACCACCCATGACAAGACACATAACAATTGTTAGCGCTAAGATAACTCTCGTAGCAATTACTCTTTGGTTAAACTCAGAAGAAATCGTCTCTTCGTAATCCATAATCTTAGCTAGAGTCATCTTAGGAGTAATATAAACGTTTTTTTGTTCTATATTCGAAAACAAATCATTTTGAACTAAAATCCGAAATTCAGGAAACTCTCCAGATCTGATTTTTCCAATATCCATCACAACTTGATTATTACTGCTTTTGGTAATCGTCCCATTTGTAAGGCCGTGTCCCCAAACATACATATCCTCTATAGAAAACGCATTTTCTGGGAAAGTGACAGTTATATTCGCTTGTTTCACAGTGTCTTCTGCATAATCAAATAGTCGCCAATTGAGTTCTGATATGTCGGAATAACTAGTTATTACTCCCAAAATCGTGTAAGTATATTCAAAACTTACATTACCATCGAGTCCACCAGCATTTGTCGCATCCACAAAGATTGATTCACAAGTCGAACTATTTGGTTCACAGGTAATTAAACCCCCAAGTTCGTCATATTCATTGTTGAAAGAATATGCAACTCTAACATCATTTGTCCTATCTTGACCATCTTTGAAAAACTTTACACTCACATGATTAGTATCAAAACTTGCGATGTTATTTAGGCTTTCTGATAATTCGTAATCAGTCGCATATTTATTAAACGCAATATCTCTAAACCGAACGTTCATATGAGTATAATAATTAATATCCCATGTTTCCACAACCGTCATATCTCCAGCATCGTTGATGGTGACATCGGCAGTGTATGTATCAATATTCAAATCGCCTTTAGAAAATAACCCGATAATGAATACTAGGGCTGCTATTAGTCCGAAAATTATTATTATGTTAAATGTCTTCTTCTGCAAATTATTCAACCATTCCTTTCATGTAGATAACAATGAACTTGTTACTTTCATTATAGTTGATATCATGCATAAATCAACCATTTTTCAAAACATCTCTTATTTGGGAGATGAATATTTATTAGCAAAAATAAAGATTAATGTAAATAATCAATATTTAAATTCTTACTTGTGCAAACATAGCCAAATGTAATACAATAAGAAGTATGAAACTTACACTCTATAACAAGTCATGGGATTGGTGAAATTATGGACTACAAGAAAGAATCTTTATTGTTACATGCTAGATTAAAAGGTAAAATTGAAATAACACCGCGTGTCAGCGTCAGTAATTCCGCTGAACTTTCAGTGGCATATACTCCAGGGGTTGCGGAGCCTTGTCTAGAAATTCAAAAAGATGTTAACCTTAGTTATTTATATACTAGAAGGCAAAATCTTGTCGCAGTGATTACCGATGGAACAGCTGTACTGGGACTTGGGGATATTGGTCCAGAAGCTGGAATGCCAGTGATGGAAGGTAAATGCGTGTTATTTAAAACATTTGGAGAAATTGATGCTTTTCCTTTGTGCTTAAGAACCAAAGATACCGATGAGATTGTGCGAACAATTTCATTGCTCGCTGGTAGTTTTGGTGGAATTAATTTAGAAGATATTTCTGCACCAAGGTGTTTTGAAATCGAAAAAAGACTAAAAGAAATATGCGATGTTCCTGTTTTTCATGATGATCAACACGGGACCGCAATCATTGTCGCAGCCGCATTAATTAATGCTTTAAAAATCGTTCATAAAGAGATGAATAATATTAAAGTTGTCATTAATGGTGCTGGTGCTGCCGGACTTTCAATCGCCGATTATCTATTACAATTTGGTGTAACTGATATGATTGTTTGCGACCGGTTTGGAATTATTACTGAAGGTTCGGAAGACTTAAGCGATGTTCATAAAGCAATATCTAAAAGAACAAACAGACATTTAATGAAAGGTTCATTACAAGATGCCTTAGTATCTGCCGATGTTTTTATTGGTGTTTCTGGTCCAAACTGTGTTACAAAAGAAATGATTTCTAGTATGAATTTACATTCTATTGTATTTCCACTGGCAAATCCAGTTTCAGAAATTTCAAGAGAGAATGCATTAGAAGCAGGTGCTTTCATTGTCGGAACTGGTAGTTCTCAGTTTCCAAATCAAATTAATAATGTCTTAGCATTCCCTGGCATTTTTAGAGGTGCACTCGATGTTTTGGCATCTGATATTAATAATGAAATGATGCAAGCTGCTTCCAAAGCCATTGCATCATTCATCCCAGATAATGAATTAAATCAAAACTACATCATTCCTTTTGCTTTTAATAAAGGTGTTCATCAAGCAGTCGCCAACGCTGTAAGAAATGCGGCGATTTCATCTGGGGTCGCAAGAATCTAGAAAAAGCAGAATAAATAACAAGATATCAATCACAAATTTTTGGTCCTTCATTTGAAGGACTTTTTTTAAATCAAAAATGGACAAAATCATGTTTTTTTGATACAATTAATGCAGTTACAAAGTGAGGCAAAATATGGAAAATTATCTGTTTAATCAAGTTGCTAGTGAATATCATTCTCGCTTACGTTTTTACCGCCATAAAACAGTCAAGGTAATGACAATTATTTCTGCCATAGTCTTAATCATGTCCATCATTTTTTGGTTTGTTCAAAAAACGAACAATGAGTTATTTCCATTATTCATTGTTTTCATTGTTATATTTATCTTCTTAGCATTGATCACAATAATGCTCTCAAGGACATGGATTAGCGAAAAACCTCTGTTTGAATATTTGATACCTAAAGTCATTGAAGACATAAGCGCCAGTGGGGAAGCAACGATTACATATAGTCCTTATCCAAAAGAACGAGAATTTTTTGAAAACGTTGGAATATTTCATAAAGGTGTAACAAAATATTTAAGATATAAAATGGAATATTTAAGTCAAAATCATTTTTCAACCACTATTTATGATTGTTATGCTTACGTTTCAAACGGAAAAACTACAACAACTATGCTTGATGGGCTATATTATTGTTTTGAAATTCAAAATCCTCAAGCATTTCAGCTTCGTTCTTGGGGGTCTCCAGCGCTTAAAGGCATTAAATTCAATAAAGTAGATTCATCAGATAAAACGAAAGTTTATTCAGAGATATCTATTCAAAAACCAATTGAAAATAAATGCTTTCAGATATATCAATTGATGCGCGCCTCTAACCCTAAAGGGATTCAATATTTAGGCGGATATAAAAATCAATTTGATATAGCAATATCTCAACCAAAGCGATTCAAAAGGATGAAAGATTTGACGCCCGAAAACTATCGTTTGCTTAAGGCATCCATACTAGATAATTGTATCTTCGCAGAAAATGTTTATACACATTTAACTGAATACTAAAAAAATAAAATCCGTGTCTTCTCAGGCACGGATTCATGCTGGAATTTAAAAGATTCCAGTTTTTTTTATATTTATTATGCAAATACTACCATATATTTCTTTATATTTTTGCTTGTTTTTGAAGGAAAAACATATAACTCCAAGTTAACTGATACTAGTTTATTCGTGAAACAAATTTGATATATCCCAATTTCCTCTTCCACATATCCCTTTTGGGAAAGAAATAACAAACTGTGGTGGAACCGATTCATTTACATTGAGAAATGATTGCGAATGCAATTCTTTATTCAAATATATGCATCCCATGTTATTCTCCAAAACAAAATTCACTGTTTTAATTCCTTTTAGAACTCCATATATGTTATTGATCTCAGTAATACCATCTTCAAAATTCAAATATATTGAAAATAGAAATAGATGATTCTTTTTTTCTAACAATTTTAGAAGTATAAATTCTTTTCCAAATTCTCGTAATATCAATAATCCGTTATCATTTTTAACAGCATTCTCTATTTCATATACATGATTTGCACTTTTTAGAGTATTGGCTAACTCTTTAACTTCATCATACATTTCATTATTTATAATTTCATTCTCATATCCACTTTCATTCACAATTTCTTCTAATACATTCGTTGTTACTTCTATTCTAGTGTCTACAGGAATTAGTGATGCAAGTATCGTTTTTTGCATAGAGATGTTCTTATATTCCACGTATACTTTATCATCTTCTTTTACGATTTTACTAATCTCAATCTCTTTACTGGGAGTTGTCTTAAGGATAAGTTTACTAACATACTTTCCAGTTATCAAGTTAACATCCACTTGCATAAGCATGTAATCGTTTTTTTCATCTAAGAAATAAGCAATAAGGACAATATCACTGTTCTTTTGCTCATATAAAATACAATTTTCGATTACCGATACTGTATCAAATAATGTATTTATATTAAAACTGTTCTTCATAATCTGATCAACTAAATTGCTAATTTTTAAAATTTTCATATTTTCTCCACCTTTTATCAATCTTTTTAATTGTAAATCAACAAAAAAATTATTGAACCGATAATTTCGAGGTGAAACGTTAAAATATTTTTTAAATAAGTTGCTAAAATATTTTGATGAATTAAATCCATAGAAATGCGCCACATACTCAATCGGTTTCTTTGTATTTTTAATCATCAGTGCAGCTAACGACAATCTTCTCTTGTTAATATACTCATTAAGAGATAACCCTACATAACGATTAAACCAACGACTAATATGACTTGGCGAATAATATGCTACTTTGCTTATATCTTCTAACTTAATCTCTAAAAGTATATTTTCTTCAATATAATCAAGTATTTTAACAATTTCCTGAACCATCGGTATCACCTAATTTTTGTTGATTTACAGGCATATTATAAACAGTAAATTATGAAAAAAGGTTCAATATTTTGTTATCATTCAAGAGAAGAAACAAAACCCGTTAGGTTCTGCTTCGTCTAGAATAAATATAATGAACAATTCTGTATTTTTTAGATTAATCTTTATTAAAATTCTAAATGTTAAAAATTCATTGCTTTTAAATCTTTGATAATTTCAATATACACTTCTCTAATATCTGTAATTCCTGACTTATTGTTCTTTTTTCTAAAGTTCATTCTTCTGAAATCTACTTCATCAAGATGAGATACTCCTCGCCAGTTTTGGCCTGTTAGAGGTCCGTGAAAGTTTGTCCAAACAGAAGAATTCATGGATACAATTCCATCATTATCCCCATCAATTATTTTTATAATCGCATGTGTAAAAAACAGAAAAATATCAGAAAATGACCTTTTCATTTGAAACCCAAAACTTTGATAGTATACACCTTCAATGTCTTTATTTTCTAAATTAAACTCTTCCATTGTTTTCGTATTTAATAAATCAATTGTACTTAAAAAATCAGGGTTTTTATCACCTAGTATTCTAAACCAAAGATTCACAAAAAAACCAGCAAGTCTAATTAGAATTTTTGGAAATTTGCTTAAAACATCAATCGCTTTTGATCCGTGATGTGGAGAAGCAATAGTTGTAAGCGAACTGACAAAAGGTGCCATTTCTAGAGAAGAAATCATATATCTAGCATCAATTCCACCTTTAGAATGAGCTATGATATTGACTTTATCCACCTTTTCTTCTAAAAGAATTCTTTCAATCGTCGTTTTTAGTGTTTGGGCATTTCCTTTAACGCTTCCCCAACTATCTTGGTTACCATAAAAAATTGTTGCCCCAAGCGATTCAAGAGATTTAGGAATTCTCCCCCAATAATTAAGATATTTATTATCTCTAAAACCAATACCATGAACTAAAACTATTGGATATAATGTTTTCCCTAGATTATTCAATTTCATCACCAGACTTTCATTATTTATTAAAAAAATACTACCATATAACTGCTAAGTAGTCAACTTCTCACTAGATAAAAAGAAAAAGATGTCAATATGAAATTGACATCTATTCTATCTTAGTAAAATGGAATTTATACGAGTTCGATAATTGCCATTGGACATGAATCGCCTAAACGATATCCAACGCGGAAGATTCTTGTGTATCCACCGTTACGATCAGCATATTTTGGTCCAATTTCTTTGAATAGTTTTTGTAAAGCTGTTTGATCATCAAGTTCTAATGTTCTAACAGTTTGTCCAGCTATTCTTAAAGAATTTAAATCGCCTTTTTTTGCAAAAGTAATTAATTTTTCTACGACGCGTCTAAGTTCTTTCGCCTTGATTACACTTGTCTCGATTTTACCATGTAAAATGAGTTGAGTAGCAAGATCGCGCATTAACGCTTTACGGTTATCACTACGACGGTTGAGTTTGCTATATCCTCTAGCCATGACTATCCTCCTATCAATTAGTGCTTAGCTAAGCTTAAACTTAATTCTTCAAGCTTTTGCTTCACTTCTTTTAATGATTTTTTACCTAAGTTACGAACTTTCATCATGTCCTCTTCGGTTTTTTCGATGAGTTCACCTAAAGTGTGAATACCTGCTCTTTTTAAGCAGTTATAGCTTCTTACCGAAAGATCTAAATCTTCGATAGGTTTTTCAAGGTTTCTAGTTGTTTCCTCGGATTTTCTTTCAATCATGAAGTCTTCTGCCATTGCGCGGTTAGAAAGTTCAACGATGGAATATAAATGATCGATTAACATTTTAGAAGCCATACCAATTGCTTCTTTTGGTCCAACTGATCCGTTGGTCCAAACTTCAACTGTTAGTTTATCATAATCAGCTGATTCATCAACCCTTGTCTTGTCGACAGAATAGTTTGCACGAACAACGGGTGTATATAAACTATCAATTGGAATGACACCGACCATATTGTCATATTGTGCATTCTTGTCAGCGTTAGCGTAACCATTTCCTTTTCTGGCAATTAATACCATACGGAAACGTTTGCCTTTGTTTACGTGGCAAATATAATGATCAGGATTAATCACTTCAACTTCATCATCTGCAATAATGTCAGATGCATGAACGTCTTGAGGACCATCTACAATCACTTCTAAGCGTTTTTCTATATTTGGGTTAGGATTGTCAATTGTTAAGACAACACCTTTTAAATTTAATACAATTGAAGTCACATCTTCAACAACATTTTCAATAGCGGTGAACTCATGTTCAACGCCATCAATTGTCACATTGACAATTGCTGCTCCAGGAAGAGAAGACAATAAAACTCGTCTCAAAGAATTTCCAATCGTGATACCGAATCCACGGTCAAGTGGTGTGATGACAAATCTTCCGTAGGAGTCATCAATTTCTTCAGTAATGGTTTTTGGTTTTTCGAATTTCAAGTCCTTCATAAAAAGCCTCCTATCCGCGTGGTCGTTTTGGTGGACGACATCCGTTATGTGGAACTGGTGTTACGTCTTTAATTGCAGTAATCTCTAGGCCTGCAACTTGTAAACTACGAATTGCTGCTTCTCTACCAGGACCTGGTCCCTTAACAGAAACTTCAACTCTTTGAACGCCATTTTCCATTGCTGCTTTGGCAGCTGCTTCACTAGCAAGACCAGCTGCGAAAGGTGTCGATTTACGGCTACCTTTATATCCAATTGCTCCAGATGAAGACCAAGCAATAGCATTGCCTTGTCCATCTGTGATCGTAATTATTGTGTTGTTAAAAGTCGAATGAATATGAGCTACTCCAGAAGGAATATTCTTTTTCACACGACGTTTCTTAACTACTGTACGTGCCATATTATATTAATCCCTCCTATTTCTTCTTATTTGCAACGGTTTTTCTTGGACCTTTACGTGTTCTTGCGTTGTTACGCGTATTTTGACCACGTGTTGGTAAACCTTTGCGATGACGAATTCCTCTGTATGAGCCAATTTCCATTAAACGTTTAATGTTTAATGCAACTTCTCTACGAAGATCGCCTTCAACTCTATATTTTGCAACTTCTTGACGAATTCTTACTACTTCATCGTCTGTTAAATCTTTAACTCTTTTGTCTTCTGATATACCTGCAGCGGCTAAAATCTTTTCAGATAGTGGCTTACCGATACCATAAACATAAGTTAAAGAAATTACAACGCGCTTTTCTCTAGGGATATCTACTCCTGCGATACGTGCCATTGTTACCTCCTATTTTCCTTGTCTTTGTTTATGTTTTGGATTTTCGCATATGACCATTACATTGCCATTGCGTTTGATGATTTTACATTTGTCACAGATTTTTTTTACAGATGGTCTAATTTTCATACCATTACCTCCCTAAAATCTTTCATAATTTAATTCATTCGATACGTTATTCGTCCACGTGTTAGATCGTATGTTGACAGTTCAACTTTGACTTTATCGCCTGGTAAAATGCGTATGTAATGCATGCGGATTTTACCAGAAACGTGACCGAGAATGCGATGTCCAATTTCTAACTCGATTATAAATTGGGCGTTTGGCAAGACTTCGACAACCGTTCCAACCATTTCGATTACATCATCTTTTTTTGCCATTGAATCACTCCTTTTTAAACCTTTGTCAGGATTTCATAACCATTTTCTGTAATCAAGATAGAGTGCTCAAAGTGTGCACTTAAAGATCCGTCTTGAGTTATGGTAGTCCATCCATCAGGTAACACTTTTACTTCTTTTCTTCCAGCATTAATCATTGGCTCGATTGCTAGGGTCATTCCTTTTCTCAAAGTAATGCCTCTACCAGCAAGTCCGAAATTTGGAATTTGAGGATCTTCGTGTAGTTGTTTCCCTACACCATGTCCAACAAATTCTCTTACAACCGAAAACCCTAAGCTTTCCGCAAATTCTTGAATTGCATGAGAAATGTCCGTTAAGCGATTACCAGGCGCTGCTTTTTCTAGACCTTTGAAAAGGCTAGCTTCTGTACCCTCGAGTAATTTTTTTGCAGCTAACGAAATCTCTCCACATGCATATGTCCAAGCAGAATCTCCATGATACCCTTTATAAATTGCACCAATATCGATTGATACGATATCTCCATCTTGTAAAATTCTTTTTTTTGAAGGAATACCATGTACGACTTCCTTGTTAATAGATATGCATGCGGCAGAAGGAAATCCGTTATAGTTTTTAAAACTAGGGATTGCATTGTTGTCATAAATCACTTTTTCAACGATTTGATCGAGTTCATACGTAGATATACCAGGTACGACGTGTTTTGCTACTTCTTGATGAGCGAGCCCAACAATTCTTCCTGCAATCCGCATTAATTCGATTTCTCTTTGAGATTTGATTGTTACCACATTTATTCACCTAGTTTATTGACAATATTTTGGAACACAGTTGCTGTTGGGTCTTCACCATTAACGATGAGTAGTAAGCCTTTTTTCTTATAATAGTCTAAAAGCGGTTTGGTCTTTTCGTTATAGATTCTTAACCTGTTCAAAACTGATTCTTCCAAATCGTCTTCTCGTTGTATTAGCTTCGATCCACAAACATCACAAATACCTTCTTTGGCAGATGGATGAAAATCGATATGATAGGTTGCTCCACAATTAGAACAAACCCTTCTTCCAGCCATACGAACTAATAATACTTTATCCTCCACATCTACATTAATAACTGCAGTTAAGTGGATATTCAAGTCTTCGAGCATCTTATCGAGAGCAATTGCTTGTGTTTTTGTTCTTGGATATCCATCTAGCATAAAGCCATTAGGATAATCCTTTTGATTCAGTACGTTTCTAACGATGTCGTTAGTAACATTATCAGGGACCAGCTCACCTTGCCCAATATATTTCTTGGCGAGTATTCCAATAGGAGAGTCTTTCGCCATTTCTTCACGGTAAATATCTCCAGTTGAAATATGGGTAAGTTTATAATAATCTAGTAATCTTGCTGCTTGGGTACCTTTGCCAGCTCCTGGCTTCCCCATAATCAATAAATTTATCATGATACTATCTCATGAATCCCGCGTATGCCTTTTCCTGCGTGTCTGTATCAATTTGTTTTGCCGTTTCTAAAGCAACACCAACGATAATCAATAAGGAAGTACCACCAATTTGAGCGTAGCTTTGTCCCAAGATAGCCGAGGTAATAATTGGAAGGCTGGCAATAAGTAGTAAGTAAAGTGCTCCAATTACTGTTACTCTAAACAATGTTTTGGTAATATAAGCTTCTGTTTCACTTCCTGGACGAACTCCTGGAATATAAGCATTTTGTTTTTGAAGGTTTTCAGATAATTGTTCAGGTTTAATTAAGATGAACGCATAGAAGAAAGTAAACACAACAATTAAAAGCATATATAAAGCAAATCCAATCGGTTGTTGATACGAGAAGATTTGTCCGAACCAGTTTTGTGCTGATGTAGCTAATGAGCTAGATCCCCAAGAAATATAACTGAAAATTGTATTCGGTAATGATAAGATGATGGATGAGAATACAACCGGAATAACACCAGCAGTATTAATCTTAATCGGAATGTTAGATTCCGATTTTCCAGCAAATTTTGAACTTGCCGGTCTATTTGCATATTGGATAGGTATTTTTCGTTGCGCATCTTGCATATAGGTTACCCCAATCAGCACGATGACAAACATTAAAATACTAACACCAAATAATACATAACCAGCAAATGCTCCTTGAACGGGCGATATATCTGTTGATAATGCACCTGCAGCATCTTTAATATAATATTGGAATAAAGAAACAATTGTTCCAGGAAAGGAAATGATGATTCCGGCAACGATTAACATTGAAGAACCGTTTCCAACTCCTTTTAATGTAATTTGATCTGCTAGCCAAATCGTAAATGCAGTTCCTGCTGTTAACACGACTGCGATATAGAAATAAACTAAGAACCATAAATTACGTCCACCTGCTGTTGCCCAGTCTGAAACTCCAAACGTAAATATGGATGTTTGTGTACTGTTGAAAGCAAATGTCATTGCAAGTGCTTGTACAAATGCAAGTACGATTGCGACATATCTTGTTAAACGGCTTATTTTTTGACGGCCAACTTCGCCTTCTTCTGACCACTCTTTTAAAACAGGGATAATATCCATTTGTAACATTTGGATGACAATTGATGCCGTAATGTATGGGCTAATTCCTAAAGCAATAACAGAATAGTTCCCAAGTGCATTACCTGAAATGGAGTTCATAATTCCTAAGAATCCACTATTTGAGAATAAATCTGTAAGTGAAGCCGTATTAATAAGTGGCATTGTAACATAAGTGAATAATTTGAATACTAAAAAGACAAGTAAAGTAAATAGTAATTTTTTAACTAATTCCTTATTCTTAAATATCTTTTTTAGAGTCTCCATATTAAATCACCTCTGTCTTGCCGCCGGCGTCTTCAATTGCTTTTTTCGCAGAAGCCGAGAATTTATGAGCTTTAACAGTTAAACTAACAGTAAGTGTACCTTTTCCTAAAATCTTGATACCACTTAAAAGCGCACTTACCTTACGGTCTGATAAAAGAACTTCAGGAGTTACAATTGTTCCATTTGGATAAGAATTTAATTCAAGTAAATTTACAATAGCATATTCAGTTCTGAAAAAGTTTGTAAATCCACGTTTTGGTAAGCGTTTAAATAGAGGTGTTTGTCCACCTTCAAAACCTAAACGAGTTCCACCACCGGTACGTGAGTTTTGGCCTTTTTGTCCACGCCCTGATGTTTTACCTGTTCCACTACTAGTTCCGCGTCCAACTCGTTTTTTGGAATGAGTAGCGCCTGCAACTGGTTTTAATTCATGTAGTTTCATATTGGCACCTCCTACTTCACTTCTTCGACTTTAACTAGATGACGGATGGTATTAATCATTCCGTTTATTGCATCGCTTTCTTCTCTAATAACAGATGAATTTCTCTTATTAAGTCCGAGTGCTCTGACTGTTTTTACTTGGTTAGGTTTGCGGCCCATTAACCCTTTAACCAAGGTTACTTTTACTTTAGCCATTATTTCAAGACCTCCTCAACCGATAAACCACGAGTTTCGGCAATTGTTTCAAGGCTTCTTAATTGTTTTAGCCCTGACATCGTTGCTCTAACGATATTAATCGGTGAATTTGATCCTAATGATTTGCTTAATACATCTTCAACGCCTGCAAGTTCAAGTACGGCACGAACAGGTCCACCTGCGATTACGCCGGTTCCTTCAACAGCTGGGCGTAAAAATACTTTTGCAGCACCGTAACGTCCGGTGATTGTATGAGGAATAGTTGTTCCATTTCTTGGAATGAAAATCAAGTTTTTCTTTGCATCTTCAATCGCTTTACGAATTGCATCTGGAACTTCACTAGCTTTACCAGTTCCAAATCCTACATTTCCTTTTCGATCTCCAACAACAACGATAGCAGAGAAACTAAAACGTCTACCACCCTTGACAACTTTGGTTACCCTACCAATATTGACAACTTTTTCTTCATAAAGCTTTTCTTCTCTTTTTTTCACACGAGATGTGCGAGATGGTCTTCTATCTTGTCCATCTTTGACATTATTCTCTAGCATTGGGCACCCTCCTTCATTAGAATTCTAGCCCTGCAGCTCTAGCAGCTTCGGCTAATGCTTTGACTCTTCCGTGGTAAATATACCCGCCACGATCGAATACGACAACTTTAATACCTTTTTCAAGTGCTCTCTTGGCAATTAATGTTCCAACTGCAGCAGCTCCCTCAATGTTTCCTTTAGGTCCTTCTTTAATATCAATCGAAGAAGCGGAAACTAGAGTAATTCCTAGTGTATCATCAATAAGTTGGCAATAAATGCCTGTATTGGAACGGAAAACATTTAAACGAGGTCTTAATGTAGTTCCTTTAATATTTGCTCTAATACGTCTGTGACGTTTTACACGTTGAGCATTTTTATTTACTGGATTAAACATAGTTTATCACCCGTCTGCTATTACTTAGCAGTTTTCCCTTCTTTACGACGTACAAATTCGCCACGATATCTAATACCTTTTCCTTGATAAGGTTCTGGTTGTCTAATCTTGCGAATATTTGCGGCAAATTCTCCTACCGCTTGCTTATCAATACCTTTAATGTGAACTTCTGTGTTCACTGGAATATCTACAGTCAATCCATTTGGAATTAAAACTTCTACTGGATTTGAATATCCAACACTTACAACTAATATATTTCCTTCTTTTAATGAAGCACGGTAACCAACACCTTTAATATCAAGGATCTTTGTATAACCTTCGGTTACACCTTTAACCATGTTATTCAATAAAGCTCTTGTCGTACCATGTAAGGCACGGTGCTTTAAAGAATCACTTGGTCGGGTTACAGAAATTTCATTATTAGCAGAATCAATTGTCATATCATTGTGGAAAGTAAATTCTAATGTTCCTTTTGGTCCTTTTACAGTCACTAAGTTGTTTGCAGCTACAGTTACTGTAACACCAGCAGGAACGCTGATTAATTGTCTACCAACACGACTCATAGTTTTCTTGCACCTCCATAATTTTTCTTTTAATTTTTAAGTATGTCTGATTACCAAACATATGCTATCACTTCGCCACCAACTTGTTGTTTTCTAGCTTCTCTATCGGTCATAATGCCTCTAGAGGTAGATACGACCGCGATTCCGAGACCGTTCAACACTCTTGGTAGTTCATCTGATTTAGCATAAACTCTTAAACCCGGTTTAGAGATTTTCTTCAAACCTCTAACAGCACGTTCTGAATTTTGTAAATATTTTAAAGTCACTTTAATTAACCCTTGGACGCCTTCATTAACGACTACGAAGTCTGTAATGAATCCCTCTTGTTTTAAAACAGTCAAAATTTCTGTTTTTAATTTAGAAGCTGGAATATCAACGGTTTGTTTTTTCATTTGGTTTGCGTTGCGAATACGAGTTAACATATCGGCAATTGGATCTGTCATAACCATATTAATAATGCCTCCTTCCTCAATAAATAGGAATCTAATTTCATCATTTTAATTACCAACTTGCTTTTCTAACGCCAGGTATTTGACCTTTGTAAGCTAACTCACGGAAACAAATACGACATATTTTAAATTTGCGATAAACTGAATGAGGACGTCCGCAACGTTCGCATCTTGTATAGTCTCTAACTGGAAACTTTGAACCACGTTTTTGTCTGACTTTCATCGATGTTTTTGCCATAGTACGCCTCCTTAGTTCTTTCTGAATGGCATTCCGTATAGTTTTAAAAGCTCTAAGGCTTCTTGATCAGTGTTAGCTGTCGTTACTATAACGATGTCCATTCCGCGAATTTTTGTGACTTTATCGTAATTGATTTCCGGGAAAATCAATTGTTCTTTTACACCTAACGTATAATTCCCGCGTCCGTCAAATCCTTTTGGATTAATTCCACGGAAGTCGCGAACACGTGGTAATGCAATGGTAATGAGTTTATCTAAAAATTGAAACATTCTCTCACCACGTAAAGTAACCTTACAACCAATTGGCATTCCTTCACGAAGTTTAAAACTTGCGATAGATTTTTTAGCTTTTGTTACAAGCGGTTTTTGTCCTGTAATTTGAGCTAACTCACTTACGGCATCATCTAATACTTTTGGATTTGCTACAGCATCTCCAACTCCAATGTTAATAACAATTTTACTAACTTTTGGACTTTCCATGACGGAAGAATAATTAAATTTAGCCTGTAAAGCGGGCATAATCTCGCTTTTATATTTTTCTTTTAAACGATTCATCAATTTTCTCCCTTCATTATTCTAATACTTCGCCAGATTTTTTTGCGTATCTAACTTTTTCAGTCACTTCAACTTTTTTAACTTTTTTAGTCACTGTTTTATATCCAATTCTGGTAGGTTTTTTTGTTTTTGGATCTAAAACCATCACATTTGATACATGAATTGGTTTTTGAAGTTCCATAATTCCACCATCTTGATTTTGTTGAGATGGTTTTAAGTGTTTTTTAACTTTTTTTAATCCTTCTCCGTCAAGTAACACACGTTCTGATTTCTTAATGATTTTAGAAATCGTACCTTGTTTCCCTTTGTCAGATCCAGATATTATAATGACCTTATCGCCTTTTTTTAGTTTCATGATATGCCTCCTATAATACTTCTGGAGCTAAAGAAACAATTTTTGTAAACTCAGCTTCTCTTAACTCACGTGCAACAGGTCCAAAGATACGAGTTCCTTTTGGGCTCTTGTCATCTTTAATAATAACTGCTGCATTGTCATCAAATTTAATAAACGATCCATCTGCACGACGAACACCTTTTTTGGTTCTCACGATGACTGCTTTAACTACTTCACCTTTTTTTACTAAACCACCAGGAGTTGCAGCTTTTACTGTCGCAACGATAATATCACCGATATTAGCGTATCTGCGTCTAGTTCCGCCTAAAACTTTAATGGTTAGTATTTCACGGGCTCCTGAGTTGTCAGCAATCTTTAATCTGGTTTCTTGTTGTATCATGATTAATCCTCCTCTTTAGCCTATTATAGATTACCGTTTTGTTGTAAAATCTCAACTAAACGGAATCTCTTAGTGGCTGATAATGGACGGCATTCCATAATTTTAACAACATCGCCAGTTTTCGCTGTATTTAATTCATCGTGAGCTCTAAATTTTTTAGACGAAATAACTCGTTTGTTGTATAAAGGATGTTTTTTATAAGTCGTTACAAGAACGGTAATTGTTTTATCATTTTTATCTGAAACAACTGTTCCGGTAAACACTTTATGATTTGTATTTTCCATAATATCCTCCTACTTTCCTTCTCGTTCAGTAAGAATAGTCTTCATACGAGCGATAGTCTTTCTAACATTGTATAAGCGTGCAGTGTTTTCTAATTGACCAGTTGCGTGTTTGAAACGAAGGTCAAATAGTTCTTTCTTTAAGTTTTCAATTTCAGTCAAAATAGTGGTGTCATCCATTGCACGTAAATCTTTTAAATTAAGCATTTGAATCACCACTCACTTTCTTAACAAATTTTGTTTTAATTGGTAATTTGTAAGAGGCTAATCTTAAAGCTTCTTTTGCAACTTCTTCAGTTACTCCAGCAAGTTCAAATAAAATTACTCCTTCTTTAACTACTGCTACCCATTCTTCAACAGAACCTTTACCAGATCCCATACGAACTTCCATAGGTTTCTTTGTTTTAGCCAAATGTGGGAATATTTTTACCCAAACTTGTCCTGAACGTTTCATATAACGTGTCATCGCAATACGGCTTGCCTCAATTTGGCGAGCTGTAATCCAAGCACCCTCAAGGGCAACGAGTCCAAATTCTCCAAAAGCGATTTCAGATCCGCCTTTTGCATGGCCTTCGTAGCTCACTCTGTGAGGACGACGATATTTTGTTCTTTTAGGCATTAACATAATTACTTAGCCTCCTTCTTTGAAGGCAGAATTTCCCCTTTGTAAATCCATACTTTTACGCCAAGTTTACCATAAGTAGTTTTAGCTTCTGCAAGCGCATAGTCAATATTCGCTCTTAAAGTATGTAGAGGTACATTTCCTTCATTATATCCTTCACTACGTGCCATTTCAGCGCCAGCAAGACGTCCGGAAATTAAAGTTTTGCACCCTTTAGCTCCAGCTTTTAATGCTCTTTGGATAGCGACTTTTTGTACTCTTCGGAATGAAGCACGGTTTTCAAGTTGTTTTGCGATACTTTCTGCGACTAATTTTGCATCAAGTTCTGCACGTTTAATTTCAACAACATTTAAGAATACTTCTTTGTTAGATAAAGTTTTAAGTTTTGCAATAACAGCATTTTTTGTTTCTCCGTTACGACCGATAACCATACCAGGTTTTGCTGTATTAACGGTAATAATTACACGGGATTTGCTTCTTTCGATTTCTATTTTAGAAATGCTAGCATTTTTATATAGATCGTTTAATAAGTCGCGAATTTTAATGTCTTCAAGAAGTAAATCTGCTACATCATTTTTGTCTGCATACCATCTGGATTCCCAATCAAAAATGATTCCGATTCTTTGTCCGATTGGACTGACCTTTTGTCCCATAAAATCCCTCCTTATTCCTTCTCAGCCACGGTAATGTATATGTGGCTGGTTCTTTTCAAAATTGCAAACCCTCTACCTTGTGAGCGAGGTTGCATTCTTTTTAGTGTTTTTCCTTCACCAACATAAATTTCTTTGATGAAAAGTTTATCTTGATCAAGTTGATAATTGTGTTCTGCATTCGCAACAACAGATTTTAACAATTTTTCAACACACTCAGTTGCACCTCTTGGTGTATTTCTTAGGATTGCATAAGCTTCCCCAACTTTTTTTCCTCTAATTAAATCAACAACTTGGCGGACTTTTCTAGCGGCAATTCTGACAGTATTAACTCTTGCTTTGGCTTCCATCTATTTGCCTCCTCCTGCTGATTTCTTGACGACTTTTTTATCCGCATGACCGCGGAATGTTCTTGTTGGAGAGAACTCTCCTAATTTGTGACCGACCATATCCTCTGTAACATAAACCGGAATGTGTTCTTTTCCGTTATGAACACCGATGGTTAGTCCCACAAATTGTGGAAATATTGTTGAACGTCTTGACCATGTTTGAATGACTTTCTTTGAATTTAATTTATTTGCTTCTACCACTTTTTTCATTAAGTGATCATCACAAAATGGACCTTTTTTAACTGAACGTGACATACTCGAGTTCCTCCTTCCTATTTATTTCTTCTTCTAACGATTAGTTTATCGCTAGGTAATTTATGTTTTCTTGTAATCATACCACGAGCGCATTTACCCCAAGGAGTAAGTGGTGATGCATGTCCAACTGGTTGCTTTCCTTCTCCACCACCATGAGGATGGTCAACTGGGTTCATAACGGACCCACGAACGGTTGGTTTCACTCCCATGTGACGTTTTCTTCCAGCTTTACCGATTTTTACTAATTCATGAAATTCATTACCCACTTCACCAATTGTTGCACGGCATACGCCAAGGACACGACGAACTTCAGTTGACTTTAAACGGACAAGAACATATTTTTCTTCACGTCCTAAGATTTGAGCACTTGTTCCAGCAGCACGGATTAATTGTCCGCCTTTTCCTGGAGACAATTCGATGTTGTGAATTACTGTACCTACTGGGATCAATTTAATTGGTAAACAATTACCAACTACGATATCTGCAGCCTCGCCAGATTCAACAAACATGCCAACTGTTAATCCTTTTGGAGCTAAAATGTAACGTTTTTCTCCATCAACATAGTTGATTAAAGCAATATTTGCACTACGATTTGGATCGTATTCAATTGTTGCAACTTTTCCTTTGATACCATCTTTATTTCTTTTGAAGTCAATAACGCGATATTTTCTCTTTTCGCCACCAGCTTGATGACGAACAGTAATTTTACCTTGATTATTTCTTCCGCCTTCTGATTTTAAAGGCGTTAATAACGATTTCTCTGGCTTGGAAGTTGTAAGATCTTTGTAATCCAACTTCGTCATACCACGGGTTCCAGGTGTACGTGGTTTATAATTGATAATAGCCATTATGTATTCCTCCCATTACGCTGTGTAAATGTCGATTTTATATCCATCTTCAAGCGTAACAATTGCTTTTGAAATAGCAGCTGTAAATCCAGAGTGTTGACCAACTCTTTTTGCTTTAGGTAGACAGTTTATGACATTCACTTTCGCGACTTTCACTTCAAAGATTTCTTCGATAGCATCTTTGATTTGGATTTTGTTAGCATTTTTATCTACTTCAAATGTATATTTACGATCTGAAGCAAGATGTGCTGATTTTTCAGAAACGACTGGGCGTTTGATAATTTGATATTTATCCATATTATACTAAAGCCTCCTCAATCATTTTTAAAGCTTTTTCAGTTGCGATGACATAGTTTGCGTTTAATAAATCATATACGCTGGTATGGTCAAACGTAACTGTCGTAACGTTTGGAATATTTCTTGAAGCGATATCAACAAGTTCGTTAACACTTTCAAGAACCAACATTGTTTTTCCGCTTACCTTTAAATTTTCTAAAATTTGAATCATTCCTTTTGTCTTAAAGGAATCTAGTGCGATATTGTCAATAGCTACTAAACTTGATTCTCTGACTTTATCAGATAAAGCAATTTTCATCGCCAAACGACGAATTTTTTTATTTAATTTAAACTCGTAACTACGTGGAATAGGTCCGAAAACAATTCCTCCACCAACCCACTGTGGTGCACGTATGGATCCTTGACGAGCGTGACCGGTTCCTTTTTGACGCCACGGTTTTCTACCGCCGCCTCTAACTTCTGTCCGTGTTTTGGTTTTTGCATTTCCTTGTCGCATCGATGCTCTTTGTGATTTGATGACGTCGTAAATTACTTGTTGATTTGGCTCAACTCCAAATACGGTATCAGCTAAGTTAATTTCTCCTACAGATTCTCCTGCTTGGTTTAACAATGCTAATTTTGGCATAGCAATTCCTCCTTTCGCGATATTTATCTATTTTGTTTTTTAAATGCGTTTCTAACTATTAATAATGATTTATTTGCTCCTGGTACATTTCCTTTTACTAACAAAATGTTGTTTTCAACGTCTGCACGAACGATTGTTAGGTTTTGGATTGTTACAGTATCATGTCCCATTCTACCAGGCATTTCTTTACCTTTACGAATTCGGTTTGGAGCAATTGTTCCCATTGAACCAACTCCACGATGATACTTTGAACCATGTCCCATTGGACCTGTTGAAAAATTGTGGCGTTTGATAACACCTTGAAATCCTTTTCCTTTTGAAGTTCCTGTTACGTCTACATAA
The DNA here is from genome assembly GCA_028691315.1 of Candidatus Izemoplasmatales bacterium. Lineage (GTDB taxonomy): Bacteria > Bacillota_I > Bacilli_A > Izemoplasmatales > Hujiaoplasmataceae > JAHIVB01. The sequence goes on along the minus strand of JAQUZN010000010.1, from coordinate 2,058 downwards.
TCACCAGCGGCAAATATATCACATTTGACCTCTTGGCCGGCTTCGTATTCATTCATTCCTTGAAGACGAATTTCCTTTATGTAGCGCTTAGGTGTTGTTCCAACTTTTGCGAAATGTCCAGTTAAAGGTTTATTAACGATATTTGCACGTTTTTCCATAAACCCTAGTTGAACAGATTCGTATCCATCAGTCTCAACTGTTTTCTTTTGTAAGACAACGTTTGGCGTTACTTCAATTACAGTTACTGGTATTAATCTTCCGTCAACGTCAAAAACTTGAGTCATTCCTACTTTTCTTCCTAAGATACCTTTTGCCATGAGTACACCTCCTATAGATTTTTTAAATTAATGTATTTTGTTTTCATGTTTTTAGTTTATTTTAGAACGATATCGACGCCAGATGGTAAATCTAAATGCATTAACGAATCAATCGTTTTTGCAGATGGATTCAAAATGTCGATTAAGCGCTTGTGAGTTCTTCTTTCAAATTGCTCACGAGAATCTTTGTTTACGTGTGGACTTCTTAACACCGTGAAGATTTCCCTTTCAGTAGGTAGTGGAATTGGTCCGGAAACAGTAGCACCTGTTTTCTTGGCAGTGTCCACGATCTTCTTTGCGGATTGGTCTAAAAGTCTGTGATCGTAAGATTTTAATCTGATTCTGATTACTTGATTTGCAGCCATGTATTGCTCCTCCTTTGCATATAAATTAGCTTATATACGAGCTCGTTGTGAATTCCCTGACCTCAATCACCCTGTCCGTAACAACGGCTATGTGTGTGTCAGCAACCTCACAAGTCTAAACTCTCCTGTACTTGACAGGCATTTAACATTTTAACAAAAAAAAAAGGATAAAGCAAGTCTTTTTTACTGCTTTATCGATGTTTTCTTTCTTATTATATATATATTACTGATTTTGATTGTATTCAATGATGATTTGCATGATATTATCGAGGAAATCGGCTTTATTCGTATCTGCTGCATCAACCATAACAATCGGCAATACACTCATCCATGAGATAAATTCGGTCCTAGCGATTAAACTTGAATTCAGATTTTGCGCTCTTTGAATCAACGACCAGTCCATTAATGCACTAACGATTCCTGATCCAGACATCTGCATTGTTAATACCCCTTGCATAACTCTAAACCCATCCATCGCATCAATTGCATTTAGATTACCAGAAACTTGGTTGCCAGTGAGTGTTGTATGGTTTGATACATCCGCAGCTTCTTGATTGATAAAAGTATAAAGTGATGCTTGGTCATCGGTATTTGCCCAAGCCGATCGAATACCGGATTGATAACTATAAAATAGCGGATCAGTTTCTTCGTATTTAGATAAAATCACCACTCCTGCTTTTGTACCATTACTGGTAATTTCAGAATATGTAATATCTTTTATCGCATTTGAATCTTCTGAATACGCATAGTCCAAAACACCGGATTCGTCAAATAATGTTTTTATTTCATTAAAGGTGGATAAATCAAAATAATCTACACCATTCACGTGTTGAATATCTAAAACCAAAAATTCTCCCGGGTGGTTGCCAAGAAAATCTGATATATCGTTAAGAATATCGATAAAAGGCGTACTAAAATAAGTATGAGATGTCATCCACATTGACTTATCCTTATTATACGTGAGACGAATGTCAAAATATCGAACCCCTTTGTCCAAAAGTTCTGTTACATCAGATACTTGTGTTTTTGATTGTCTGTAAGAGAAACCTTTAATCAAAAAACCAGTGAATCCAGTTTGAATAGATTCAGCAGATAATTCATCTACCGAACTAAAAATAGACATATTGCTAGTAAAAGCGTCATGAGCTCCAAGCATAGCCACATCTTTAATTAATTGATTGCCGCTTAATGTTTCACTCATCCATGAATCATAAGAATTATTAGAGATATTATGACTAAAACTTGCAACTGGAAAGTTGATGGTGAAAACTATAGCTAAAACAATCATGATTAATAATAGAAAAAATCTAAGAATTCTTATCATTATTTTCTTCAATCTGTTTTCCTTCTTTCCAAAATTCATTAAAGACTTTTTT
>JAQUZN010000009.1 GCA_028691315.1 Candidatus Izemoplasmatales bacterium | reverse complement strand
ACTATACAACGGAATTTAAATTAAAAATAGTTAAAATGATATTAGAAGAACAAATATCAAAACATGAAATTGAAAGAGAATATAAAGTAGCTAGAAAAACCCAAAGAGACTAAGTAACTAAATATGGACAAGAGGGAATAACAGGGCTGATAAATAAGAAGAAACAAAGAGATAAAATACCAACAGATAAAACAGAAGATACGATAGAAGATTTGAAACACCAAATCTTCTTACTAAAAATAGAAATTGAGCGATTGAAAAAAAGGTATTCAGAGAAAGACGTTAAATATCTAAAAAAAACAAATAAAGCAATATGAGTATCAAATAATCGATCAATTCAAATCCAAATATTATATTAAAGAACTGTGTGATTATTTGGAAGTCCATAAATTAGGATATTATAGATATCTAAAACGAAAAACATATCAAACACATATGGATAGTCAGTTATTACATAATGTATCGATGCTTTAGAGAGATGGGAATCTACTCTAAAGCAAGAAGAAAAGCCTTTAGAAGGCCAAAACATCAATCCAATAAGTTTCCTAATCTAATTAATAATAACTGGACAACCACAAGACCATTTGAGATTGTATGTAGTGATACAACGATGTTAGTGATTAACGGTAAGAAATATAACTGGAACTTCCATATAGATGTGTTTAACAACGAAATGGTAGGTTGTGGGACCTAGCAAACTACAAGCATGGTATGGGAGTCATGAATCATCTGAAATCATTAAAAGAATTTTTATGGATTAAAGAGAAAAGAGGATATGGTGATTTAACTACGATATTACATAGTGATCAAGGAAATATCTATTCATCAAAGAAATTTGAACAAGTTCATAAAGATTATCCAATCGCAAGAAGCATGTCTAGAGTCGCTACACCAACAGATAATGCAGTCATAGAATCACTGAATGGATGGATCATATCAGACTTAAGTCCTATAGAATACAGAACCATAAACGGAATCAAATAAACTACCTTTAATCGATATACAACTAAGTAAATAATTGATATAATATATTTATAATGATATAAAACTATCCTTTTTTTATAACAAAGAGGGGGGATATGTGTCCCGCTTTTTCATAGCAGAGCTTCACATCTAATATACGTGAGACCAGTATTTGAAAATCCTGATTTTGAAAATGAGATTTATAAAGAATGTTGTAATTAAACCAAAAAACGAGAATTTTATCGCCCAACACTTTCACCCCTTACACGCATGAGAGAATATTTAGTATTATTATCTGAAGAAGCGGCCACATACTGATAAAGAAATGATAAAATTGTAATAATGATTTAACTTAAGGAGGGTTAAAGATGTCAAAAACAGCATTAATTATTGGTGTAGATAATTATAATGGAACTAATGATTTAACAGGATGCGTCAACGATGCAAAAGCAATCAAAAAAATACTGGAAGAAAATGATGATGGAACAAAAAACTTCGAAGTTAAAACTATATACGATGAAAGAGCTACTCGAAAAAATGTAAGAAAAGGCATCAAAGAACTTTTTAAGAGTTCATGTGATGTGGCATTACTCTATTTTTCTGGTCACGGATACGATGATGAAAATGACGGCTTCATTGTGACTCACGATTTTGGAGAAGAAGATTATGGGGTATCAATGCCTGAAATACTTAAAATTGTGACTAACTCTAAAATTCGTAATAAGATACTTGTATTTGATTGTTGTTATGCTGGGTTTGCTGGATCATCTGGACTGATAGGTGATTTCTCAATGCTATCAGAAGGACTTACAATTTTTACGTCGAGTAAAAATGATGAAGTGTCTTATGAAATTAATGGTCACGGAGTATTTACCACTTTGTTTGTACAAGCATTAGAAGGCGCTGCATCGGATGTTCTTGGTCAAATAAGTATAGGTAGTGTATATTCGTTTATTGATTCTGCTATGGGTAAGATTGGTCAAAGACCTGTTTTTAAAACAAATGTAACAGGGTTTGTTAACATTAGACAAACGACTCCAAAAGTGCATCCTAAAATTTTAAGGAGAATAACCGATTATTTCAAGAATCCTGAATCTGAACTTTCATTGAATCCTTCTTTTGAATTCACAAACATACCTGAAGCTCAAAATTGCGTAAAACCATACTTCATTAAGGAAAATGGACATATTTTTAATGAACTACAATTATTTAATAGAAATAGCCTTGTAGTACCAGTAGATGAAGAACATATGTATTTTGCTGCAATGAATAGCAAAAAGTGCAAGTTAACACCTTTAGGGCAATACTACTGGCATTTAGTTGAGGGAGGAATCATATAATGGCAGAATATAATCTATTTATCAGCCACTCATGGAATTACTCTGATGCATATGAGAAACTTTGTTTATTGTTAGATAAAGCTAATTATTTTAAGTATAAGAACTACTCTATACCAAAAGATAATCCATTTATTATTCTTGCAAAAACAGAAACAAGATACAGAATAGCTTTGAAATCCAAAATTAGGGATCAAATGAAGTATGCAAGTGTTGTCTTAATAATGGCCGGAGTATATTCGTCATATAGTGACTCAATTAATCTAGAAATTGAAGTTGCACTAGAATTAGAAAAACCCATTCTTGCTATTGAACCATGGGGATCAGAAAAAACATCAAAAATTGTTAAAGAAAAAGCTACCAAAATTGTATCATGGAGCACCTCGTCTATTGTTGATGCTATCATAGAAATTTCCATATAGGTGACCAATTATGCAAAAGAAGAGAGTATATATTTGTTTTGATTATGATAATGACAAGGATATTAAGGGTTCGCTGGTCGCACAATCAAAACTTAAGGATTCACCATTTGAAATAGTTGACATGTCAATTAAGGAAGCAATAGATGAAAAATGGAAAGCTACAGCAAGAGCAAGAATCAAGTCGTGTGATTTAGTTATTGTATTATGTGGTAGACATACCTCTAGTGCTGTAGGTGTTTCTGCTGAATTAACGATTACTCAAGAAGAACTAGTGCAGTATTTTTTGCTCTGCGGAAAAAAAGATGGTAAGGTAGAAAAACCGCTTAATGCTAAGAAAACTGATGTTATCTATCCTTGGTCTTGGACCAAATTAAAATTGTTGATTAACAAAGCTAGAAACTGATTTTAGATAAGGAGCAATTTATGACAAAACTTAACGAATTACTAAGAATAGAAACTGAAGAAATTCAAAATGCTTTTTCCAAAGCTTCAATTGAAGGTAGAGGGACACCACAAGAAATAGCAGATAGAAGAGAAGGATTTGTTAGATCAATATTAGTAAAATATTTTCCATTCCCTAATCGAATTGCCAAAGGTAATATTATTGATAGTTATGGAAGTGAATCACCCTCATTTGATATTGTGATGCTGAATTCAATACACCCCAACACAATATCAAAAGAATCGGAACGCCATTCAGTCATATTAGCCGATGGTGTGGATTTTGTCATTGATGTGAAGGGTGTTTTAATGAATGATGAACTTACTAGATCATTAGATCAAATAAAGAAATTGAAACAAATAAAAAGAGTTTATGACTTCAGAATGTATTCGAAACCAAGCGAGGGAAGATTAAATACTCTAAAGACTATTCCTGTGATTTTATATGCCGCAAGCACATATAAGGATATTATAGATTTGGTTGAAAAAATCGTAGAGTACTATATTACTAATAATATTCAAAGAAATGATCAATTTGACTGTATAATTATAAACGGTAAATATGCCATTTTTAATCAGTATGATTTTTGTTATAGTAGCGGTAAAGAAATAGATAGACACATAGGAGTGTTTAATTATGAGAATTCGTTGGAATTCTTGTTGAAATATATTAGTAATTTACCCAAAGCTACACCAGACTTGATAGAGCCTGTTATAACAAGATATTTAAAATTTAATAATGATCTATATGAATCTTATGAAGAGTTAAATGAAAAATTGGTTTTAGCAAAAGTTTAAAGTGCAACTAAATGTTACTTTGAACAAGCAACTAAATGTTACTATGAACAAGCAGCTAAATGTTACTTTGTATAAGCAACTAAATTGTTTCAGTAGCTAAGAATCTTCCAGTTACGCACTTTTCTATACAAATCCCAGAATATCCCTGATTAAACCCATTAGTCTACTAGTGAGTTCTTTTTGTGCAAAGTGTTGCATTCTTTTCCTACCTAGCATTCTGTTGCACCTATGGCATCGCCTCCGGGACTTGAACTAACTCTACATTCAGTGACACTTAGGCATCGGGCTGGTAGTGTCAAGAAAATTGTGTTCTTCACTATGCAAAATATTTTTATAGCACTTGGTATTGGCTAGTAAGTTTTTATTTTTTAAGTTTAGAAATTTTGATGACATAATTCTGATTTTGTGTTTTATGAGTGCAATTATTTAGATAATCAAATTAAAAGTTTATTTTTGGATGCTATTGTTTTATCAAGATATAATGATAAAATTATAATGAAGTAGAGTAGAAATTGAATGTTTTAAATATTTATTGTTATATTAGGCGTTTGAGTATTAAATACAATATTGACAGTACAATAGCTTCATTATAAAATAGCGAAAATACAACTCAGAAATTACAGCAATTATAAAACTAAAAGGTGCCGTATTTTTTTGAATATGTAGAAGAAATTGATGAACACTTTCTTGTTGCAAAGAGGAGTATCTATGGAAAACAAATTCTTAGCTAACCACTCAAAAGAAACATTTTTAGAGCATATTATTCATTCGATTGAAAAATGCTCTTCTTTCTATTTCTCTGTTAGTTTTATAAAAAAGGCTGGAATTGTACTATTAGTAAAGGCAATTACAGATGCACTTGAAAGAGGTGCACAAGGAAAAATAATTACCTCTACTTATCAAAACTTTACTGATATTGCTTCTTTAAATCAATTTCTTTCCTGGCAAGAGAAATATAAAAACTTTTCCTGTCATATAGATTTCAATTCGTTTGGAGATAAAGGGTTTCATACAAAAGGATACTTATTTGATTTTCCGGATTTATATGAAGTTGTAATAGGTTCATCAAACATCACGAGATTTGCTTTGATTAAGAATATTGAATGGAACATATTACTATCTTCAAAAGAAAAGAGTGAATCATATAAATCTGCATTTTCAGACTTTGAATCATTATGGACTCAAACAAATCTACTCTCAAAAGACTTAATTAAGCAGTATGTTATCCAACTCGAGTACTCTATTGAAAAGTGGGATATGGATTATTATACAAATTTCATTTCGGTTAATCCAAATTACATGCAAAGAAAAGCATTAAAAGAATTAAGAAGATACAGAGATCAAGGGGTTAATAAAGCTTTAGTTATAGCGGCTACTGGTTCAGGGAAAACACACTTAGCAGCGTTTGATGCAAGAAACTATGGCGCAAAAAGACTGCTATTCATTGTTCACCGAGAAACAATATTAATTGAGGCAATAAAGATTTTTAGATCTGTATTTGGATCTAATATTTCTCTAGGGCTTTTCTCGGGAAACGCAAAAGAAATAGATTCATCTTTCATATTTTCGATGAATTTAACAATGTCAAATAATTTAGAAATATTTGATCCGCATGAATTTGATTATATCGTCTTAGATGAAGTTCATCATGCTGCAGCGGATACCTATCAAAAAATCATTACTTATTTTAAACCCGAATTTCTTTTGGGATTAACTGCGACTCCAGATCGAATGGATAATAAGGATATCTATGATATTTTTGATAAAAACGTTCCTTTTGATTTAAGGCTTAGAGATGCGATTATTAATGACTTAGTTGTTCCATTCCATTACTTTGGAATCAGAGACAAACTAGTCAATTATGGACATGACGATATCCGTTTATTAATTCAAGAGATATCTAAACAAGAAAACTGTGAATTTATATCAGAAGAGATAAAGAAGCATCTTCCTCAAGATAAATTAAAAGCAATTGGATATTGCAGAAGCGTTGAACATGCAAGATTAATGGCTGATAATATGAGTCTATTAGGATATGCAACTATGTATTTAACCGGACAAAGCAATACAGGGGAAAGAATCAAAGCCTTTCATGATTTGCATGATGAAGCACATGCACTTCAAATCATCTTTACGGTGGACATTCTTAACGAAGGTGTAGATGTTCCAGGAATCAATATGGTTTTATTTCTTCGTCCTACGGAGTCTTCTGTTATCTTTTTACAACAACTAGGTAGAGGATTAAGAAAGTTTACAAACAAGTCTTTTCTTACAGTACTAGACTTTATAGGTAATTCATATAAAAGAAGTGTTCAAATCATTAAAGCGCTTGGATCTTTATCTGAAAGTACAATCATTGAAAAACAGTTACTAATGGATCTTGTTAGAGATAACTTTAAATCTATTGATATTCCTGGAGTTGTTATTAATATTGATGAATTAAGTAAAGAAGATATCAATAAGTATCTTGAATCGACGAACTTTAATATGAGAGCTTTTCTTAAAAAGGATTATGAAAACTTTAAATCATATGTAGGCAAGTCAATACCACCTACACACATGGATTTTCTTAATTATGATTATGCTCCCGAACTAATGCGTTTTATTAAAGTAATTATGTCTGGTAAAAATAAGTCCTATTACAATTTCCTAGAAAAAATAGGCGAATCAGTTCCAGCATTTGATACGGAACAAAAAGGATTTATTGAATATCTATCAAATCTATTACCTCTAGTTAGACCTGATGAATTTGAAATCATTTCTGAGTTAATGATATATCAACAGCTTAATAAAGAAGACCTAATAGAACACATAAGTATAAAACATGACTTCTTTAAAAAAGAACTATTTGAGAATGCGTTATTAAATCTCCAAAATGAATTTTTGTCTACTGCAGAAAAAACGAACAACACCCAATATGTATTACTTGAAGATAATATGTATACTCTAAACTTAGAACTAAGTAACGTTGAGTTTAGAGAGCATATTCTTGATTTAATTGAATATGGGTTGACTAGATATGCAGTAGAATTTGGCGAGTTTAATGGTAATTTTAAGTTATACGGGAATTATACAACAGAACAATTTATGATGGCCCTTTGTGAAAAAACTTACAAATACTATAAAGGAACAAAGATAGAAAAAGATGGAACAGTATATATATTGGCTAATCTTAAAAAAGATAAGGTAAGAATAGAACATTTGAAATATGAAGATGAGTTTGAAAGCCCAAGTATATTTAAGTGGGAATCTGAAACTTCAACAACTCTTCAAAATCATCGAGGACTTATTGGTTCAAAAGTAAGTCACCTCTTTATAAGGAAAACAAGCGAAGAAGATGGAATCACCTTACCATTCACTTATATAGGAACCGGAAAATTAGAAAACCCTAGAGAATCAAGCAATTCAAAAAAGACTTTATTATTTGACATTAAACTTGATCATCCACTTCCGGAATATTTGCAATTTGATTTCTTCCTAAAGAAATAAGAGGTATTTATGAAAAAACATATTGAAGTAGTTGCGGCAGTTATAGAAAGAAACGGAACATACTTCTGTGCTCAAAGAAAAGACCAAGGAGAACTCGCAAAGAAGTGGGAGTTCCCTGGAGGAAAAGTTGAATTAGGAGAGACTAAAGAAGAGGCGTTAATTAGAGAAATTAAGGAAGAATTAGATTCTCTGATAACTGTTGATCAATTTTTGATGACTATTCATCATGAATACAATACCTTTGTTATAACAATGCATTGCTATAAATGTACATTAATAAAAGGAACCTTAGTTTTATCAGAACACATTAATTCAAAATGGGCAACAGTTGAAAAAATGAGAAGCATTGATTTTGCACAGGCTGATAAGCCAATAATCGAAATGCTTCAAAATAATAAAGGAAATATATAATACTTAAAATAGTTACTAATTAGACTGAGCGAAAAGCATTTATTCTAATGCCTTTAATATTTTTACAGATACGGTATCATTACACACTGTTCTATTTCTATACCACTTCATAAAAATGGCATTTCTTCAATTTTTATAGATGAATATAATAGACTATCTACTTACAAGTGCTTTAATTTATTCGAATTCAAATCTGGCAAATTTTAATTGAGAGTATTATTGTTATAAAATCAATATATGGCTAAAAATTCATTATTTCATAGCTAATATTGTTAATAGGCATTTATTACTGTATAATAATTATCAATCAAGAAATAGTATATTTGAAATTAGGTGTTCGATATGGATGGTAATAACATTAATGGAACGATTTGGTATTTCTTTGTTTTAGTTCATTTTAAAAATGCTCCAGATAAGCAGTATTATTATTTATGCAAGGATTTATCAATTAAACCAGAAGATTATGTGAGTGTTCAAACAAAAAATGGTATTGCTGAATGTGTTGTTGACAAAGTAGGTATGTACCAAAAAGAAAATGTACCATTCCCTCTTGAAGAAACACACACTATCATTTCAAAATTGTTCTTTCCAGATATCGAGGATAAAGACATAATATACTCAATAAACAATACTGCTGATTATGTTCGCACTTGTAATAAAGAATTAACGAATTCAATCAACGAAATTCAGTTAAAATCAGATCCTATAAATCTTCCAATAACTGATAAGGATGAGTTTGAACTAGGGAATAAATATTATTATGGGGTTGAATATTTACAGGATTATCAAAAAGCCTTGTACTGGTTAATTAAATCATGTGAGAGTGGAAATTATGAAGCACAAAATAGACTTGGTGATTGTTATCGATATGGTCATGGAGTCAAAAAAGATATAGATTTAGCATTTGATTGGTATATGAAATCAGCGGACCAAGGATTCGCTCCTGCTCAAAATAATATTGGAGTTTTCTATCACCTTGGAATTGGAAGAAAGGTTGATCTAAATTATGCTTTTGACTGGTTTATGCAGTCATACGAACAAGGAAATACTGGGGCAATGTATAATTTATCTATTTATTATTTGAAAGGGTATATTGTTCTAGCTGATTTACATGAGGGATTAGATTTGCTAAAAACATCGGTTGAAAGTGGAAATGAACAAGCTATATTATGTTATGGAAAATATTTAATAAATGGTGAATATGTTGATAAAAATGTGATTGAGGGCATTAAATATATTACTAAGTTAGCTGAAAAAGGAAATTTTGATGCTCAGGAGTTTTTGGCTAATCAGTATTATTTAGGAAAGATAATCAACAAGGATTTAGAAAAATCACTTTATTGGTTTTTGAAAATTTCTCCTCGTAGTTCATTTGAAGTCCAAAATCACATAGCAGAGTGTTTTGCCCACGGATATGGAACTCAAGTAGATTATTCACAATCCAAGTACTGGTTTGAAATGCTTGGCGAAAAGGGTTCTTCAATATATCAACTAAATTTAGGATGGCGATATTTGGATGGCTCAGGTGTAAAAAAAGATAAAAAGAGAGCGCTATACTGGTTTGAGAAGGCGGCGGATCAAGGAGATTCAGAAGCTCAATTTCAACTTGGTGAGTGTTATGAAAAAGGGATTGGATGTGCTAAGAATCTTGAACAAGCATTTACTTGGTATAAAATGTCTGCTGAAAATAATTGTTCAGATGCAATGAATCGCTTGGGCGAGTTCTATGAAGAAGGTATTTTTGTAGAAGCTGATATTGATTATGCATTATACTGGTATGATAAAGCCGAAAATGCAGAAAATAATGAATATTCTAATTCAAGTCCTTATGATATTGATGGTTGGAGCCCATATGATGAGGGCATTAAAGATGTTGATGAGTGAGAAAATTTTCTCACATAAATTCTAATTCATAAATCAAACGCAATTAATAAGTGTGTTTAAATGAAAATTGTTCGTATAGAAATAATAACATGTTTATACAAAGTACCTGTTTTAAAAGCACAAAATCCAATGAACAAATATAGAGAGCATATAATATTTTGTATAAATAGAATTTAGATAATGAGTTGAAATTAGGAATATTAAAAGAGAAACCCTTAGTGTATAATTGAGTTTGCACACGCTTCACACACAGGAAGATTTCCAATGAATGATTTTTACCACAAAACAAATGAATTGTATTCTATCAAATCAAAATTTAAATGAATCAATTCTAGACCTGTTTCGAGTTGAACTTGAAAAAGCACTTAATGATCTATTGAATTTGGAAATGACTTCATTTTTAAAATATTAAAAATATGATCGAAATGGATTCAATTTAGTCAATTCTAGGAACGGAATATATGAGCGCAAATTAAACACTACCCATGGTGAACTGAGTTTAATGATTCCAAGAGACAGGAACTCAGAGTTTGAATCGCCAATTGTTCCTAAGTACAAATGAAGAGATACGAGAACCGAGAAATCATTGTCATCCTATTTTAAACTGGCTTAACGAATGAAGAAATAACAATTATCGTTGAATCTCTGTACTCAAAAAAATACAATACGACAACGATCTCAAACATTACCGAACAAGTCATCGTCAGCGTTGAGAGTTTTCAAAAAGATCTACAGAGCCGAAAACAAAAAAACGGCTATCGTTCAACTAGATTTGTTTAAAAGCAATTGGAGTTAAGTCTATCCGAAAGTAATCGGACTCGTAGAAAATAATCAATACATCTTTTTAATCTTAATTTTTCTAATAACGGAATATTATAAGATGTTTCGAAGGAACTAAGTTCTAAATAATAATAAGATAAGACGTTAATAGAAACACATTAAATTGGTGTTAATTTACGTCTTTTTTATAATGCTTTTTCTGTTATTCAAAAATAGTAGGAGATAATCTCTTTTGAAGAGTTGATCATCACCATAAAAATGAAAACAACTTCAAATATTAGCTAAAAACCAATAGAGTAACACGATAGTATTTAAATATTCATTATTAGTGGTATAATACAATCAAATAACAAAAAGAATTACAGAAACGTCATTGAAAAGGATGCTTTTTTGGAGGATTTATATGTTTGATTATGAGGAAAGACTGGTTTTATTTGTTGACATTTTAGGATTTAAAAATATGATTAAGAGCAAGGATAAAACACAGCATAATAATGTAATCAAAGCAATGGAAGCAATATTAAAAATGAATATTGCGATTGGCAAAGGCATGGAATTAGGAAACCGCAATAGTATAAGAGTAACAATACTGTCAGATAGTGTTTGCTGTTCAATAAATTCTGATGATTTTGATAATCAAGCTCAACTAATAATATTATTAAATTCAGCTTGTGCCTTTCAAGGATTTTTGCTAGAAAGAGGGATTCTTTCTAGAGGCGCAATATGTATTGGTGACTTCTATCATAGCGAGAAGATACTTTTTGGTGAAGCATTAGTTGACTCTTATGTATTGGAAACCACAAAGGCTATATATCCAAGAATTATAATTGATAAAAAAAACCTTGACTATATGATTGAAAAATCAAGTTTAACTCAAAAAATCATTACAAGTTTATTTAAACTTGATGAAGATGGTTATTATTATATGAATTATTTAAACTTTTGTAAAATTAATTCTGTAGCAATAACAGATTTTATGTCTATGTATAAATTAATTTTAATAAACAAAGATTTAATTTCAAATGAAAGAATTAAGAATAAATATGAGTGGTTAATTTCTAAAATAGAGGAGATAATATAATGGGTTCATCAAAAAGAAATCGAAATAGCAGAGCAAACAGCATTATTAAAGATAATTATAAAACTGGCATAATTGGCAAATCTGGAATTGGATTAGGCGGTTTAGTCAAGGAATTGATGAAATATAAGCTAAATAATAAGATTTATAAACAAATGTATACGAAACTTGGGAGCCCAGGACTAAGAATTTCTATGGTTTATATAATAAGCGCATTAAGAAAATATAACAGTGGGATCTATTCTGAGCAAGAGAAGAATCTTCAAAAAGAGGAATTTATAAATTTAATCAGTGAACAAGTAAATTTAGAAACAGAGTCAGATAGAGTAATCTTTAGAAGTGTCTTTTACGATTTCTATGAAAGAAAACAAAAAAGTATCGACATATTTTTATTTATCAAAACTTTTATAACAAAAATATTGAACACAATATTTAAGCGAAACACACTTGAAGATTTGTCAGATGTCATTGAAGATGATTTAGATGAGGAATCTGTAGGCGAGCAAATCAAGCATAGCTTTGATGATATAATTGAAGAGAAATTGGATTTAAGTAATATTGACTTCAATATTGAATGCCAAAATGAAGAAGCTTATATTGAAAATTTAAGAAAAGAAATAGACAAAATATTAGATCAATATATGAAAGTCTTGAAGGAGATATTTTAGTATGAATTCATATTTTGGATTAAGGAAGACACTACCTTATGAAACTCATTTTAATTCAAATAATATGTTGAACATTAAAGAATATAATAATTCTATCATTTTAGATTTATTTGATATTTTTGCATATGTTTTTTATGCTGACTTAAACGAAACAAAAGATGAACATTCCGGACTTGTTGTTGAAATTGAAATTTCTGTTGAGAACATAAACACATTTTTAGGAAAAGAGTATAAATTTGAGGAACTGATCCATTTTGCTGTTGGTGAAGAAAAATGGAAAATAAAATTTGTTAAATCTGAAAAAGAAAAGAAAATTGTAAGTAATAATCCAGATACGAATACATATATATTTAATTCAATATCCTTATTATCTGCAGGATTAGATTCTTTATCCGGAGCTTGTAAGGAGATTGGTAGAAATAATAAAACACTCTTTGTTACATATCGAAATAGAGCAGAGGGCACTAAGACCGGGAATAATTTTAGTTACTTATCTGAAATTTCAAATAACAAGGTTATAAAACACGTTGAAATTCATAAAGATTCCGAGATCCCAGTAAATAGGTATACTCAAAGAACAAGATCATTATTGTTTCTAGCTTGCGCTCTGCTCTATGCTGATTATTATGGCGTTAAGGAAATTAAAATCTATGAAAATGGTATAATGTCTCAAAATCCTTCCTTTGACGAAAGAAGAGGAGTAACAAAAACAACTCATCCAAAAACACTATATATGTTTAATGAAATTTTACACTCTGTAGATGTTGATATAAAAGCTGTTAATCCATATCAGTTTTATACAAAAGGGCAAGTAATTAATGAAATACCCGCAGAATATAGAATTATAATTAAACAGACCAGAACATGTTCCAAATCAGCTGGAATAACTCATTTTGCAGGGCTTAAAGAAGATAAAAGAAATTGTGGAGTTTGTATTGCTTGTACTTTAAGGAAAATCGGCATAAAGTACTTTGATTTGGATGATTACGATGCAAATTATTATTTTGATGATATTCAAATAGCTAATGCTTCATCAAAGAGGTATATGCTTCATCAAGAAAAGTCATTAAAGGAATATTATATGCGGTTTAACAAAGAAATAAAAAGCGGGAGAATTTTTATTTATTTAGAAGGAATTGAAGAAAAATATTATTCTTCTACAGAATATCTTCATTGCCTAAAGGAAATGTTGAACCAATTTTCCTTAGAACTAGAAAAATATTATGAGTAAGAATTATGTATATGACGTCCACATTCACTTAAGTGAGATACAAAATCAAAATTTTCTAAATCAACTATTGATAAAAGAAGAAATATTTTTTATAGCGGCTACATATGATATCGATGATTACTTATACAATAAAAAACAATACGGAAGTTATCAAAAGGTTCGTATTGCATTGGGATATCATCCTAATAGTATTTGTAATTTTCAGTTCGATGAAATCTTATTCAAAAAGTATCTAACTGAGACTAAATATGTATCGGAAGTAGGACTGGATTTCTCTAAGGAGCATATTATAACAAAGCAAATTCAAATTGATATATTTGATAAAATCATCTCAATGGCAAAAGATAAAATTTTAATAATTCATTCAAGATGTTCTGTGAAGGAGTGTATTCACATATTAAAAAAATATAACGCTAAGTTTGTTATTTTTCACTGGTTTACTGGAAATTTAAAGGAACTTAATTTAATAATCAATTCTGGATTTTACATTTCTTTTAATCAAAGAATGCTAAAATCAGCTGAAGGAAAGGAATTGCTATTGAATATTCCTACAAATAGAATACTAATTGAAAGTGATGCTCCATTTGCAAACAAAATAGTACATAATGACTATTATAAACAGATTTCTGACAATATATCAAACATATTACATGAAAGCCAAATTGATTCTATCTTATTTATGAATTTTGCTCAGTTACTTATTGATCACAAAAATTATTTATCAAACATTTGAGTATAATTAGTTTTATGGATGATTTAGTATTACTTAAACATTAAAAAGTTTCATATCTAATAAAGAATAATCTAATTTCTCGCAATAAAATAGACTTTGTTTCTTAAAGCATATATTTAATTCCATAACGAGCATCTTTGTGTTAGCAAAAATAAATTATTTTATTTTGTCAGCAAACTGAAGATAATAGGTGAAGACAGTATAGATTGGATAATAGATAATTAGTTAAAAAAACTTTCACGAAAATCAATTTCTGAACAAGTTGCCAATTTTAGAGACAATATTATTAGCAGTAGAGAAGATACAAAAGATAAACTAAGTGAGCTTGGTTTGATTCTTACTAATCTAAATAGAATAAATGATTTGAGTAATTATATTACTCATTCATGAAATGAATTTTAGAGTAATGAAATAAGTACAAATGACTTGATTTCAAATGTGTAAATTCTGAAGAAATTGCTGAACATATACAACGAAATAATCAACCTTTTTTACTTGAAAAAGACACGTATTCAACGACTTTGCAACGAGTGTAGGCTGGTACGGTTTTTGAACAACGGGGAATTTAGTTATGATATATATAAAACAAAATGATTAAATGTATAATGTTATGTTTTGCAATTTGCTTGGACGTATACAATGATATAAAATATTCTGTGAAATCGAATTTTGTGTTTTTATTTCAAAAAAATTAGTATATAGAGGTGCAATTACATGAAATTTTCCGATGAATTATATTTGATGCTAAAGAACTCATATAGAAAATTTAAAAGCAATGTTTATTATAATAATGGGGCAATACACCTAAAGAGAAAAATAGTTGATTTCGAAAACGGAAATCCATCCATCGAGAAGCGGATATCCTCTTTAGCAAAAGCTATAATCGAAAACGACGTAAATTACTTTCGTTCTTTATTGAACACAATTAATTTTATTGTCGTACCTAAAATGTCTACAGTTGATAGGAACACCGTTGATAACAAAAACCAGATTATCGAATCGGATAAAGATGATCAACTTGACAAAATCAAGAAAGTAAATTTTTTCTTTGACTCTGATATCGAAATTTTCATTTTGGACACTTTTTGGACTTTGCTTTTAGGAAGATTTTACTCTCAGAACGAGTCGAATAATCACTGCAAAGCGTACATATTCGATAAGCAATTATATAAAATGAATGCAAATTCACTCCTTGAGTCAATTGACTTTAACTCTCTTCACCTATATCGCCCCTTTTTCAAAGGCTATTCTGAATGGAAAAGTCAAGCAGTAAATAAGGTGAGAGAATTCTACAACACTGAACAAGATTCTGTTTTATTTTCGATTGATTTTACTGGGTTTTTCTATTCAATTGATTTGAATGTTAATGAAATTGTCGATAATTTACTGTCTATAAATGAAGCGTTTCGCAGTGATTATAATGAATTTAGTAGCATTCAAAAATTTATGAATAATGTATTTCGCAAATATACAAAGATTATATCTAGGTATCGAAAAATTAGTCATCAAATCATTCTACCAATTGGGCTAATAAGTTCTGGCATGTTTTCAAATATGCACATTCAAAAATTTGATTTGTCGATAATTAAAAGCAACAAGACAGAATATTATTCTCGCTATGTCGATGATATATTAATCGTTTGTAAAGCAGATTCGTCGAGTATTCTAAAGATGAACGATGAAGCATTGTTATCATATTATCCTGTTGATTTTTCTTATGATAACGGAGAAATTTCATTAACTGATTTTCCAAGCATCACTACTCAAAAAGAAAAAATGAAAATATTCAAGTTCTCATCCAAAAGTAGTAGAGCCTATATTGATCAACTAGAATCTCAAGTAGCAACGGCAAGTGATCCTAATCTTATGCCAGATATATCACTGAATCCAGAAGATTTTTTGAAGTATATTATGAGAAAGCCTAATGATTCGATTAAGGTCAGGGATGCAGGGTATATAGATATTAATCAGCAAGCTTTAGTTAAATTTATCAATGATTTTTTACAAGGAATAAAAAATACAGACTTTAAATATTGTCAAAAGAGTAGACCAAATCAAAGAAAGCCTAAGGAAAACGAGGCTATTGAACAGATTAAGCTAATTTTGACCGTTCCGAGATTGCTCCAACTATATGCAAGGTGGGAAAAGATTTTTCAGTTTTGTATCATTGTTACAGGAAACACAGACTTAGCGGATGAAATATACAAAAAAGCAGAAAAAAGCATCAAATCTTTGCTTCTGGAACTGAATCAAGAAGATTATATTGTTCGACGTCAATCGGATATTCAAAAAAATATTAGGAGCACAATGAAACAGTTTCTTGATTTCTCACTTGCTCAAGGATTGACTGTTAGAAGAACCCTAAAAAATGAATCTCGGATAAAAAAACAAATATTTGACCTTTCTATAAAAATTTACAAAGCTAATTTGTTTGAACATAGATTCTTAGCATTTCCAATGCTTAATTTCTTTCAAGAGACGAATATAGAGAATCTTTTTAGTATTCAAATATTAAAATATATGCAATTGGCTAAATCAATTCCACTCGACATGCGTAGGATTGAGTATTCGCCCAAGTTTATCCATCAGGATGAATATTCATTTTACTATTACTGTAAGAATTACGCAGAATTGAATCAAATTAGCAGTGTTAAGAATCTACATAACGAGTATATAAACATTTATAAAATAATAGGAGGTAATCTAGATTATCTTGATATTGAAGATTCGAAGATAACATTGGATAATGATGACTATGCTCGCATTAATATAAGTGTTGGGTCTTCCGATGACGATTTTCGTCTTCATGAAATATATATTGCATTAGCAAATGTGAACCTAGGTAAGCACCAAATGATTCGATCTAAAGGAGAAATAAATTTTTCTCAAACATCTAGAAAAGGCAAAAAGGATTTATATAGGCTTCTCAATGAATGTTACTTGGAGAAACAAAAACCTTCATTAACATTAGCGGGTCCAAATCGATATCATAAAGATTTATCTATATTTGAGGAGAATCATGACCAATTAGAACCAGTTCATTTTTTGCTTTTTCCTGAAGTCTCTGTTCCGTTGGCCTGGATACCTGAAATCGCTCGTTTTTCGCGTTATTCTGGAATAAGTATCATTTGTGGAATAAAGTATGATGTTCAAGAGGGGAAGGTTATTAACAGTGTTGCAACAGTCATACCGAGAAGGAATTTAATCACATATAAGAGCACCTCGATATATATTAGGGAGAAGAATGATTATTCTCCAGAAGAAAGATCTTTAATTGAGTCAAACAAATTAAAATGTGAGGATTCACCCAAATCATTGAATTATATCTTTAATTGGAAGGGCCTAGTCTTTTCTGTATTCAACTGTTATGAACTTACAGACATCAGGTCAAGGGCTTATATGAGTGGAAATATAGACCTTATATTTACAACTCAGTACAACAAAGATATAAACTATTTTTCTAGTATTGGTGATTCGATTTCTCGAGAATTGTATTGTTTTCTAGCCCAAGCTAATTCATCTGAATTTGGGGATACGAAGATTATTGGTCCGTTACATGGAAGAGACAAAATAATCTCTACCATTTCTGGAGGGGAAAAAGATTCTATTCATATTGGAAAAGTCAATGTTGAGTCATTAAGAAAAGCACAGGATAGTAATACTAATTCCTATATATCATCGATAAAGGATAATATAAGAGAGAACGAGCGAAGGCTAAGAAAGAAATTTAAGCAAGCATATCCTCTTACTAAGTTTGCTTCTCCATCAGCAAGGTATAAATCAAGTAAATGACATCATTATAGATATATTTGAAGCATTACTTTTTTATTACTAGTATAATTAATATTTTACATAACCGTCACGGTATCAATGGATTTCTGGTAGTGTTGGATTTTTTATAGAAATTTGGGGTTTTTAAATCATAATTTTGTGGAGGCATATATGTTATTTGAGAATAAATATCAAAATGTAATAATCTTTGATTGTGAAACAACTGGACTTAATCTGGCTGCTGACCGTGTCGTAGAGATTGCTTGTTGTAAACTATCTCTTGTTTCGGGTGACTACTCTGTCACAGATCAATTTGATAAACTAATCAATATACATCAGCCATTGCCAACTAGAATAATTGAGTTGACAGGCATTTCTAATCAAATGATTACAGAAAATGGAATAGAAGAGAAAGCAGTAGTGTCGGAATTTTATCTGCGCTTCTTATCGGAAAGTGGTAATAGTCTATTCATTGCTTATAATGCCCCGTTTGATATTGGATTTATCGGGGCAATGTTATCTAGAAATGGGTTATCTTTTCCTCGCAACCCATCATTTCTAGATGCACTTACTGTCTATAAGGATAGAGCCCCATATCCGCACCGACTCGAGAATGCGATAAAACATTATAATCTTGAGCAAATTGCTACTAATTCACACCGTGCAATTTGTGACGTGATGGCGACGTATGAGGTATTAAAGGCCATGAATCTTGAAAAAGATGACCTACATAGATATGTAAATCTCTTTGGATACAATCCGAATTATCCAATTAGGAATAGAATTGATGGCGTAAAATATAGACCTCAACCATATGGAAGTAAACAAGCATTGTATGAAAAATAATAATTTATTTAGTATTATTGAGGCTATTGAAGAAAAATTAACTTAGATAAATCATATAAAAATTTAATAAAACCAGTTGTTGAAGAGTGTGGTTTCATATGTGTTAGGTCTGATGAAATATCGCAATCTGGAATTATTGATAAGCCTATGTATTCATTGTTAATACATGCAGACTTAGTTATTGCGGATATCTCTACATTAAACCCTAATGCTTTGTATGAATTAGGTATACGCCATGCAGCAAGGCCTTATAGTACAATTGTTATTGGAGAAGATGGATTATTTACGAATCCACTACCATTTGATATTAATCACACTAGCATCCACATTTATAAGCATTCAGGAGACGATATTGGAGTTGATGAAAGTGTTAGGTTTAAACAGAAAATCAAAAAAGTTTTAGATAATTTTGAAATGCATATAGTTGATAGTCCCCTGCATACATTTCTAAATAATATTGCACCTCTTGAATTGAACAACGAACAAAAAGAAGAACTAATGGATTTGGCATTTATAAAAGAAAAAAGGATTTACGATTTAACTGAGAAGGCAAGACAATGTATGGTTACGAATGAATATATGTATACGGCTTATACGAACTGGGATGAATTGCGACATATCAATCCTAATGAAATATTTTATGTACAACAAGCTGCTCTAGCACGTTATAAATCGGATTTTCCGAATAGAAGAGAAGCAATAGAGGAAGCGCGGCAGATAATTGATGAGATTTCTGATTTAAATGATTCTTAGACTATGGGGATAAGTGGTGCTATTTATAAAAATCTTTATCTAGAAACAATAGATATATTTTACTTAGAAAAAAGTCTTTCATTTTATAGTAGAGGATATGTATTAGATAAAAATTATTATAATGGAAGTAATGTTGCGATATGTA
The DNA here is from genome assembly GCA_028691315.1 of Candidatus Izemoplasmatales bacterium. Taxonomy (GTDB): domain Bacteria; phylum Bacillota_I; class Bacilli_A; order Izemoplasmatales; family Hujiaoplasmataceae; genus JAHIVB01. Next base: position 17,832 of record JAQUZN010000009.1, on the reverse strand, counting down.
ATGAGCTATTATGTATTTGTTCGACCGATAGAGAAGAAAGTATTTTTTATAAACTATCATCTAGAAAAATCAGAGAAGAAATATTACAAAATTGTATTAATTTGCTTAAAGAAAATGAATTAAATAATGTTAAAGATATATGGTTATATACAACTTTGGCAGGAACATATCTGTATTTTGATGATGAAGAAAAATTTGAATTTTATAGACAAAAATTCATTGATTTTTATCCGAATGAGTGGCAAATACAAGCGTTTGAAAAAGGGCTTGCACATTATGAAGACTTTATAAATCACGTTAAATAATGATATATTTACATTTTCCTATTATAATATTTTTCATAAATAGGACTGTTTGGTATTGAGTTTATATATATTAAATATTGAAGGTATAATTTATGTGTATAAATGTCAATAAGTTTGTGGCTCTTATTCATTCAGGTTGATTTAACCTCTATTTTGTGATATAATATAGCCAAAAATGGAGGTTTTCTATGAATGAATATTTGAGGTTATTAAGTCCAAACTTACACTATATTAAGCATGAAATCGAAGGAAACCTATTACGAATCTTTTGCGAACAATCTCCTATTGAAGGGAAACCAGTTCACTCACGAAAAATGCGTGTGGTCAAAGATATCCCTTATGGAGTGTATAAAGTTGAACTTCATTTATTAACGAAAAAGTACTTTAATGACAATCAAACCATATCAAAGAAGACGATAGCGGAGTCTTATGACTTCATCAATGAAACGGGAAGAAGAACAAAACGATTAGACGCTTATATACTCCATCTAAATAAAGAGATGAGCACAATTGGTTTAGAACGCTTAATTCGCAAGCAAATAGCCGATGTATCCGATACAACGATTCTTAGAATCGCTAAAAAAAATATTAAGCATTAATCGAAATTGTAAAAGTGTATCGATAGATGATTTTGCAAAGAAGAAAAGACACACCTATGGAACTGTTTTAATCGATTCTAAATCTCGAAAAGTGATCGATATTTTAGATTCAAGACAAGAAGAAAAAGTCGTTGAATGGTTGAGGAGTTTTTCTTCTATTCAACGTATTTCTCGAGATGGATCATCTATTTATGCTAGAGCGATATCTCTTGCACTTCTTCAAGCCAATCAGATTTCGGATTGTTTCCATATACTTAAGAACTTGACAGATAAAGCACAGGAAGAACTGCGTGAAGTAATGCCTGTAATGGTAAAAGTTGATGAACAACATGTCAAATTGCCAATCTTTACCAATAAAACACGGAAAAACTATAAAGATAATCAAGCTTCTGAGGCTTATCTTGAAAAGGTTGAACTGATAAAAAATATTCAAAAACGCTATAGCAAGTGTAGAAATTATCGAAAAGTCGCTGCTGAGTATCATCTTGATTATCGTACTGTAAAACAATATGTTAGTAACGCATGGTATCCTTCAATGAAAAGAGAAACATATCATGCGTTAACTCAATATCAAGACTTTATTTTGTCTCATATTCGTAGGGGTATGAAACGAACAGAACTGTTTCGAATATTACAATCGAAATTCAATTTTCAAGGAACCTATTCATCACTAAGACACTTTATTTTAAGGTTTCATCATCAAACTCAATTGAAAATCACAAGAAAAGTTCAAAGAAGACAGATAGAAAAGTTACTATATAATAAAGGTATCGCTGATATCGGGCTGTCTTTTTCAGAACAACGAGATATCATTCAATTCTTGAAAGAACATCCAAAAATCAGAGAAATAATTAATCTAGTTACTACTTTTCGAATTGTCATCGGTTCCAAAAACAAGCAAAAGCTAGAACAATGGTTATTGAATCCTAGAATCACTTCCTATTCAAAAATAACGACGTTTCGAGACACAGTGTATCGGGATTATGAAGCAGTACTACATGGAATAACCGAACCAGAAAGTAATGGAATCGCTGAGGGAAAGATTAACAAAATCAAAACGATTAAGGGAATTATGTATGGGCGCAGCTCTTTCGAACTGCTTCGACAAAAAGTACTTCAAATAGAATATTCAACTTAAATGAATAAGAGCCAATTCCATATTATCATTTACAACATTCCAACATTTCGACAACTTTGAATCTATATGTTCATCCTAATCACGAGCAGAAGAAAAAATGCATTGAAAGAATGTTGAAATCGATATAAACAAATATGTATCGCTTAAGGAGCATAAAATATGTCTAAGAGTAGAGTGTTTCTCGACAATTCAAACAAAGCTATTGAAGATAGTCTGGCTTCAGGTATAGAACGAGGTAAAATTTCAGTTAACGTATTAGCACAGTTACGAAATCTCATAGAAGCTATCTTTTTTATTCTTTATGAGTCTGAAAATGGTATTGAAGTTGATTACACATATCCGAATATTGAAAAAGCAATTAAATACTGCTATGGCAAAAGCAAATTCAAACTACTCTATAAGTTTCATTCATTACTTAATATTTCGGCATCTCATTACACGCTTGATTCTAATAATTCCGAAAGGCTTATGTTGAAATACTACGAATACTTGCTTGACATCAAACAATATGTTAGTGATAACTTAGGGATCCCAATTTTAAAAAACATAGAGCTTTTTCTTATTGATCAGGACAAAACATTTCAAGAATACTACTCAAAAATTGCAACAAAGATTTCGCTTTATAGAAATGCGAATTATTATACGGGATTTGAAGACAGATTCTATGTGGAAAAAGTAAAACCTTTTTTTGTTGACGGAAGAGTTTTTTATGAGGTTACTCTATCGCCAGGAAGTGATAACAGAAGTAAATTTGATAGGCTAATTGTATTTTCAAAATTTAAAATAGTTGATAATTATGCAATTAAAGCCAAATTCATAGATGCTAGCATTTCAATATTAGGACTCAGTATTCCAATAAAAATAGTATCAAACTGGATGATATCAATTAGGCCTTGTGAAATCAATAATTTCGCTAAATATTTTAATTTGAATTTGGAGTTTAAAACTGAAACTAAAGAATTCTATGAAACGATGAAATATCTTACTGAAAACAGATTGAACCTTTTTGATATCGTTACAGTTCCAGATCAAGAATATACAGATATATACAATTATTTGCACACCAATAAAAGAGTGAGTGAAACGCTATTTAAGATTCTATCAGAATGCAGAAAGATTATTACAAAAAACAAGGCTGGTTGTAATATCTTGAGATATTTACTATATACAATGAAAAACAAAATTATCAAGAGACAATATTTGGGAGCGATGAACGCATCATTATCTAATCTGTTAATTGAGTATGGCAGCATTTCCTTTGACGAAATGCCATATTGTACGTCTCTAATAAATCACAATCCGAAGTTAGTCGATTTGTTTGAATGCATAACACTAGAAAAAAGGATGCATGAATTATTAGCAAGAAAGATAAAAAGCAACACTGAAAAAGAAACTATTTTATACACATCCTTGGATGAACTAATTGATTTTGAAAACATTCCAGAATTAGTTAAAAAGTATAATAATACGATATACTATAAACATATAGGCCGTCAACTAATTATTGATAAGAAGCAAGTTTATATTTCAGAGTATGAAAACAACACTATTGGCATCTTAAACAAAATTATATCGCTTTCAGATTCCGGGATAGATCAATATAGTAATTCTGTTGAATCTTGGATTGATGATTATAATAACATTGATGACCCTCAAAAAGAAGTGATCATTAAACAGATCTTTGCAGACTCTAAAGTAGCAGCAATTTATGGTTCAGCAGGAACTGGTAAAACCACTTTAATTAATCACATTGCTAATCTTTTTAAGGATAGTAAAAAGTTATTTTTAGCAAACACTAATACTGCGGTCGATAATCTAAGAAAAAAAGTCAATGCATTAAATTGTAGTTTTAGCACAGTAGCAAAGAATTATAGAAACGGAGTAGTTACGGACATCTTAATCATTGATGAATCAAGTACTGTTAGCAACTCAGATATGCTAAATATATTAATGATGAACAAGTTTCAGTTATTGATTGTTGTTGGTGATATATTCCAAATCGAATCTATATCATTTGGCAATTGGTTTGGATTGCTAAAAAAGTTTATTCCCAACTGTTGTTATGAGTTATATAAGCCTTTCAGAACGACAGATGACAATCTATTGAAACTATGGGAACTTGTTAGAAACAATGATGATTCGATTTCTGAGCATATATCCAAAAACTCATATAGTAAGAACCATGATGAATCAATATTTGATTATAAGGCAACAGATGAAATAATATTATGTCTTAATTATGATGGATTATATGGCATCAATAATATCAATAGACTTCTACAGATAAAGAATAAAAATAAGGTGTTTCAATGGGGGATATGGACTTATAAAGTTGGAGATCCAATTGTATTTAACGAATCAGATAGATTTCCAAATACTATTTATAACAACCTTAAAGGAAACATCACAAATATTGCTGTGGATATTGAAAAGATTTATTTTGAGATTGAGATAGATAGGGCAATAAATGCATTTAATCTAGACCCAGGATTGAAACTTATAAAGACATTTGAAGGTAAATCAATAATAGGATTCAGTGTTTCAAAAGCATCAAATACTGATAGTGACGATTCTACTTCAGATTCAGTTGTTCCTTTCCAAATTGCTTATGCGATATCCATTCATAAAGCACAAGGGTTAGAATATGATTCTGTGAAGTTGATTATTACTAGTGAAATTGAGGAAAGTATATCACATAATATATTCTATACAGCAATAACTAGAGCAAGAAAATCTCTAATAATATATTGGTCACCAGAAACTCAGCAGAGTGTTATAAGCTCATTTAGACTCAAAAATATTAATAAGGATTACGGAATTATTAAAAGTAAAATGCAACCTAAAATCAATTAAGTAAAAACAGAAAATTTCTTGTCCGATAATGTATGTGAACGCCAACACCAACATATCTTTTGAGGTACACAGACCACCTTTTATATACCCTTTATAGGACAAAAAAGCGTTATGCCGTTCACATAGTAAAAACCACAGTGAACGTCAATAGAAAGAAGACCACTATGATCTATGAAGTTGGAGTGATTATTATCTTTATACTCAGTATGTTAATACCAAATGCTATCTATGTTTTTATTGAACTTAGAAGGAAGAGAATGTCAAATGGCAAATAAACCAACCAATCTAAAACCAAATCGATTAATACTCATTAAGAAGTATGCTTTTGCAGCTATCAATCTTTATGGTGTGATAAAACTTGAAGACTTCATTTCAGTCTTTAATCAATATGAAATAGAATTTTTATCCAAAGAAGAAGCAATCCCTTTACTTGAACTTTTATCAAGCTTAGGTGAGATTGGCTTATCCTTTAAACAAGAGATTCTTGCTAATGGTTATTTCTATTTAAATGATACTAAAGATGTTAGAGTTGCTAAAGACTTGCTTTTAGTACAGTCCAATAAACCACGCTATTTGCCCTCTAAGGAAGAGTTTCTAAAATATGAAGATGATGAATACGTTGAACCAATGAAACCTCTATTAGACCTAGAGAAATTCATCATAGCGAATAAATTGGTTGCTATTAAGAAACTAGAAGATGTTCGGTACGATGTGCTAGAAATACATGATAGAATCATCATGGGTGGAAAGCCTTCTGATTATATGGGCTATATCAATAAAAGAGGGTATCAATTTAAAGATGAAGTTCAATTAAATCTATTTGTTGGACTCACAATGATGCTTCATAATAATACCAGGATGTATGAAAACAATGGTCATACACCAAAAGAGATTAGAGAGTTTTATGAAGAAAGTCATAAACCAATTAATATTTGATGCCTCCCGGCCAGTTTATATTTACAAAAATATCGTGACCCCATTCCCACATCTAAAATACGTGACACTAGTTTTTGAAAATCATGATTTTGAAAATGAATCTTAAATGAAATGATTTAACTAAGCCAAGAAAAGAGAGTTTTATCATCAAACACTTTCACCCCTTACACGCGCGTGAGAGTGTTTTCTTTTTTTTTAAAATTCTATGCAAATTCACAAAAATATAAAAAAGTGTGAAAATGCATTGATATAGAATGTTGAAAGAGATATAATGAGTATGTAGGAGGTGATTATAATGACCATAGAAGAAAAACTATTGAGTTCAGATAACAATAAAGTATTAGATAGAGATGACTTATATCAACTCATCAGAACGTTTTACCCAAACTACAAGGATACTTCAATCAGATGGGTTATTTATCGTTTAGTTAAAAATGGTATTATTAGTAAGTTAGATCAAACAAAGTACATTATCGGCAAAACGAAATATTATCACCAACAAGAAACGGGTGATGAAAGAGACAAAATCATTCATGCGCTTGATCAGGCATTTCCTAACATTCGTATGGCCGTCTTTGAATCTACGCTCTTGAATGAATGGGTCAATCATCAGATTGCACGAAAAATCATATTCATTGAAACTGAAAAATACTTTATAAATGATGTCTTTAGATATGTATATAATACATTCCCCATTAAAACACTACTTAATCCAAATAACGAAGATTTATATATGTATGATGGCGAACTTATCATCGTGACTCAACTAATTAGTCAAGCACCAATCAACCAAAAAAAGAAGGACATTAAAATTGAAAAACTTATTGTGGACTTATATACTAAAGACCTAATCACAGAATTCATCAACGAAGATGAAAAAGAGGATGTCATTGAATCTATTTTTAAGACATATCCAGTCAATATAAAAACAGTTTATGCTTATGCTAAACGAAGAAACAACTTAAATATAATTAAAGAAGTAATATCAAACTATAAACCAGGAGTGTTGTCATGATATTAAAAGAAAGTTTTTCAATCGATCATATCAATCGTATGAAAGATAGATATCCTACATTGGATAAAAAACTCATTGAAAGAACTATTTTTGCTTTTGGGTTACTTGAATCTCTAGCTAAAGTAAAGATGCCTTTTATATTTAAAGGCGGTACGGCTTTGATGCTACTACTTAAAAGACCTTATCGACTCTCAACGGATATTGATATCATCGTAGAACCAAGTTGTGAAGTTGATGACTACTTAACTAAAGCAGCCGTTATTTATCCTTTTTTACGTGTGGAAGAACATATAAGAGTCGGAAAAAACGATATAGTTAAAAAGCACTACAAGTATTACTACAAATCCCCAACATCAGAAAAAGAGATTCCTATTTTACTCGATATCCTATTTGAGCATCATGGATATGAAAAATTAGCAACAAAAGAAATCGCCAATGAGTTCTTATTAACCAGTGGAGGTAATTACCAAGTACAACTACCAACCATTGAATCCATCCTTGGTGATAAACTTACCGCTTTTGCACCTCATACCACTGGTATCGAGTATGAGTATGTCAATGATAAGGGAACTAGAATTGAGAAAACACTTGAAGTAATTAAACAGTTCCTGGATGTGTCTCAACTCATACTAGAGGTAAAAAATCCAGAATCAGTAAGAAACACATATAACAATGTTATAAAAAGTGAGATAAAATATCGAGGTATTGATGTTACATCGAATGATTGTCTAAAAGACACTTTTAAAGCAACCCTTTCAATCTTATCAAGAGGTGCTCTATATACGGATGATTATCCATATCTCATAACAGGTATACGCAAAATTCAAAATCACATTTTTGGATTTAGCGTTAACGGTGAAGTTGCCTATAAGTTTGCAGCACCAGTGTTGTTATTTGTTGCTAAAATGATTAATCATACATATGACGTACTAGTAATGCCACAACCGCCATTTACAGAGAAAAATTATAGAGCAATCAATCAAATTAGGAAACTAGATCAAAGTGCTTTCGATATGATTGCCACTGCGATTAGAATGGTTGATTTAAACTAAAAGAAATATATAAAAAGTGCGTACCAAGCAGAAATCTGCCTAGTATGCACTTTTCTGTATAAATCCCAGAATATCCCCATTTAAACCCATTAGTCCACTAGTGGGTTATTTTTTGCAAAGGGTTGTATTCTTTTTCCACCTAGCATAGTGCTGTACATATGGCGTATTGAATCGCATGTGAATAATAGACATCAATTCTAAAAATACAATGCTTATATATTCAAGATTAATGAACTTTTATGTATTATTATTGGTTGTTATATTTTACAAGAGAACCGTTTCTCAATTCATAAATATCATCACATATAGATAATGTTGATCTTCTATGTGAAATAATGATAATTAGACGATTCGTTTTTTCTTTAACTAAGGCATCTAAAATCATTGTCTCATTCAAACTATCTACATTACTAGTAGGCTCATCAAGCAATAGAACTCTAGCATCCCAATAAAAAGCTCTTGCTAAACCAACCCTTTGTTGCTCACCTGATGATAGTTTATAATAGCGATTACCTAAAACGGTGTCGTATCCATTAGGCAATGCATCAACTACAGATTGTAGCTGAGCGATCTTGCAAGCGTTATTTAGATTGTTAGAATCAAATGGTTTCGCCAATATAATGTTTGACTTAAATGTATCTTCAAAGATATAGGTTTCTTGGTCTAAAAAAGCAATGTTTTTCCTAATTGACTTTGTATTTAAATTTTTTAAGTTTTCATTGTTGAATACGATTTCACCTTGGTTGGGATCAAAATAGCGCATTAGAATTTTTAATAGAGTGGATTTACCGCTTCCAGATTCACCATAAATACCGACAATGCCTTGTTTGGGGAATATAGTGGATAAATCCTTTAAAATAACTCTTTCATCATATTGGTAATTAATATGATGCATATTTATACTTTTTATGTGTAACGATTTGCCAACTATGTTTTCTTCCATCAAAGGTTTTTCATCAAGTAATGCAAAAACGCGTTTTGCACTCGCCATCGTTTGATTCAAAGTAGAGGGCAATGCTGATAGTGCTATGAAAGGTCCAAAAGATGAAATCACAATGATAACTCCAAGCACTGCTTCATAATGCTCTATATTTGAATTCGTTGATAGTATTATGCCTAAAAGAAGTGAAAGTGTGATGGTTGCATAAATCAGGAAATCAATTATCAAACGATGGTGTATATTTTTCTTTTTAATAACTAAGAAGGATTGTTCTAGTTTTATGCTTCCTTTTGAAATCTTTTGCTCTTGTTCTTCAAAGGCATTTAGGTATCTAATTTGATTTATTCCTTGCATGCTTTCCAAGAATAAACTGTTGTTGCTACTAAAAATCTCTCTATAATTCGTTGATGGGCCTTCAAGTTCTATATGGAATCTTCTCGGTAGTATAAAGGATATAAGTAGATACATGATTAATACCGGTATCGAGAATAAAAACGATGTGATAAGGGTAAGTGAAGTAAACAAAGAAATGAGCATAAGAAATGCAATCATAACCGGTGCGATTGTATGTGCATAAAAAACTTCTAGAGTTTCGATATCTGATGAAACCATTGATACCAGTTCTCCTTTTTCTTTTGACAAAATATTCGTTGGAGCGATCTTTCTTAAATGACCAAATAAATGATCTCTAAACAATGCCAATGTTTTAAATGCAACATAATGACCGAAGTAGTGTTCAGCATATCTTAATAATCCCCTTAATAGTCCTGAAAGCATAAGTAGAATATAGAGTAATTCAATATTTTGAATGTTAATGTAATCAAGATGTACTAATAATATAACCACGCCAAGAATTGGAATTAGACTTGCAGAAACGAATCCCAAGAAACCAGTAAATATGGTGATAAACAAATATCCATAGATAGGTTGAATTAGTTTGATTAACCTAATCATATAGTTTATATTTTTTTTCATCTACTATCACCTCTTTGAAACAAAGCTTCGAGGTCCATTTGTGTGTCAAACATTTTTTGGTAATTTATATTGTTTAGAACTTCTTGATGAGTTCCTAATGTTTCAATCATACCATTATTTATGAAAACAACTAAATTAGAAAGCAGTGCTTGTTTCAAACGATGTGTAATCATGATTACAAGGCATTCCTTCGAAAGTAATTGTATGGTTTCCATCATCAATTCTTCAGTTTGTCGATCTACACTTGAAGTGACCTCATCAAACAGATAAACTGAATAAGGGTGCAAGAGCATTCTCGCAAGAAATAATCTTTGTTTTTCTCCACCAGATATATTATTTCCGCTCTCGTTAAGGAGATAGTCCAAGCCATTTTCTATATTATCCATAAATGATTTTAATCCCGCACGATAAAGAGCGTTGGTTAACTCAAAATCAGAAAGACCATTATTTCCAAGTAATAAGTTATCTCTTATGGTACCTTTAAAACAATAATTCTCTTGATTTAGGACGGCTATATGATTAAATATAGAGATGGAACTTATTTGATTGATATTTATATCATTTAATAGAATATTTCCAGTTTTAGTTTCATATCTTTTAGTCAACAACATGCCTAATGTGCTTTTTCCGCTACCCGATTTTCCAACGATTGCAACTAATCCTTTTTTTGGTAACATAAGGGAAATATCCTTTAAAACGTTCTTATCTTTTTCATAATAAAAAGAGACATGATTGAATGTAATAGGTAAAATAACATTTACCTCAGTTTCATCTGTATTAGTTTCTGGAAGTTCTAAAATAGAGAAGATTTTTCTTAATGCCATTAATCCATTCGTTGCAATATGAAAAGTACTGCCAAGTGAACGAAGTGGCAGGAAAAATTCAGCAGCGATTAGAACTAAAAAAATCGCTACATAAGCGTTAAGCATATCATGAATGGCAGCATTAACTCCCAATAAAATAGAAACTGCAGCACCACCATAGGCTACTAGATCCATAATTGTAATCGAGTTCAATTGCATTTTTAGTACGCGCATGGTCTCGATTCTAAAATCGTCTGCTTTTTCATTCATTAAAAGATGTGTTTTATCATCTGCAAGATACTGTTTTAAGACCGTCAACCCTTTTAGATTATCATAAAAGATATTTCCTAAGTTTGTATATGAATTCCAATATTTAGGAAGCTTTTTTCTTGCTTGTTTATTTGCAAACAAGATGAGTAACGGTATTAATGGAACGCTTAATAATAGAACAAGTGCCATAGGTAAATAAATAAAGGATATTAATATAAATAGTGTCAAAGGTGCAGTAACCCCAAAAATCAATTGAGGAAGAAAAATGGAGTAATATAACTCTAACTGTTCAATACCATCCATTGATAGTTGAGTGAGTTCTGCTTGACCAAATTGATTAAGATCTTCTTGGCTCATGCGACTAACTTTGCGAAAAACACGATTTCTTAAATCAATTTTAGTTTGAACAGCAATTTCAGCAGATATTTTGTTTGCTTTTTTATTTAAGAGGATTCGAACTAGAATGCATAATGATAACAACGGTAAGAAAAAAAGATTTGTTGGATTATGCAAGTCATTTATAACAACATAAAATAGATATGTCAAAGATAATAGAATAAATACATTAAAGATTAGTGATAGCCATTGGAAAAAAGCTTGTCTATATATTCTTTCTTTATTTCCCTTAATAAGGTTAAATGTCTTCTTGTTTAGCACAATTACACCTCAATTTTTTTGGATTTTTAACGAAGATTGTGAAATAAATGACATGAACAAACCAAATGGCAGTTAATATGATTCTTAAGTGTAAATGATTGCTAAAATAGAAAGCGAGACCAAAAACAAAAGTTAATGACACAATCAGTTTTATTTTATGACTTATTGTCATAGTCTTATTTTCCTGAAAGGCTCTTACATGTGTTTTATAAAAATGTCTAGATTGAATCCATTGTGTTACTTTATTGGAACTTCTTGATACAAAATATATCGATAGTAAATAAAAGGGTGTTGTTGGTAGAATAGGTAAAAAAATGCCAACAGTACCTAAAATAAAAAAAAGAAGTCCAATGGGTAATAAAAAAAACCTTGCTGTTTTTTTCACGTAATACCTCCTGAAGTGAGAAAACATCTTATTGTTTTTGGAAATATCAAAATTTCACATGTGAATCATTTTCAAATGGACTGTATACAGAATTTTTGACAGTAGACCATTTATAGAAGAAGAACCATCAAAAATTGATGGTCATTTTTATGACTTTTATATGTAAATTGTCGAATTCTATTTGGTTTACATATCATAGGTAAGCATGCCGCCTTGAATTCATCCTTGATGGCTACATGCTTACCTTCATTCCATATAACTATTGCATTGCATAGAGAATCATTTTAAGTTAGCATTTATTGTTATTACCTTATAATTCTTTATAGATAGAACTGGTTATCTAGCCAGTAATCTTCTTTCATACCAATCCAGTATGATCTCTATTACTTAAGTGGACAATCTTTACCATATTAAATAAATCAGATATTTTCATAAATAACCTGGTCTTATTCTTTATATCTTTTCCAATCAACTTGAGTGTATCAGTGTAAAATCCTTTATGATGGATATAAATAGGTTTACTCAGTAATTTATTTGCAAAAGTCTTTTCATTGTTAACATAGAAAAACATTTTGGCGTTTTTGTTGCCCATCTGGGAAACTAAATTATTACTCCTTATCAATCCGCTTTTTGAAACAGTATCAAATACGATGTCAATATTTACAAATTTTTTAAACATTTCATTAATAACCTTAAGAACTTCATTTTCACTAAAGTAATGAAAGAGTCCTAAAGCTATAACCAAAACTGTTTCAGGCTTGTACTCTTGAATTTGATTTATCCATTCTGGTTCAAAGATAGATCCAGAAACAAAATGAATCGTGTCGCTTTCACCCATTAACGATTTTCGATATTCAATAACGTTTGGTAAATCTACATCAAACCATTCGATATCGCCTTTTTTTATTCGATAGCATGTCGTATCTAACCCTGCTCCTAAATTGATTATGGTACTTTTCCCTTTTGAGTTCATTATAAAGTCATTGATAATCTGATCAAAATTATGATTTCTTGTTGCACTAGCTAATAATGTGTATTCATTCATGCAATTTTGATTTAGCATTTGTGATTCAATTTTACTTTCTAAATCAACTGCATATTTATCATATAATAACGAAAAGTGATGTTTGGTAGCATATATTCGGCCAATCAACGGAACGAATAATGTATCACTTATTCCATCGAATTTTTTCATAAATTATATCTCATTATGCTTAGGTCTTTTCTTAATAAAAATCAAATACACTAAAATACCTAATGCAATTATGCCTACAATTGTTCCAGCCGTAAATGCTCCAGTAAATAACAATCCTATTTGATAAAAAATAAGGCTTAGTGTATACGCTAAAAGTGTTTGATACAAAACGGCGATCCAAGTCCATTTTGCGCTTCCGATTTCTCTTCTAATAGCACCAATTGCAGCAAAACAAGGAGCACATATAAGATTGAATAATAAAAATGAGTAAGCACTTAATGAAGTAAAGTCGTTAGTCAAAAAGGACCAAATTTCAGCTCCATTTTCACCCACTTCAGCGAATCCATACAATACACCAAATGTTCCAACAACATTTTCTTTTGCTACCAATCCCATGAAAGTTGCAACAGCAGCTTTCCAGTTTCCCCACCCAAGTGGAGCAAAAATAATCTGTATAAATTTTCCAACACTAGCCAGTATTGATGAATCTACATCTTCTACCATTCTCAAACTTAGATCAAATGCAGATAAAAACCAGATTCCAATACTTGCAGCGAGAACTACTGTTCCGGCTTTGATAATGAATGATTTTAGCTTGTTCCACACTTGAAAACATATACTTTTTAATCTTGGAAAACTGTAGTCTGGAAGTTCCATTATAAAAGGAGCCGGATCTCCTGCAAATGCTTTGAATTTTCTTAAGGCTATTCCAGAGATTAAAATCGCTAAAATCCCAAAAAAATATGCTGATGGAGCAATAAGCCATTGGATAGGTGAATTACTAAATAATGCTCCTGCTATCAGCGCAATAATCGGAAGTTTTGCTCCACATGGCATAAATGAAGTAGTCATGATTGTCATTTTTCTGCTCTGCTCATCTTTAATTGTGCGAGATGCCATAATTCCTGGAATCGCACAACCAGTTGATATTAGCATTGGAATAAATGATTGACCTGAAAGCCCAAATCGTCTAAAAATTCTATCTAGAATAAAGGCGATTCTTGCCATATATCCGGACTCCTCCAAAATAGCAAGTAAAATGAATAACACAATCATTTGAGGTAAGAATCCTAGTACAGCTCCAACTCCACCGACAATTCCATCTATTAGTAATCCTTCCAGAAAAGGACTAGCATTCAATGAATCTAGTGCTCCTCTTAAAATATCAGGTATCCCACCTTTTCCAAAGATAACATCATTAACATAATCTGTTAGTAACCCTCCAATTGAGGATATCGACAAGTAATAAATCAAAAACATAAGTACACCAAAAATTGGCAATGCCAACCATTTATTCGTTAATATCTTGTCGATTTTATAACTCGTTTTTTGTTTTTTAAGTTTATTTTCTTGAAAAACCTTTTCATTTACTTTTTCGATAAAATGATATCTTCCTTGAGCAATCAAACTTTCGGTGTCTACACCCGGATATGAATCATTGATAATCTTGGTTACCTCTCTAGAAACATCTTTTGCGAAGATGCTTTCATTTAAAATAACCTGATCTTGTTCAAATAGTTTGATTGAATACCAACGAACTTTATTCTCATCTACAAGGTGAACTAATAAACCAGAAATTTGTGTTATTACTTTTTCCACATCTTCACTAAACCAAAGTATTGGTTTGATATTTGTTTTTTTCATTATCAATTTCATTGAGGCATCGATTAACTCATCGATGCCTTCTGCTTTCAAAGCAGAAATTCCGACAACAGGAACATTGAAATATTTTTCTAGACTTTGTAAGTTAATTAAGTCTTCGTTTTTTGTAACTTTATCAATCATGTTGATTGCCAATACAACTGGAATACCAGTTTCAATCAATTGAGTTGATAAGTATAGATTTCTTTCAAGATTTGTACCGTCGACAATATTGATAATTAAATCAATTTTTTCGTAAAGAATAAAATTTCTTGAAATGACCTCCTCCAATGAATATGGCGAAAGCGAATAGATTCCGGGAAGATCAATAATCTCAACATCTTTATGTAACTTGAGTTGTCCAACTTTTTTTTCAACAGTGACACCGGGCCAATTACCAACGTGCTGATTTGTACCAGTAAGTTTATTAAATAACGTTGTCTTACCGCTGTTTGGATTTCCAGCTAAAACAATTTTGATAGACATTTCATTCTCCTTTTTAGTTAGCAGACGCTAACTGGATAATTATTTTTTTTGCCTAAAAAAATTTAGGCAATGGTTTCTATATAAACGCTTTTTGCATCACACTTTCGTAATGTTATTTCACTTTTTTTAACAGTAATTTCAATTGGGTCTCCAAGCGGAGCGATTTTTCTAACGTAAATTAAGGTTCCAGGAAGAACTCCCATATCCATCAGCCTTCTTTTAGTGGCTTGCTCTCCGTCTATTCTCTTTACGACAACGTTTGTGTTGGGAATTGCTTTGTCTAGAGTATTCATTATCTTCATCTCCTTTCTCGTGAAAATCACAATAATCCACAGAAATTCTTGAAGCAACCTCTTTAGAAAGTGCAATTTTCGATTCTTTTACAAGAACGATTATACTGTCACCAATATAAGATAATATTACAATATCATTACCTACCACAATCCCCATATCTTGTATTTTTAATTTGATAGAATCATTTCCATCGACTTTAGAAACAATTCTTTTTTTTCCAATCGGTTGCGATAATATCGTCATTCTTTCACCTCATTAGATGGCAGTTAGCATATGCTAACTTATGTAATTATAAATCATGATATAAAAGAAGTCAAGTGATTATTTAAAAAACAAATTTGTGATATAATCTATTAAAAGGAGTTGATTAACTAATGATACATAAATCTGGAGAAGATTACCTTGAGCGTATTATGATGATAAAAGAACGACAAGAAATTGTAAAAGCGATTGATGTAGCAAAAGAAATGAATTATTCCAAGCCAAGCGTAAGCCGTGCTTTAAAACTTTTGGCAGAAGCGGGGTATATAGAAGTTTGTGGTAATGGCAACATTACTTTCACGAGTAATGGCCTCGAACTAGCTCAAAAAATATATGACAGGCACAAATTTTTTTCTGACTTTTTAATGTACATTGGCGTTGATGAACAAACAGCGATTAATGATGCGTGTAATTTGGAACACGCACTTAGTTCAAAATCATTTCTTGCGATGAAAGAATATATAAATAAAATACGTGAAAACTGTAAAGAAGAAATATTTTAATTTGTTTTCTTTCTCATTTGGTTTTGAGGTATGTTTAGATTCGAATTTTTTGAACTCAAAATAAACAAACTCTGTTAATTTAGTCACTTGCTATAAAAAACTAAATATTAAGTATTTTTTGTATCTATCAAAGCAAATTCCTTCATTCTGGTTTGACAACCCTTTTTAGGATAATTCAGACATAGACCCTTTTAAATGATAGTCTACTGGAGACAAACAATCTAAACTATTATTAATTCTAAAGTTGTTATACCGGTTGATTTAATCGAATATTTCATTTTTTTTAATTGATTTAGAAAATTTTGTCACAAGATTAGTTTAATGCATATTAAGTCTAATCTTTAAGTCTAGATACTATTTACTTGTTACTATTACATTGGACTCAATATATTATTCAACTTGTAATAAATCTCTCTCAATAATTACTCTTAAATATTTTCTGGTTTTTTCTGTAAACTAATCGATTTTTTATTTAATATTTTCATATCGCCTTTTTAAAACATTTTCAAAACGTTATTGACATATGATAAAAATATTTTTAAACAATTAAACATCTTTTAAAAAAAATATACTAAGCAGGAGAAAACAAAATGAACAAAAAATACGTAGGTAAAAGAATTTGGGCAACTTTAATACTATTTGGACTTTTTGGACAATTAGCATGGATGATTGAAAACATGTATTTCAATCTCTTTTTATACAACAAAATCTCGGGAGATCCAAAAGCAATTGCTTCAATGGTTGCTGCTAGTGCAATAACCGCAACCTTAACGACAATCTTCATGGGGGCTTTATCTGATCGTGTATCTAAACGAAAATTATTCATGTCTGTTGGATACATATTATGGGGACTAGTTACATTATCATTTGCTTTCGTTTCTGTTGATAACATGGCCAAAATATTTAATAGTGCAAACATAGTATTAGTAACAGTAGTAGTCGTTATTATAATGGATTGTATCATGACATTTTTTGGCTCTATGGCAAACGATGGTGCATTCAATGCTTGGATTACCGATGTAACAAATGAAGACAATAGAGGAAAGATTGAAGGTGTTATGGCTATATTACCTTTAATGGCACTCTTAATCATCTTTGGTGGTTTTGATATTATGGTTCAGAAGGATAATTGGCCATTATTTTTTATGATTTCTGGTGGACTTGTTAGTATTGGTGGTATTGTAGGTATCTTCTTAATTAAAGAATCTAATGTAAAAAAATCAGAAGTAAGTTATATGCAAACACTAGTTTATGGGTTCAAACCAAAAACAGTAATTAAACATAAGAAACTTTACATCTATCTAATCGGATTTGCTGTGTTTAACATCGCTGTGCAAGTTTATATGCCTTATTTTATTATTTATGTACAACGTTTTCTTAATATAGATGCATATGCCATTATATTAGGAATTATCTTGTTACTAGCTTCATTTGTCAGTGTCATTGTCGGACGACAAATCAAAGCTCACAACAAGAATAGATTCTTTGTTCCAGGGGTTGCTATTATGGCTATTGGACTAGTTA
>JAQUZN010000084.1 GCA_028691315.1 Candidatus Izemoplasmatales bacterium | reverse complement strand
TGCGTAATAAATGTAGTTTTGCACTTAAAATATAGCTCTAAATAGCCAAAAAGTAAAGAAAAATTACCAACAACTTACCAACTTTTAAGGCCTGGACTTCCTATCTTTATTGTGTCATTAATTGGTTGTAACAACTATAACCATATGAACCAAGTAACTACAGTTTTAGGCCCTAATGCAACCATACAAGGCCAAAATGGGGCTAATCTAGCGGTCTTATCACAAGAAACACTGAAGTATTGTCTTTACGCACGTAAGTCGACAGAATCAGAAGAAAGACAGGTGTTATCAATTGATAGCCAGATTAAAGAGATGTTAGATCTGGCTACTAGGGAAAATCTGAATATCACCGAAATTAGACGAGAATCTCATAGCGCAAAAGAAGCGGGGCAAAGACAAATATTTAATGAGTTGGTGGCCGATATTAAAATAGGAAAATTTAATGCGATATTAACATGGGCGCCAGATCGTATATCAAGAAATGCTGGCGACCTTGGAGCGATAGTCGATTTAATTGACCAAGGAATACTCAAAGAAATAAGAACCTTTAGTCAGAGATTTACTAATAATCCTAATGAAAAATTCTTGCTAATGATTTTAGGATCACAAGCTAAACTAGAAAACGATAATCGTGGCGTAAATGTTAAGCGAGGATTAAGGACAAGATGTGAAATGGGTTTATGGGTAGGGCCTGCCCCGTTGGGTTATCTTAATCAGAACAGAATGGATAAAAAGTGTCAGGTTATTGTTGACCCACTTAGATCTCCAGCAATAAAACAAATGTTTGAAAAAGTAGCTTATGAAAAATATAGTGGCCGAAAATTATATCATTGGTTAAAACATGAACTTAATTTTTATACCAGAGGAAATAAATCAATAACGCTAAGTGGTATATATAGAATACTAGATAACACTTTCTACTATGGAGTTTTTGAAAGGCCGAAAGGTAGTGGTAATTGGTATCAAGGAAAACATAAACCACTGATTACTCAAGATTTATTTGAAAAAGCTAAAGCTCAATTAAAACGAGATAATATTCAAAGAGAAAGCAAAGAGTTCGCTTTTACTAAACTAATTACTTGTGGCTGTTGCGGATCTGGCATATCAGCCGAAGATAAATATAAACAACTTAAAGATGGCACAACGGCACATTATATTTATTATGGATGTTCTAGGGCAAGGGATAGATTCTGTAAAAATAAATATATTAGAGAAGAAGAATTAATAGCTGAACTTCTAAAAATAATAGACAAAGTAGATATGAATGAACTAGGAATATTAACCAGAATGGAGATGGAAGTTGAGCGCTTAAACAAATTTCAAAACATGGTACTTGGCGAAAAACAACCCCACAAAAAACATAAACCCGCAGTTGATATGCGGGTCTATGCTAAGTATGTACTTAAAGAAGGAAGTTCTATCGAAAAGCGAGAGTTACTGGCTAATTTGAGAAGCAAGATTGTATTAAAAGATAAAAGTCTAATATTATTAAATGAGTAATATCAATATAATTGATAATAATTATTTAATTTTTATAATTGATTCTGTACTTTTATCGTAATAATAATTAACAATCTCTCCTTTAATAATTAACTCGATTACATTTCCAATTACTAGAATTGGAACAATAAACCATTCTTTTGGAATATAATTATTCCCATTAATATCAGTAATTTCAATATCTAGACATGAATCACTAAAGAAACGATGTATTAGTCTTTCAAATCTTTGAGGATTCATATTGAAACATCTATAAGTAGCAACAATTGAAACTGGGGCCATAAGATAAGTTGGATCTTGATGTGCATTTTTTATGCGCTCTTCAACGCTAGTGGTCGAAAAGCCAATTTTAAACAAGTTTTTTGTTATCGCTATTTTTGGGTTATCACTTAATGATTTAAGTACATAAATATATCCAGTTTCTGAATCTCCGCTATCTATTTCATTATTGTATTGTAACTCAGTAATGATTCTTCCTTGGTTAGCGTGAAGACCATCAACTAGAGATCTTAAAAACATATTTGACTCTGTTCCATTTTCGAAAATAATTCTTAGTCTAGAATTAAATTTTCTTTGTCCATTCTTCGCAATTTCTCCTATGTCTTGAACAAAACCAACGAGTCCGCCTAAAACAAAAAAAGTTCCTTTTTTAATTTGCTCTCTGTCTTCAAATGGAATTATTATCTTTTTCTTTTCATGCAAAAGATTTCTCATTTCATCAAACAGCTGTTCAAACTTTGAAAAATCCAAACAAGTCTTCCTTCGGGCGATAAAATCTGCGGAATTAAGTATTTTTCTTTTAGGCACATTCTTTATATTAAAAACGGAACTATCCTCAATTGAAAGAATATTAAGATCGTCATCCTCAAAAATATCGCTTATTGTATCAAGATCTTTTGTTTTAGTCTTTAAAAGGTTGTAAG
The DNA here is from genome assembly GCA_028691315.1 of Candidatus Izemoplasmatales bacterium. Taxonomy (GTDB): domain Bacteria; phylum Bacillota_I; class Bacilli_A; order Izemoplasmatales; family Hujiaoplasmataceae; genus JAHIVB01. The sequence continues at coordinate 5,499 of JAQUZN010000084.1, read as the reverse complement.
TATCGTACTTACTTAAAAAGTCTTTCTGCTCTTTATTCTCTCTAATGTGCTTAAGTCTCGATGCGAGTTTGTGCTCATGAATATCGCCGCCAGTTTTTGGCTCAGTGTTATGTATAAAAAAGAACTCGCTTATCTCCAAAAACGCTTCTAAGAGTCGACCATCTGGGGTTACAGAAACAGACTTCTTTTCTAAATCAAGAAGTCCTAAGTCATCATCATTTATTAAATCTAGTAAATCATTTTTATCCATATTAATTTTGAATTTGTTCAGCCTTAATCTTCTTTAAGTACAAAATTGCTTCAGCGAGTCTTTTTTCAAGTGGATCCGAAGAAGATATCTCAGGTTTTCTACCTGCTTGGATTGTAAACTCTTTTGCTTTCGGCCACAGAATCTTGACCTCCTCTGGCGTCATCTCAATCCTCGATGCATCAATGGTGTCCTGAATAACTTTTAAAACAGAAGATGTTACTGACTTTGACAGTATTTCAAATGCTTCTTGAAAAGGGTTGATTCTATCAATAAGATCAATGTTAAGGTCTTCTATATTTACAAACTGGCCTGCCATGCGCACAAATTTTTTGTCTCCAACCTCTTTTATTTCTCCGTTCTTAATTACAGAATCAACAACCACGTGTTGTCGTACTTCCTCAACTTCAATATCGGTTAAATCAGGATATTTCATTTGAATAATCTTTGGAATCATCACTTTGTTTATCACTTCAGGATCAACATTTCCAGGCAATGCTTTAATCATTTGATCATCTTGTAGAATAGATGCCTTAAGATCATTGATATCGGATTCAATAATTTCTCGTACACGATCAGTACTTGGCGCCTTAAATCCATTCACTTTAATTTCGCCTGGAGTAAATGAAGTGTCGTCATTTGGAAATCGTGGTTTAAAATTATAATGTGGAGCCATTACTTGTTCCATGAGCAAAGAACATGTGATTGCCTTCAACATATTATTTACTGATACCTTTACTTCTCCATCTTTTGCGTCTGGTTGCGCAATGAGATTTGTAAACTGCGCATGAGTTTTATTGGAGCTGTCTCTAGTACAACGACCAATAATCTGAATAATTTCTGTTAAGGAGCTTCGATATCCGACAGTTAAAGCGTGCTCACAATATGGCCAATCAAAACCTTCTTTTGCCATACCCAAAGCAATAATGATATCCATATCATCTTCTTTTCTCATAGTACGGAGATAGTTTGAAATCTTATCTCGATCAACAGAATCGTCAACAAGGTTTGCAACTTTTAGTATTTTGCCATCGATATCACGCTTAACATAAATAATTCCAGTGTCGCGATCCTGATGATCTATTTCTCCGATAATATCTAAAATTAAATCAACCTCGTTGAGTTTATCTTTTGTTGATTCTCCAGAATTTACATTAGGAATATGTAAAATCGTTTTCTTATTTGTGTCTAAAACCTCTGAAATTGCTGATGTGTATTTGCCTTGATAAAAGTTATATCCAATACCCAAGGTCTTTAAATACGTATAACCATTTAATTGTTGATAATAGTTGTAGGTTACTTTTTGAAACTTTGCCTCATCCTGTGGCAACAAAACTGCAACACCGTCTCCACGGAAATACGACCCCGTCATTGCAACAATGTGTGCGTTTGAATTCGTCATTATTCCATGAAGGACACGCCCTAAAATACTACTTTCCTTATCTGCAGAAACATGATGAAACTCGTCTATCGCAACAAGAACATTATTAAATTTAGCGTCTTCTATTTGTTCACACGCAAACCGAAGTGTAGCATGAGTACAAATAAGTATTTTTTCCTCGTTATCCATGAAGTTCTTAAACGCCTCAACTTTTCCTTTAGCATTATCAAGACCTGGTGTACAAAGATTGTAATTATCATTTGGTTTCCAGTCAGAAAAAAATCCACTATTAGTTAAATTAGTCTCATCAAAAGATCCTCCGATAGATTTTTCAGGAACAGAGACAATAACTTTTTTAATCCCTTGATTGGTTAGTTTATCTAAAGCAAGAAACATCAATGCTCTGGATTTACCAGACGCAGGAGGAGCTTTCAAAAGCAAATACTGAGCATTTCTTTTTTCGAATGCCTTTGCTTGCATTTCACGCATTCCAAACTCGTTGAGCTTAGTGCTTTCTCCTGTTTGTGCATATGTCGCTTCTGCAACTTGAATGGTTTTCATATTTTTATTCATTAGTTGTTCTAGTAATCATGTCTTCATAAAGTTTAAATAAATGAGACAGTCGATCTTCATCACTTTCAAATGGTTTGTTGCGATATATTTGATCTATAGCAAGATCTAAATATTTGTGAGCTTCTCGTAATCCATCTGGCATCTTGTCAGGGTTATATAATTCAGCCATTGTTTTGTCTGAATATCTCTCGCGCTCTTCGAGAATATTATAAACATGACTAACAAGAGACTCTTTTTGCGCTGAAGTAATATTTGGAAAAGGAAAAGTGTTATAAGAAAGAGCTGTTAAATAACGGATATCTCCTCTCAATTTTCCCGATGTTAATCTGACCCACAATAAATGCATTCTGGAGCTTATAATTGCAAAAACGTATAATGGAGGGTCATATGTAACAGCGGCGGAACTTAATACAATCGAAGAGTTTGGCAAAAAACCTATAGGCATATATTCTCTGCGACTAGAAAAAACTATTGGAATAATTATTAGAGATTTTTTAGCAGTATGAGTATATCTAAATTGATGAGGTCTATTAGCTATTGACCTAGCCACCTCTCCTCCTTTGCGTCTAAATTCTTTTACCTTATTGATCTTTTCAAGAATTGGTGGTATTTTCATTGCTTCTTCAAGTTGACTATCTGTGATCCATAAACACCAACGCTCAATACCATTAAGAAATTCATCGGAACCTACTGCGCGCTTCATAAATAGTTTTGCCTGTGGATACAAATTTTCAATATCTTTTTTCTCTTCTGGACTCAACATTAAATTACCTGCTTCATATGGACTATTGCCCGTGATCATTATCGGTAGATCGGAAATAGGTTTTTTATTTTTACTTATATAATAATCCTCGCCCTCAATTAAATAACCGTTGATATTTTTTACCTCTAGTTTAATATCCTCTGAATAAATATATTTTTTTTCAGTAACTCTATTTCTTACACCAATAATAGTACATGTAACGCCTGCTTTATTTTTTGCGTTATTGGTCCAAGAAAATGGTTTGTATGCAAAAAATATTTCTTTATTTAATTTTGATATTTGAGGCCATATTTGATCAACCTGCGACCCTTCACACAAAGAACTTGTGGTTACGAAGGCAAACTTTGAGTTATTTGTTATATATTTAGCGCCAAGGATGAACCAACAAGAAACATAATCCAATTCTTTATAATTATCTAAACCTTTGAACACAAGCGCCATATCTTCTTTTTGTTCGTACGATTGCGATTTCCCACCTAAATATGGAGGATTACCAACAACATATATTTCATATTCACCAATAGATTGATTTATACTAGGACAAACCTCGTTCCAGTCAATTCGTGTAGCATTACCACAAACTATTTTTCCGCTTTCTCTGAGAGGTAAAATTGGCTTTAATTTTCCAAATTCTTTTTCAAACTGCTGGTTAACTTGATGTTGCGCAAGATAAAGTGATAAACGAGCGATTTCATGTGCAAAATCATCAATTTCGATACCATAAAAATTATTTAACGTTACTACAGATTGTGTCATATTCCAGCCGTCTAGAGATGCAAAAGAATCTTGTAAATTTAAATATTTAATTATTTGTATTTCAAGCTTACAAAGCTCCTTATATGAGATGATAAGAAAGTTACCGGAGCCACATGCTGGATCAAATATTTTTATTTTCGCAATTCGTTCACGAAGCTTGTTAAGTTTTCTGATATCATTTCTTGAATTATACAGATCTTCATATAAGTCATTTAAGAAAAGTGGTACGATCACTTTCATTATATTTGGCACAGAAGTGTAGTGCATCCCAAGATTGTCTCTTTGCCCAGGGTGAACAACAGCCTGAATCATGGATCCGAAAATATCAGGATTGATTGAATCCCAATTTAATTTTCCACATTCAATAATCAATTTTCTTGAATTTACTGAGAATGTTGGTAGTTTTATTTTACTTCCAAAAAGACCTCCGTTTACATACGAAAACTCTAAAAAATGTGATGCAAATTTTGTTCGCTTTTCATCTTCTGTATTTAATACATCAAATAAAGTTAACAAGTAAACTTCTAATCCTTCACCGTTTTCGTGAGTATGAGATATTATTGAATCTGTAAACATTCCGATTTTTGAAAAAATACCAGTATCTTCAGCGAAGAAGCAGAACAAAAGTCTTGATAAAAATATATTCAAATCGTGACTATTATTTTTATAGTATTCAGGATCATCAGCAACAATCGCTTGATACAGTTTATCCATTTTGTAGGCAGCACGAATGTCAGCAGGGTTTTCATTCGCATGTTGTGATTTTTCCATGCCACACCATGGCAAGAAAAATGCATAGTGTTTACTAAGATTTCCAATTTGAATATCAAGTGTTTCTTTTGTTTTTGTATCTACTGCTAAAAAAGTTACAAAATCTGTAACAATAATAAATCTAGGATTAAATTTGTATGAATTCTTATTTTTCTGTAGCGAATCAATAGCAACATGCTCATCCTCCTCAAGTGTAGTTTTATGAAATAGTACTTTATTCTTTAGAATAATTTGATCTGCATTGCCTGATAATTTAGATGGATTTTTAGAAAGCAGTGAAATAGTGCTTTTTGGCAACTCATATGCGGAAAGTAAATCAAAAATAAACGTTTCTTTCGAAAGATTCTGACTGAGATTTTCTAGATTTTCTTGTAGATTTACTAAATTGATCATAAATTTATTTAAAAAGCTCTTCGACCGAAACCTTGAGAGCTTTAGCTAAATTAGTAATAGTTGAAAGTGTTGGATTATTTTTTCCATTTTCAATATTACTAACAAAAGAACGATCAACACCAAGAATGTTGGCGATTTCTTCTTGTGTTATATTATTTTGGGTTCTTATTTTTCGGACATTTTTCCCTAATTTTTTTGAATCTTCATTAATCATAAATAAACATAATAATACATCACTGTTGTATTATAATACAACAAAAAAACACAATACGCAATAATTATTATTACAATCTAATATCTTGGTTATTTATATAGCATTTGGATTCTTTATATTAGACAAAAAAGAGAATAAATTAAAAAATCCCTTATTTTTAAACATTATTTTTAAACATTTTCCTAATACAAAAGAACTTGACGTTAATCAAATTCTTTGCTTTTTAGCTAGTATTAGCTAAGTAATCTGGTATATCCGATACTAAATTGTCTTGGCGGAGAGAGAGGGATTCGAACCCTCGATCCTCGTGAAAGGATAACACCTTAGCAGGGTGCCCTATTCAACCACTCTAGCATCTCTCCATGTTTGATTTTATTAAAAACAAAAACGGGCAATATTCC
>JAQUZN010000083.1 GCA_028691315.1 Candidatus Izemoplasmatales bacterium | reverse complement strand
AAACCTGCCATACCATCTTGATGGTGTTATCATAGATGAATTTAATAGTATCATATCAGATAAATTTGGTATGACACCCTATTGCGAAACAGATTATTTTTATGAATAATTTATTCCTATTACACTTTAAATAAGAATTTCATTCTTGTTTAAAAGCGAAAGCCCTATATACCTGACTTTGATTGTATTTAGAGATATTAAAAATTAGGGAAAATCATTTGGTTTTCTGCCAAAAATTCTGCCAATATTGTATTGGCAGAATTTTTTGTTTTATAATAAGCTCCCAAGTGTAAAACCTCTCCATATTTGTTATAATAGAGATAATTAAATACTGGAAAGCCCCTCAATGGGGAACCATTCTCATTCATATATGACTGAGAACACTAAAGGAGGCTTTACAAGAATTTATCCTTTGTCCCATTGATGGGATGGAGGATTTTTATTTTGAGTTTTGACCAACTTATCCAACAAATCAATGAAAACAACAGAGAGCAACGTGACCGAGGAACAGCGTTTGAATATCTAGTTCAGGCTTATTTGAAACATGAACCCCTTTACAAAAATATGTATTCTGATGTCTGGATGCTTTCAGAAGTGCCTGAATCAGAATCAATTCCGAAAAAAGATACAGGTGTTGATTTAGTTGCTAAAAAATTTACAGGTGAATTGGTTGCTATTCAAGCCAAGTTCTATGATCATCGCATCCAAAAATCTGATATTGATTCATATTTGGGTGAGTTAGGGAAAGGCTACTATGCAGAAGGCTTGATTGTTTCTACAACAGATGATTGGGGCGAAAATGCCGAGCAAGCCATCATTGGACTAACAAAGCCTTTAAGTCGTATTGGACTTTCTGATTTACGTCATTCACAAATTGATTGGGATTCTTTTTCTTTCGACCGTAAAGAAGAAATCAAAGTCAAAGCCGTCAAACAACCTCGAGGCTATCAAAAAGAAGTCATTTCAAATGCCTTGGAACATTTCAAAGAAAATGACCGAGGACAGCTCATCATGGCACCTGGTACGGGAAAAACCTTTACCAGCTTGAAAGTTGCTGAATCAATGGCAAAAGAATCAGGTCAAGGTACTTTTAAAGTACTTTATCTTGTACCATCTATCCAACTTCTCACGCAAACACTCAGAGCTTGGAATAACGATACAGAGATGACCATTTCTTCAATGGCAGTAACTTCTGATAGAAATGCCAGCCGTGGTAGAGTCAAACAAGATGAGTCCAATCTTTTTGTCAAAGCAACGGATATCGGTTTTCCAGCGACAACCTCCACAGAGCAAGTCTTAAAAAATTGGAAAGAGTTGGAACAATCTGAGCCAACTGATTTATTTGTTGTATTCAGTACCTATCAATCTATTGAGGTTTTAGGAAAAGCCCAAGAAAATGGCTTTCCAGAATTTGATTTGATTGTCTCAGATGAAGCCCACCGTACCACAGGGGCAACAGCACTCAATGAGGAAGATTCTGTCTTTGTAAAAGTGCATGACAATGCAAATATTAAAGGGAAAAATCGTCTTTATCAAACTGCCACCCCCAAAATTTACGGTGCAGATGCGAAAACTAAAGGCAAGGAGCTATCCGTTGAAATTGCGTCAATGGATGATGAATCAAAATACGGTACAGTCTTCTATCGTTTGGGATTTGGCGATGCGATTTCTCGTGATTTCTTGACAGATTATAAACTCATGGTTTTAGCTGTGGATGAAGCAACGATTCATCGTGATATGCAACGCTCGCTTTCAGACCCTGAAAATGGTTTGAATGTGGATGATATTGGACGAATTATTGGGGTGTGGAACGGAATGCTCAAGCGTGAGACGGATTCTAACAATGTTTTAGGCGCACCAATGAAGCGGGCGATTGCTTTTTCTCGTACCATCAATGACTCTAAACGTCTGTCTAATGAGTTTGAATCTGTGGTCAATGATTACCTTTCAGATAATGATGATAATTATTTTACAGCCCGTGTGCGCCATGCGGACGGGACAATGAATGCTTTACAGAAAAACGAAGCTTTGGACTGGTTAGCAGACGAATCTCTCCCAGAAAATGAAGCAAGAATCCTTTCAAACGTTCGTTTTTTGACCGAGGGAATTGATGTGCCATCACTCGATGCGATTATCTTTCTGAGTCCAAGAAAATCTCAAGTTGATATTGTCCAAGCGGTTGGGCGGATTATCCGTAAATCACCTGATAAAGAGTACGGTTATATCATTCTTCCAATTGTTATTCCGACTGGTGTTTCTCCAGAGTCTATTTTGGATAATAATAAGCAGTATGATGTGGTTTGGCAAGTGCTGAATGCGTTGCGTTCTGTGGATGAGCGCTTTGAAGCAACGATTAACAAGCTTCAACTGAACAAGAAAAAGCCTGAAAACATCTCTGTGATTGGTGTAGGCAGTGCGCCTGATGATGAAGAAGGCAACTGGAAAAATGGCGGAGAAGGTACTGAATCAACTTCTGGTCAAATGTCATTTGATTTTGAATGGTCTGAAATCGAGGGGGCAATCTACGGTAAAATCGTTCAAAAAGTTGGTGATAGACGTTATCTTGAAGATTGGTCAAAAGATGTGGCAAAAATCGCCCAGCGTCATATTGATTATACGAATGAATTGATCAAATCAAATCCAGATATGGCATATGAATTTAGCCAATTTTTGAAATCCCTTCAACATAATATCAATAGTTCCATCACACAAGACCAAGCAGTTGAAATGCTTGCTCAGCATCTCATCACAAAACCAGTTTTTGATGCGCTCTTTGATGAATACTCTGTGGTTAGAAATAACCCTGTTAATAATGCGATGGAGAAAATCGTTAAAAAATTCTCAGCTTTTGGCTTCCCAAAAGAGCAAAAGGAACTCGATGCCTTTTATGAGTCGGTCAAACTTCGTGCAAGTGGGATTGACAACGCAGAAGCCAAACAACAAATCATCGTCACGCTCTATGATAAATTCTTCCGTACAGGCTTCAAAGAAACCACTGAGCGCTTAGGGATTGTCTTCACTCCTGTGGAAGTGGTGGACTTTATCATTCATTCGGTCGATGATGTGCTTAGAAAATATTTCAATAAAACCATCGCCAGCAAAGGCGTGCATATTCTTGACCCTTTCACAGGGACAGGAACTTTTATCACGCGCACCCTTCAATATCTGAAAGGCATGATGGATAGAGGAGAAATCCAGCTTGAGGATATTCTTGAAAAATATGTGAATGAACTTCATGCCAATGAGATTATTTTGCTCAGCTATTACATTGCAGCCATCAATATTGAAGCGGTCTTTGATGAAATCAATGGCGAGGAACTGGATTATGAACCTTTTGAGGGAATTGTCCTGACGGATACTTTTCAATCAACTGAAACAGAAGATACGCTCGATGATGATTTCTTTGGTGGCAATGATGAACGCTTGAAACGTCAGCAGGAAGTGCCAATTACTGTGATTATGGGAAATCCACCTTATTCAGCAAAACAAAATGATGCTAATGATGATAATGCAAATATAAAATATCCGAGACTTGATGAAAAAATCCGTAGAGAATATGTAGAGCATTCTAATGCAAATTTACAAAATAACCTCTATGATTCATATATTAGAGCTTTTCGATGGGCTTCTGATAGATTAACGGGGAAAGGTGTTATCGGATTTGTATCTAATGGTCAATTTATTGATTCATTAGCTGCGGATGGATTACGCTATTCACTCTATAATGAATTTAATCATCTCTATATTTTCAATCTTCGTGGCGACCAGCGAACCGTTGGCGAACAATCTAGAAAAGAGGGTGGAAAAATCTTTGGTTCTGGAAGTCGTACTCCAATTGCCATTTCACTCTTAGTCAAAGATGGAAGTGATAATCATGAGGTTCATTATCATGATATTGGTGACTATCTCAACCGTGAACAAAAACTTTCGATTTTAAGAGAATCGGGAACAATTGAAAATATTGAATGGTCAGAACTGGTTCCTGACAAAAATCATGACTGGATTAATCAACGTGATGAAAACTATGATAATTTTTATTCACTTGATGGGGAAGTTTTTACAGATACTGCAATTGGAGTCAAAACAAATAGAGACACATGGGTATTTAATTTTGGGAAAGAAACAGTCCAATTAAATAGCTCAAGAATGATTGATAACTATCTTATTGAGCTTGAAAAGTCCAAAAATTCGAATTATTCTCCTAATCTAAACCCAGCTGTGATTAAATGGAGTGCAGCTCTTACAGCAAAACTTAATAAAAAGAAAGTTATTGAATTTAATAAGTCTAATTTGATAATTTCACAATATCGTCCTTTCACAAAAAAATGGTTATATAATGGTAAAGATATAATTGAACGTCCAGGTCGAATGCAGACGTTATTCTCAGATAAATCTGTACATAAAGTCCTCTATTCAACTGGAAAAGGAACTAAAAAAGATTTTTCTGTACTTATAACTAATAATATTCCAGAATATATGATGATGGATAATGGGCAAGCTTTTCCATTAGAGATTTTAAAAATAAACGAAAATACTCTTTTTGAAGATTCAACATTGAATATAAAAGAGCTTTTTGAAATGAGTGAAGAAGACAGTTTTTGCTATGTATATGGTGTTTTACATTCTCCAGAATACAAAGAAAAATACTCAAGTGATTTAAAAAAAGCTCTGCCACGTATTCCATTGCTCAAAAACAAAGAAAAATTTGTTGACATTGGCAGAAAACTCACAGATTTACACCTGAACTATGAACATCAACCAAGCTGGGAAGGTGTGACAGTTTCTGGCGAAAATTCAAGAAACTTCAAAGTCAAGAAAATGAAGCATCCAAAGAAAGGTCAGCTTGATACGATTCTCTTCAATGAATCCATCACGATTTCAAATATTCCTGAACAGGCTTATGAGTATGTCGTCAATGGTCGTTCAGCGATTGAGTGGATTATTGACCAATATCAGATTAAAACGGATAAAAAGTCAGGTATCACAGATGACCCGAACGAGTTTGCACCTGAAAATCCATGCTATATATTGGATTTACTTTTGAGTGTGATTACCGTTTCGCTGCGGACAGTTGAGTTAGTGGCGCAGTTGCCTGAGATGGAGGTGGTGGAATGAGCAAGAAATATTATTTTAAATCTTCAAATTTGTCATTGTACAAAGATGGTGATAAATATTTTAAAAATGACGATGAACTGAAAGCAGAAGTAGAATCTGAAGAGTATACTGAGATAAAATTTGATAAAGAAATTAAAATTGCTGTGTCTAGTTGGGTAAATAATCGCTTTGACAATATTATCTGTCTTATTGGGGCAGGAGCTTCAGTTGTTCAAGGAGAAGATGGTAAACCTGATAAGAATTATGGTCAAACCGTACAGATGATTGCAGAGAATGTTTTTCATGAATTAAAAAATGAGAAATATGTACTAAATGGAGAAGAATGCAATGTACTTACTTTAAAGACTTTGGTAGAAAAAGTACAGTATATAAAGAATTCGGTTACTGATAATGAAATAACAGATATTTTTAACTTAGAAGACTTTCTCTCATATCTACTCGCTTTTGAAAAATTTGTTTTAGATGATGAAAAAGTAATATTTTTTAACTCTAAAGAAGCAATATTTCAAGAAATAAAGAGAGCAACTAGTTATGAGTATACTTCAGATAAGTTTTACCATGCAAAATTCTTAAATATTCTTTCTAAACTGGTTAAGAAAGAACAGAAATTAAATATTGTTACTACTAACTATGATACATTGATAGAAGATTCCGCAAATGAAGAGGGATTTACAGTTTTAGATGGTTTCAAATTTGCACAAAAACCAATATTTGATGCTTCAATGTTTGATTGGCATCTCATCAAGGATGTTCCGAATGTGAAAACGCAAGAAGTTGAATATATGTCCAAAGTCATTAATCTACTAAAAATTCATGGCTCATTAACGTGGGAATTAAGCCCAACTGGAAAAAATATACTCCGTAAATCCAAAGATAATGTTACAAATCCAGTAATGGTATTTCCGAGTTCAGATAAATATGCCCAGTCGTATCAAGAACCTTATTTTGAACTTTTTACAAAATTTCAGGAACTTTTGAAAAGAAGTAACACTTTATTGATCACTTCAGGTTTTTCTTTTGCTGATAATCATATATCAAGAATGATTTTACAAGCCATTAAATCAAATGTAAGCTTACATATTCTTGCGTCAGATAATCAAATTAATCCAGACAAGCCGAATAAAAATTGGAGCGATTTGATCAAAATGCAAGAAAATGATTATCAAGTGGCTTTACTACAAGCGACTATGAATGGTAAATTGACTGATTTTTTAGGAGCAGATAATGAACATAGATAGCTATTACCCTAGAATAGATAAAAATAATTTTTATTTAGGCTTGATAAGTCAAGTTTCTCGAGATAATGTTGTACTTCAAGTTGAGAATCTATCCCTTTTTAACAATAGAAAAATCAAACAAGAAATTTTAATACCAAATACTATTAATTTTTTTGTAGTAATTGATTCAGCTTATGGCATATTTTTAGGAGAAGTTTATCAATCAAAGGTTCTAGGTATAGATAGTCTTCACAAATCAAAAAGTGATGAAAAGAAAATAACCGTTTTCCCCGAGATAAACATTGATATCATAGGATTACTTGGGAATGATGAAAAGTTTAAGTTGTCAGGATTTAAGACTGTCGGAATTACGGATAAAGTATATTTAGCCAACAAAATACTAGTCAAAAAGTATTTGGCATCAATTGAAGTTAATAAATATGAAGGACAGAAATTACTCAAAAATTTAGCAAAAATAGGAAATTTTGATGCTGAGTTTATGGATTTACAGCCAAATACTTTATTTGATCGCCATTTAATGGCTATAGGTACAACAAATTCTGGTAAATCAACATCCGCTTTATCGATATTAGATCGGCTTTTGAAATTAAATAAAAAAGTTCTTATTATAGATCCTACAGGAGAATATAAATCTGCGTTTTCAAACAAAGAAATAGAGAAATTAACTTTAGGGGTGGATACGTTTTTATCTACTAAATATGTAAGTGAGATGGAATGGATCAGGTTATTTGGGATTGAACATAATGCTAACCAATCTTCTGTACTTGCAGAAGCTATTATATCACTTAAATTTCAGTTTTCTCAAAGAGTATCAGAGCCTTTAAAAAAAGAAGGAGAAAAACTTTCCCTTATTAAAGGTAAATTAAATGAATATGTAGGTAAGAACTCCCCTTTTAACTTAGAGCTATTAGAGGAACAAGTAAAAAATGAAGCAGTCAAAGATAGAAATGGTGATTATGTAAAAGATGGGAATTTATATAATGCGTTACTTTGGCTACTTCAAATAATTTCTTTCTACAAGGAACAAACAAGATTAATTACTTTTTTTAGAGAAGATAGTAATAAGGAATTATTTTCGAAAATTGATGGATTTTTAAGCAAACGAAGAAAAAAATCTTTATACATAGATTTTTCTCAAATCGGTGTTTCGGAGAATATTGGATTAGTTATTATTGATTTAATTAGCAACCATATTCTTAATAAACAACGGGAAGAGATTGATCCATTTGTTATGTATATTGATGAGGTACATCGGTATACTAAATCTAATTATGAAAATGCTTCTAGTTTGGTATCAATAGCACGTGAAGGTAGAAAAAAAGGAATTTTTCTATTTTTAACTACTCAAAACCCTAAAGATATACCTGATGTTTTACTTGGGCAAGTAGGTTCATTGATAATACACAGATTAACTCATCCTGAAGAATTGAAAGTAATACAAAATTTGGTAAAACAAAAAACGGCAAATTGCAAGTCCAAGTTAGCCACCCAGATAAACCTGTATCGGCGTGCTGTAATTAAACATTTTTCTTGGATAGTTATTCATCCAAATTTCAATTTGAGCGACCTCTTTCGTGGTCGTT
>JAQUZN010000082.1 GCA_028691315.1 Candidatus Izemoplasmatales bacterium | reverse complement strand
GAAGAGATCTTAGAAGAGTAATAAGATATGGGGTTACTCATATATCAACATACTCTTTGATAATTGAAGAAAAGACATTGATTGGTAAATGGATTAAGGAAAAGAAATTTATTCCTATGGAGGAAGACAAAGAAGCTAAGATATATCAAAAAATATGTCGCTACTTGCGAAATAGAAAATTCGTTCACTACGAAGTGAGTAACTTTTGTAAGAAGGGCTATCAGTCAAAACATAATCTCGTTTACTGGAATAACATGAATTATTTAGCGATTGGTGCTGGAGCCAGTTTCTACATTGACAATATAAGATATACCAATGTCATGAACTTGGCTTTGTATTTTGAAGGTATTGATAATAAGCAATTAAATTACCTGGAGACCACCAAACTAACAGATGATGAGAGAATGGCTGAAGAAATGATTCTCGGTCTACGGAAACTTGAGGGTGTCAATAAAAAAGCCTTTTCTGATAAATTTGGGGTCAATATATATCAAAAATACCCTTTTCTGAGCGATTTAATTTTAAAAAGCTTATTAATTGACGATAATGTTTTTATACGCGTCCCCAGAGAGAAGCTATATTTAATGAATGAGGTTTTAGTTAACTTTATTTAACCTTTTTAAGTAATAAAAAGCCAGGTGTAAAATATGGAAAAATATATCAGTCAGTATGAATATTATATAGTCGATGAACTTCGTTTGAGCAAAAATACTTGTGATAGTTATATGCGCGATGTAAGGCAGTACTGCGACTTTATTGTAAAGGCTAGAAAGAAAACAACTCCTGAAGATATTGAAGTTGAAGACATAAGAGGATATATTGGTAGTTTGAAGAGAAAACATATCTCTGCCAGTTCTCAATCGAGAAAGCTTTCGGCTTTAAAATCTTTTCATAAATTTCTCTTGCTCGAAAAATATACTAAACACAACATTGCTAAATTGATATCAAATCCCAAACAGGAAAAGAAACTTCCAAGTGTTCTATCAATTGAGGAAATCGATACTTTATTAAAATCATTAACAGTTGATAATCCCCTTGAGATTCGTAATAAAGCGATGATTGAACTGACCTATTCATCGGGATTGAGGGTTAGTGAACTCGTCGGTCTTCATCTTTCTGATTTTCATCCTGAAATGGGTTTTATCGAAGTTCTCGGTAAAGGAAACAAAACAAGAATCGTTCCTGTTGGTGAGGAAGCTGTCGACTGTTTAAACTTATATTTGAAGAGTTCACGACCAAAGCTAGCTAAAAGCAAGAGTGAAAACTTTCTGTTTTTAAATAAAAGAGAGGGTAAGCCGATGACTAGGCAAGCCTTCTATGAAATTATTAAAGAAAAAGCCTTGCTTGCGGGGATAACTAAATCGATATCTCCCCATAAACTGCGCCATTCATTCGCCTCTCATCTACTTGAGCGAGGTATTGATTTAAGATTGATTCAGGAATTACTCGGTCATGAAGACATTTCAACAACCGAAATTTATACTCATATCAATAATACTAAATTAAAGCAAGTATATTTATCTGCTCATCCACGAGCTAGAAAGGAGAATAAGTAGTTATGGAAAACTTTAAAAGAATATTTGTCATAGTGACTGATTCACTAGGAGTTGGAGAAATGGCTGATAGTCCTTTATATGGTGATCAAGGTGCTAATACTTTAAAACATTTAAGTTATAGCAAAATGGATTTTTCTATACCAACATTATGGAAAATGGGAATTGGAAATATCACCGATGTCAATAATACTCCTAAAAACAAAGAAGCTATTGCCTCATACGGAAAAATGAGGGAGGTAAGTCGAGGAAAGGATACTCTAACTGGACACTGGGAAATAATGGGACTTGAAGTTGAAAAAACTTTTCCCTCATTCACTGAAAATGGATTTCCCCAGGAATTAATTTCACTTTTAGAAAAAGAAACGGGGCATAAGTTCATCGGTAATTATGCAACCAGTGGTACAGAGATTCTTAAAGTACTCGGTGAAGAACACCTAGTCACAAAATCACTTATAATTTATACTTCAGCTGATTCTGTTTTACAAATTGCAGCAAATGAAGAAGTAATTCCTCTTAAGGAGCTGTATCGTGTTTGTGAAATAGCCCGTAAGATAACCCTTGAGAATCCTGAATGGATGGTTGGTCGAATCATTGCCCGTCCATTTATCGGTAAGGATAAAAATACTTTCAAGCGAACTCCTAATCGTCATGATTATGCTGTAAAACCCTTCGCCAAGACAGCCCTAAACTTTTTAAAAGAGACTAAGCATGATGTAATAGCCATTGGTAAAATTAATGATATCTTTGATGGTGAGGGAATTACTGAGGTCATTAAGATTAAGAGTAATCATCAGGGAATGGAAGAAACAATCAATATCGCCGATACAAGAGATTTCCATGGGCTATGTTTTGTTAATCTTGTCGATTTTGATGCTCTATATGGCCATCGCCGTGATGCCATTGGATATGCTAATTGCCTGGAAGAATTCGATACACAATTAAAAGTCTTACTAAACTTTATTAATGATGATGATTTACTCATCGTCTGCGCTGACCATGGAAATGATCCTATCCATTCGGGTACTGATCATACTCGTGAACAGGTTTTATTACTAGCCTATTCACCACTATTTAAGGGTCAAGATTTAGGCATAAGAGAAACATTTGCTGATGTTGGAGCCACAATTCTTGATAATTTCAATTTAAAATCAATGCCATTAGGAAAAAGTTTTATAAAAAATATAATCAAAGGAGAAAATAATTAATGGATGTCGTTAAACGTATTGCTGTTGAGTACAATCTCAGTCAAAATGGTTGCATTAAAGGATTTAAATGGTTCAAAGAAAATGAAAAACCTGTTGGAGCATTTTTAATTTCTCATGGAATGGCAGAACATATCGAAAGATATGATGATTTTGCAAGGCTGCTTGCTGAAAATGGCTATATTGTTTATGGTCATAATCAAAGAGGTCACAAAGATACTATTCTCTCTAAACAAGATTATGGTTATATGGGAGATGGTAACAATTTTGACATCTTGGTTACAGATCTATCAGAGATTTGTGACATCATAAAAAAAGAACATCCCGATTTACCAATATTTTTGTTTGGACATAGCATGGGATCATTTGTCAGCCAAAGATTCGCTCAGCTTTATGGAGCAAAGATATCTGGTTTAATTATTTGTGGTTCATCTCGTAATCCTAATGCCCTATTAAATATGGGACTATTGATTGCTAATTGTGTTTGTAAATTTAAAGGACGTCGCTATCGCAGCAATCTATTGAATGATTT
Organism: Candidatus Izemoplasmatales bacterium; assembly: GCA_028691315.1. GTDB lineage: Bacteria > Bacillota_I > Bacilli_A > Izemoplasmatales > Hujiaoplasmataceae > JAHIVB01. The sequence continues at coordinate 4,699 of JAQUZN010000082.1, read as the reverse complement.
ATCTTTTAAAGCCTACAACAAAGTATTTAAACCTAATCGTACGGAATTCGATTGGTTGAATCGCGATGAAAAAGAAGTTGATAAGTATATTAATGATCCATATTGTGGTGGTATTTTTACAGCTGCCTACTTCAAAGATTTCTTTAAGGGACTAAAGGACATCAATGCTAATTATGAATTAGTTCGTAATGATTTACCATTACTCATAATCAGTGGTTCTGATGATCCAGTTGGAGCTTGTGGTAAGAATTCAACAAAACTTTATGATACATACATAAAAAAACAGATGAATGATGTAACTTTTAAATTATATAATGAAGCAAGACATGAAATTCTTTTAGAATTATGCAAAGATGAAGTAAGAACTGATATTTTAAATTGGTTAATCTCACATAATGCTTAAATACCTCATATATTATAATTGGGTATAATTATTTTTGAAAAACGGGTTCATTGTACTCGTTTTTTTATTTTAGGGTAATAACATCATCAAATATATTCCTAAAAAACACATCACAAAAAATAATATTCAATTGCTAAAACACTTATTATATGTTATAATTTAATCGTAATTAATTATCTAATATATCATTAATCGTTTTAAATATTCTATAATTTTGTTTTTTGGATTTCACACTAAAAATTCATAATTTAAAACCCTCATCTGAAATGATGAACAGATATTTACCAATCTAAAAAAAATAATCTTCTTGTAGAAAGGGATAATAATCCCATATGGAGTAACATATGATTAAACATCGCCTTATTACCATCTTTTTTATAATATGTACAGTATTTTTATTATCCGGATGTGTGGAAAAAGAAATCCCTGAAGGAACTAAAAAAATTGTTGGACTTACTATTGTTGAAAGCAATAATCCCCTAGAAAATCTGGAGGGAATTTCTTCAATTGATGATATCCCAATTACTGGGTTTTATTTAAGCGATGATTATTCAGAAATAAGTTTTCTTGGTGATTCTCTATTTGATTATAAATTTGAGTACAGCTACCTAGAAGGTGACATAATAACACCAGATAGTATATGTGCTTTTATTGATGGTACCTATTACCAGAGTAAAAGTACTTCACTACCTATCTACATATATGAAATATATAAAAACATTGATGGTACTTTTGAATTAAGTTTAAAAAATCAAATTACCAATATGTCTGGTGGTAACGTTTTAAACATCACAAATGAGGTAACCATCAATTCGTATAATTATGTTCTGACATATTTAATAGATATCACTAAATTAAATACACCTTTAGAGAATGTTATTCGTCAATTTAATGATAAAAATCAGTTGATTAAATCAACTTTGATTACTCCAGATATGACTACTGTAACAACAGAAGAAAGTACCGAATATATCATCATCGAAGAGAAATCGGTCGATGAGAATGATGAAGAAATGGTTAAAAGAACGCTAATCACAAAGGATACAGTAAAGAAATATTATACTTTTAAAATCCTAAACGATGAAAGTAAAGTAAAATCTATACTTATTAGATTTGAATTTTATGTTAAGTAATATTAAAGGGAAACACTGATTGTTTCCCTTTTTTTGCTTTAATATAGTCAAATATAAAAATGAATATAATTATTTTCTGTTTTTTTACTCTAAAGAGAAGTAGAGCTATCCATTAATTTTAGACATATTCTACATAAAATCATATTTATCACAAAAAATAGAATAATTTTAAGTTTATGTTAAAAGAAATCTTTTACGACATCTGTATTTATAATATTTAGCCTATTTTTTCGCGTATAATCGTTTTAATAACATAATTAGTATAATTAATCATACAGGTATAAATTAGCATTATAGAATAAATTTAAGGATTCAACAGTATCCATTTATAAATTAAATTCTTGCAGCCATTTATATTAATATCTATATTTGATTATTATATTTCATTTTATCAGATTATAAATATTTAATATTTTTCTGATAGTGAAGACAAGCTTCAGGCATTGTGATAGATCAAGTCAACAAAAAGTAATTTCTTTACTCTCTTTTTTAATTATTTTCTAACATTTAAACATAAATCAATTATCTTCGCAATTGTCCTTCATATATTATACTTTACATAATATATATTATAGGCACTTGTTTACATAGCGAAAATAATGTTGAAAACTGTAGTTTTAATACAATTTTCAACATAGTTTTAAACTTTCTTATCGATTACCATAATTTGTACTTCTTCTCGCATTTTCATTCCAATAAAAATAAAATTAAATAAATCAGTTTTTTATTATTTAAACCCTTCTATGAGAAGATTATCTTATATTAAGTGTACGTTTACTAATCTCAGTTCCTGATATGTATATCAGACGATCATTTTCAAGGCATATTGATTCAGTATCTGCTTCTTTGCATTCTGATAATGAAAATACATCTCCTGGTTCTTTATTTAGTAAAAATTCAATTAGTGAAATTATCACTTCTGTTTGACTCTTCAAATCGTTAACAACACTTCCATAGATGAAACCTTCTTTAATTTCCTCAATGCTCTCTTCGTTAGCATTAGCACCGATTATCTCAAAAGGCATATAAGTTATATTGTTTGTTGAAACAATTTGTAATTTATTCTCGAGTACAAAATCGATTACACCTAAAGCAAGGTCATCACTATTGGCAATTACAACTTCAATTTCATTACCGTATTTTGCATAAATTTTGGCCATTTTTTCTTTTGCTGTTTCTCTCTTCCAGTCAGTGAATTCCATGGTTAATACATCAATTTTATATTGCTTTGCTAATATTTCAGAAATACAGGTATCAGTAATATACTCGGTTAATTGGTGACCCTGTTCTCCTTTCATGAAAACAATCTGAATAATGGAATCATTGTTTTTGTCGACAGCTATTTGAGGATCGTAGAATGATCCCGATACTGTTTTTAACATTTGAGCTTGTAAAATACCAAAGCCCTTGGCATCAGAGCCAACATAATAGACATCTTCACCCAATAATAAATCTTCATATAAAGGTTCACGATTGAAAAAAATTAAAGGTATTTTCTCAACATTGCATTTCTCAACATAGGTATTGGCCACTAATCTATCGACTAGATTTACAAGGATTACGTCTATTTTCATCCCTAACAATTCCAGAAATTGGTCATTTTGAACTGACTGTGACTGATCAGCATAATATATTAACAGTTCATATTCCTGATTTATATTTTCCTTTAAATAATCAATTATCTGTATTAGAGTTGTATCTTCTTCATTATAAACTAAAACCCCTATCTTAACTTTATCGTCATTACAACTAATAGTGAATAAACTGATCATCAAAAGAAGAAAAATTGTTAATGCTTTTTTTATCATAAACTTCACTCGCTTCTTTTTATAGGAATAGTTATTTTTATGGTAGTTCCCTCATCAAGTTCGCTTTCAATTTGCAAATCTGCATCCTGACCATAATATAATACCAACCTTAAATATACATTTTTCAAGCCCACTCCATCATTAAGATTAGGGTCTTTAAAATTCATATATAATTGATTAATCTTCTCTTCTTTCATTCCATAGCCATTATCACTAATGGTAAATACTACCTTGTCACCTACTCTATGAGCTCCAATTTTTATAAATCCTTCGTCAATTCTATTCTTCAAGCCATGATAAATAGCATTCTCAATCAATGGCTGTAAGATTAATTTCATCGTTGTGTACTCTAAAACTTCATCCTCAACATCAAATTCATATTTAAAGGCATCAGAATACCTGAAACTTTGAATTATTAGATAACTCTTAGCGTGTTCAATTTCATCACGAATTGTTATAATATTTCGTCCCCTAGAAATACTAATTCTAAAAAGTTTTGCCAGAGCAACAACCATTTGTGAAGCCTCTTTATTCTTATCATTCTCAATTAGCCAAACAATAGAATCCAAAGTGTTATATAAGAAATGAGGATTTATTTGATTTTGAAGAGCTTTTAATTCACTTTCTCGCTGAGAATTCTGCTCAATAACAACTCGATCCATCAATTCTTTAATTCGCTTCATCATCAAATTAAAACTATTACTCAAACTGGCTACTTCTTTTTGTGAACCAATATCCACTGTTTCAACAAGCAGATAATCCGATTGTTCAATTTTCCTCATCGTTTTTTCTAATTCTTTTAAAGGATTAGCGATTTTCTTTGAGGTAAAAGTTATTATTGTGATTGTAGCAATAATTGCAAATAGACCAATTATACTCAAAATCCAGATATAATTCTCCTGGACTGCTTTAGTATTATCGATATTAATGAAAATTGCTATCTTCCACTTTGTACTCGTCAATGTATCAACATTAATGGCCATGTCATAACCATTTATATTTGTTGATCCAGAGCCTAAAACTATTTTCTTTGTAGCTTCAACGACATCAAACATATCATCTTCATTTATAGAAGAATAAATTATGCTGTAATTATCATCCAGTAGAATAATTCTTCCCTGTGTTCCCAAATTGGTGTTCTCAGCAAGCTCAATAATAGAATTGGAATCCAGTTCCATCATCATCAAAGCTTTCTCAGTTCCCCGATTATGGTTTACTATTTTACTGACGATTATTCTAAAATCACCATCAATTAGATAAGGATTTGAGAAAAAAAGCAGCGATGGTTCATTTATAGCCTTCTGAAACCAAGCCTGTTGCACGATATCCTCAGGAATAAAATCTAAACTGGATGT
>JAQUZN010000081.1 GCA_028691315.1 Candidatus Izemoplasmatales bacterium | reverse complement strand
CCCAAAAGTGTTGAGTGAAAGATTAAATCATCATCATATACAAATTCTCCACCATCGGTTTTGAAACCATCTACTCCGATATCAAGTAAATATTTTCTCTTTGAAAACCACCACTCTTTCATCATGGGATTAGAGAAATCAGGAATCATAGAACCCGGAAACCATCTTCCTTTAGGAATTTTATAGATGGATCCATCACTTTTCTTGCAAATCAAATCAAGCTTGACTACTTGTTTCTGATCTAGTTTTGATTGAAGATTTTTTGGCTCGTGTGGTTCAAGTTCTTTTATCATTGGTGCTTGCCAAAGGATAAATTTTATACCCTGATTGTGAATATTTTCGATCATTTGTTTTGGATTAGGCCATTTTGCATTTTTTTCAAAGAAAAAATCTTCATACTTAAAAACTTCTTCTTTTGGAGTATATTTTGCTTCATTAAAAATATAAAATGTAGCTTCATCACTCCATTGCTCAATAACAAGAGACGTAAAGGGTAGTAAATGCTTCTTGCTATTTTGAAGCGCCTCTTCAACGAGAGACTGAGTATTCCATCGATGCCCTGACATCCACGGCCCAAAAGCCCATTTTGGTGGTAACGGCGTTTCTCCAGATAACTCCAAAAAATCCATAATCATTTCTTTTGGAGTTCCAGTAAATACATAAAGAGTAAAATCATCTTCAAGTGGTGAGCAATCAATTTCAATTTGACCTTCTAGTTTAATTATAAATACCCTTCTTGTTTCTATATAAACTCCTATACCGTTGTCCATAAAGAAAAATGGAACTGGAAAATATGTTTTTTCATTTTGGTTGCAAAATTGATCGCTAACTTTATTTTCAATAACGTTCCCAATATGATCAATTGAATTATATTTTTCACCAAAACCATATATATGATGAAAATCGCCAGATACTTTTAATTTAGCTGACTGCATTTGAAAAAATGTTTGATTAACACTATGCATAAAATTAACAAATTTTGAATTACAAAGTTTCATATTAATCATCTTAATTTTTCCTCATTTTCATAATTTGTTTGACATAGACTGCGCATATAAACTCTGCGTTTGCCCACATTAAAGGATTAATATAGCATATGCTTTCATTTGATGCATCTATTGCTTCTGGTAAAAGACCATAACTATTTCGATGATTGATCATCCATGCCATAATTTTTTTGTAAATGTCGATTTCTCCACTTAGAAAAGCAACTTCTGCAGATGCAGCAGTATTAAAAATCCAGGGACCATGATGATATTCTTGCTCGCTATATCCCATTCCATATTCAAAAAAAGTAGCTTTCCTCATCAATGTTTCAAAGTTATGTTTATAATTCTTTGTAAGTGGATATCCTAGTGTAACGGATAAAAGCTGCGGAGTATCATATTTTTTTATTATCTCATCATGATAGTCTACGTATCCATATGGAAAATATCCTTCAGTTAAAAAGGTGGACTCAATTGCATTTTGAATTTTTAAAGCCATATCATTCCATTTCGATATATATTCCTCTTTATGAAGAGATTTTGCTATTTCAATGGCTCCATAAAGCCCACCAACAATAAACATATTTGTAGAAATAATAAATGCGGGCCCATAGACTCCTTCATTTACTCCACCTTCTGGACCTAATAAACCGTTTTTTGTTTTACTAGAAAATAAAACCTGAATAATATATGCTAAGTATTCAAAACTTACAATCATTTTTTTCGTCAAAATAAAGTAATCTGCTACTACTCTTGAAAAATACCCAATTGTATCTATCTGAGAGAATACATTATTGTTTGCCCCTTCATCTGGATAAAGTGATGAATTATATCTCTGATAAAATTCACCAGTATCTTTAAGTTTACATCGAACTAAAAAAAGAATGATAGATTCAAATTCATCATAAAATCCCGAATATAAGAAACTTCTAGCACCCATAAGCGCATCTCTTACGTAGAAACTGACTTTCCCATTAGCAAAATAGTGACCAGTTAAGTCTGCAGGTAAAAAACCGTCTAACAAAGCTCCTTTTAAGGCGACTAACGCTGTGAAAACTTCATCTTGAAAATTATCTACTTTTTTTGCAATTGACAACCAATCTTTCCAATACTTCTTAATCTTATTCAGTGGTTGATCAAATGAAAACATATGCAATGAGTCTACTATTTCATTATAACTAGAACCAATAATAATAGCCCATCTCAAGTAAGCAGATTCATACTTAGTAAGTTCTATATCATAGTTTAGTGAAACTGATACAGGTAATGTTGTCGATATAGATTTAGCATACCGGTTTTTATTATATAAAATGTCTTCAATTCCATGGTACATAAATCCGCTAGGAGCATCAAGAGAAATATTAGTGTAGTCACATTTCTCAAGTACTATGGCCAAAAACTTATCTTCAGCTTCAAAGATAATATAGTCATCTAGTTTAGTCACTTTCGAATTTATCAAATTGTGGGTAATAACTAGCGATGACATCTTAAACTTTTGATTACTTTCTGTTATGTTAGTTACTGCAGTTTCAAAATATATATAATTCTCACCCGCTCCAATTTTATCTGTTTTAGTAAAATCATTATACATAAATTGGTCAGTCATAATACAATGCTCTTCAACTGATGAGATTGAAGAATTTTTATGACTCGGATGTCCTACGATAGGTTTCATTCGATTGCCAAAAAATGCTGTATCTTTGTGAGTTACAACGCTACAAGCAGTATGTATTAAATCAGTTTTATAATTATCAATATATAGATGTTGAATCCCAATTGCTTTTTGATCGACTATCGTATCATTCAATCCATATAGAGCAGAAAATTTGTTAGATCCTAAATAGGTTGTTCCTTGATACATTTATTTGATTCCACCCTCCTGAATACCTTGAATAAAATATTTTTGTGCAAAAGCATATACCAATAGTATTGGAATCATTGATATTAAAGAGCCCGCCATTAATGTATTGTATTCTGTGGCATACTGTGCATTTAATTTACTCAAAAGCACTGGCAATGTAACTTTATTTGGATCCGTTAAGATAATTAGTGGCCAAAAATAGTCATTCCAATAGTTCATAAAACTGATAATAAATAACGTTGTAAGTGGCACTAAACATAGCGGAATAATAACTTTGAGATATACTTGAAATAAATTTGCCCCATCCATAAATGCAGCTTCAATATATTCATCCGAAATTTTCATCATGTATTGTCTAAGTAAGAAAATTGAAAATACATTAAAAACTGCTGGAAGAATTACACCAAGATACGAATTTGTCAAATTTAATTTTGTTAAAATGATAAATATTGGAATTCCAGTGACTTGAATTGGAATCATCATACTTCCCAAGAAAAGAATAAACAATATATTCTTATGTTTGAAATTAAATTTAGCAAAAATAAACGCAGCTAAGCTAGCTGAAAACAAATTTAAAAAAGTAGATCCTAAAGTGACAATTACACTATTAAAAAAGGATTTTACAAAAGGAAGTTGTGTAAGCACCTTAATATATGCATCAAATGAAACATGTTCAGGAATCCATTCAATAGGAATCGACATTAGAGCACTTGCGCTTTTTAATGATGTTGATATCATCCATACAAATGGCATAAGGCTTACAATTGTAATCCCGAAAAGAATAAAAAATGCTGAATAATTCTTTAGTTGTAATTTTCTATTCATAAAACACCCACTTCTTCTGTAAAAGCATTTGTATGATAGTAATTGTTACTATAATTACAAACAAGATAATTGATAAAGCTGCCGCATATCCCATACTAAAATACCTGAACCCATATGTGTAAATTCTCTCAACAATTACTTGGGTAGCTCCACTAGGTCCACCACCAGTCATAACCATAACCTGTGGGAATAGTTGGAAAGAGTTTATCATCGTTGTAATTAATACAAAAAACAGAGTAGGAGTAACTAGTGGTAAGGTTATATATCGTAATATTTGTCTATCATTTGCGCCATCGATTTTAGCTGCTTCATAAATAGTTTTATCTATGCCTCTTAATCCACCAAAAATTATAAGTGAAAAAAATCCAAGATCTTTCCAAATACTTACTACTACAATAGCTATCATCGCCCAGTTAGAATCTGTAAGCCATGCTGGTCCATCGATACCAAAAAGAGCTAATAAATTATTTAACAATCCATATTGATCATTTAGTACGGATCTCCAAATAACAGATCCAGCAATCCATGACGTTAATACTGGAATGAATAAGATTACACGAAAAGCAGGAACACTTTTAGCTTTTGAATTAAAGAGAATAGCAACAAAAAAAGAAGAAAACATAATCAGTGGTATATACAATACAATAAACTTGAATGTATTAACCATAACACGATAGAATTCTTCACCTTTAAATATGTCGATAAAATTCTTTATTCCAATAAAATCTGGTGAACCACCAATAATATCCCATGAAGTAAAACTCAAATAAAATGCTGAAATCATAGGAAGCATAGAAAAGACGATGAAGCCAAGCAAGCTCGGTACCAAAAAGAGTAAAATATAAAACTTTATACTTTTTTGAGCATTCTTCATCGTCATTCTCCATTCAATGATTATTTAAATATATAATACCATAAATTTATTCGTATTTGTTACTTATAAAAGCTTGAGCTTGATCTAAAGCTTCTTGTGCTGTCAACTCTCCACTAATTGCTTTGTCTAAGTAAACTTGTAAGTCATCTGCCACTTGGCTAAATTTTTCTAGTGATGGCGGCATAACCAAATAGTTTAGAGATTCAAATACAGCTTCTTTATTGTTTGGAGGTGTAACTGCTAGGTACGCTGTTTTTACTGCATCAGTTAATGCAACTGGTAAATCCCAGTTTGCATTTGCACGAAGTAAAGCTGCTTCTTCACTGCCTGATAAGAATGCTGCAAACAATGTAGCTGCTTCTTTAACTTCTGAAGCATTGCTAACAACTACTGCGTCAGAGAAGAAATGTGTTGCTTTATTTGCAATTCCAGGTTCTACAACGATATCCCAACTGAAATCTGCTTGATCAGCAAAAGTAGAGAATGCCCAAATTCCAGTGACAATCATTCCAAGTCTTCCAGATAAGAATAGATCCCAATCGCCCATACCGCCTAATTGTGCAGTGGTAGGAGTTACATTAGTAACATTAACACGATCAACCATCATTTGAAGTGCAACAGCATTTTCAGTAGAATTTAATGTAAATGCACTTTGATCAGCATTCATCATGCTTCCACCATTTTGTGCAACTGTCTTATAGAATTCCCATGTTTGAATAGGTCTAAACACGCCATAAATGTCAGTTCCTAACGCACGAATTGCTTGTGCAGCAACTAATTCGTCATTCCAAGTCCAGTCATTCGTTGGATAACTTATTCCAGCTTGGTCAAATAAATCTTTATTATAAATCATTACAACATTAGAAAACTTTGTTGGCAAACCATATTGGTCATTTCCAACTTGGAAAGCAGTTAATGTTGTTGGATGAATTTGACTAACATCGATTGTGGATGTATCAATTTTTGCTAAAGCGCCTTTATCTGCATACGCTCTAAAGTTTTCAATGTTCAATTCAAATACATCTGGAGCTTGATTCCCTGCAACACGTATTGCAAGTTGTGTAAAATAATCTGAGTAACCTAAAGTTTCGATTACTACATCAACATTTGGATTTTTCAATTCAAATGCATCTACCATTGCCTGCAATGTTTCTTCTTGGCCATCATTTGATGAATAGTTCAAAAAATTGACTGTAGTAATTCCATCATTTGAAGTTCCGCATGCTGTAAGTGCAAACAATGCTACGAGCAAAACTAGTAAAACTCTTACTTTTGACATAATTTCATTTTTCTCCTTTTATTTTTTCTTGGCCTATTATAAATCAAACTTGATGTTTTGAATCATCGCGATTGATTCGTAGGATCTCAAGTGAATTCTCTTTGTTATAATTGAATCTTTGTAGTTGGAGACTATTAACTTAGCATTTTTAGAGCCAAATTCAATATCCAAATCTTGACTATAAAAATTACATAAGACTGTAATTGTTCTTCCAAGAAGGAATCTTTTGTAAGCAAATAAGTGAGGGTGGTTTTCAAATATAAGTTCAAATTTACCTTTTTCTATGATGTCCGACAGTTCTTCACTATGTCTTAATAAAATTAGTTTTCGGTAGCACTCTAGTATAGAATCAGGGTTCCCTTTTTGAGATTCCATATTTATAGATACGTAATTTGAGTTACATTTAATCCATGGGTTATGTTTGCTAAAGCCTGCATATGGATCACTGTTCCACTGATATGGAGTCCTTGCGTTATCTCGCCCTTTGCATTCTATCGCATGTAATATATCTGATATGTCAAACCCTTGGTTTAATCTTTGTTTGATTAAGTTAAATGTCTCAATGTCGCGCATTTCGTCAATACTATCAAACTTGATGTTAGTCATTCCTAATTCTTCGCCTTGATATATATACGGGGTTCCTTGCATGAAATGAAGCAATATTGCTAACATTTTAGCAGATTCAACTCGATATTCTTTATCGTTTCCCCATCTAGATACAATTCGAGGAAGGTCATGGTTGTTCCAAAATAATGAATTCCATCCTTTTTGAAAAAGCCCGATTTGTTGTTCTTTAAATACCTTTTTAAGTTCTAATAAATCAAGCGGGATTATGTCCCACTTCTCTTTCCCCTTTTCTTGATCTAGAAGAATATGAGAAAAATTAAATATCATAGAAAATTCACTGTTATCAATATTTGAATACAATTTTGCTTTCTTAACTGTTGCTCCCCATGTTTCTCCTACTGTAATCAAATCATGTTTTGATAACACTTTTTGATTCATCTCACGAATATATTTATGAAGAATAGAATCATCATATACTAGTTTGCCATCAATCAGTTTCTTTCCAATTAAATCAATAACATCAAATCGAAAGCCTCTAACACCTTTATTTATCCAAAAATTCAATACGTCATACATACTTTCTCGAACTGGTTGGAAGTGCCAATTTAAGTCAGCTTGTCCTTTTGCAAATAAATGTAAGTAGTACTCATCTATATCAGAAATTAATTCCCATGCAGAATCTAAAAATACAGATTGTAAATTTGATGGGACTTCTCCTTGGTTTTTTTGAAAAACATAATATTGATGTTTCGGGTCATTTTTGCTTTTTATCGCTTCTTGAAACCACTGATGTTTTGTAGATGTATGATTCGCAACGATATCCATCATAATAGATATCCCACAAAGTGAGGCTTGATGTATGAGGTTTTCCATATCACTCATCGTTCCATACTCTATAGATATTTCATAATAGTTGCTGATATCATATCCATTATCTTCATTAGGAGAATCATAAATAGGACATAGCCAGATAACATCAACACCCAGATATGCTAAGTAATCCAATTTAGATATAATTCCTTTTAAGTCTCCAATTCCATCATCATTACTATCCATAAAACTTTTTGGATATATTTGATAGACAACTGAATTCTTCCACCACATAATAGCGCCCCTTAGTTTATCGGTAAACCTTTAAATGAAAAAATAAAAACAAATGTTTTATTTAGGCTGATTCTCGTATAACCAACTGCACAGGAAGTCTTAGTTGCTCAACCTGATTGGACTTCCCATTTATTTTTTTTAACAATAAATTAACGGCCATTTCACCTTTTACCGTAATATCTTGCTTAATAGTAGTTAATCTTGGTTCTGATAATTCGCCAATATACAATCCATCAAAACCAACAACAGCTATATCATTTGGAACTTTTAAACCGTGTGATTTTAAACCTTTTATAACACTTAATGCTAAGATATCTGAATAGACAAATAACGCATCAAATTTATTTTTATTATTAGAAATGTAATCACCAATCATATCACCAAATTCAAATGATGGAAAACCTTCAAATAACCATTCATCGAGAAATTCAATACTGCGCTCTATTAATGCCCGACGATAACCATTGTATCTCATTCGAGCAACGCCAATGTCGCTAATCGAACTTACAACTACTCCAATTCTACTTTTCCCAGAATTTATCAAATGATTTGTGGCAATATATCCGCCTTCTT
>JAQUZN010000080.1 GCA_028691315.1 Candidatus Izemoplasmatales bacterium | reverse complement strand
GCTATACAAACATGAAACAAATCCACAGTGCCTAATTTCATTATAAAACAAAACGTTTAAAGAAATAAAAAATCTAAAGAAAGGGATAATCAAACCATCTTATAAAGACGTTTTGATTATACAAGAACTTAATATGAATGAAATGAATCAACAAGACCTAGTTGTTGAAGAGGGAATTACTCTTGCAGAATTATTTAGAATCGTCTGGAATAATCGCTTGCTTGTAATATTTGTCACACTATGGGTTTTTGTTATTGGAGTTGTGTACACATGGGTAGGAATTACTCCACTCTATACTGCGGAGACATCGATAATGGTACAAGTAGATGTGACTGCACAAACTTCAACATCTGAGCAATCTGCTATTTATGTAGCTCAAAATTTAATCTCCACATACAAAGAATTTGTTGTAACGAATCTAGTATTAGAAAGTGTTATTAATGACATACCTGAACTAACAGATGTAAACATTAATTCTTTAAGAAACAGTATTTCGGTATCCTCTGCTACCAATGTTTTGATTATTTATATTTCAGTAGAAAATGCTTCTCCTGAACTTGCTAGTTTAATTGCGGATCAATTAGTAGAAAACAGTATTCAGATTGCCGATGATGAAAACAACGGATATGTTTTACTTCAAAATAAATTAAAGTTGCTTGATGTAGCTCAAATGCCAACAGCTCCAAGTTCCCCTAATAAACCTTTAAATCTTATTATAAGTTTATTGCTGGGAGGAATCCTTGCACTCGGTATTGTTTTTGTAAAAGAACTATTTAATAACAAATTTCAAACTACACAAGAATTAGAAAAATATTTAAAAGTGAATGTAATTGCCGCTGTTCCAGGAACGATTAAAGAAAGAAAGTTGGTGGACTAGATGGAATTTTTCGAGTATAGAAACGTTGTTATCGAGACCCCTAATTCACGTGAAGCAGAAGCATACAGAAAACTAGAATTAAATATCGCTATAGCATCTCTTGACAAGCCTTTACAAGTTATTCAATGTACTTCAGCTACTCCTGAAGACGGAAAGACAACAACCTCAATTAACCTAGCGGCTGTTTATGCAGAAAAAGGAAAAAAAGTTATTATCGTTGATTTTGATTTAAGACGTCCTAAAATTCATCGCGCTTTTCATCAAGTTAATGATAAAGGTTTTTATGACTACATCACCAATGATGTAGATTTTCATGATCTTATTATACATACTGAATCCAAAATCGATGTTTTAATGACTGGAAAACATCTGTCTTATCCACATATTATTTTAGGCTCACAAAAAGCTTCGCATTTAATTGAAGAATTGCGAAAAGAGTATGAATATATTGTAATTGATACTCCACCAGTTTTATCTGTAACTGATCCTTTGGTTGTAAGCAAATATGTGGACGGTGTCGTTTATGTAGTCGCTTATAATAAGACGAGAAAAGATGAAGCAAAAGAGGGGTTAAACCAATTGTTAAATAATAATGCAAATGTTATTGGTGCCGTTTTAGCAAACATTGACGTTAGAAAAACTGGCGGATATAGTTATTATAAAGGATACCATTATTATTACGGCACTGAAAAAGACAACGAATAATGATAAAGGGGTGTACCCTATGATAGATATACATACTCATATATTACCATTTGTGGATGATGGGTCAAAAGATTTAGAGTCTTCACTTAATTTAGTTCGTGAGTCGGTTAGTTTTGGCGTAACGGATTTATTTTTGACACCACACTATTACAAGTCTAGGAACTACTTGTCTTCATATCAAGAAAATAAAAAGGTTTTTGATATGCTAGTTTCTGAAGTGGATCATCTCAAGATTCCAGTTACACTTCATCTGGGAAACGAAATATTCTATCAATTTGAAGCTGTTGAAAAATTAAGACAACATGTTGTTTCTCCATTAGGGAACTCGAAGATGGTCTTAATTGAGTTTGTAACATTCGAAGAAGAAGAGGATATTGTAGAAGCAATCCACAATATGAAAGCATTAGGATTTATACCTATAATTGCTCATATTGAGAGATACTCATATATCAAAAATATTTCTGATTATGAAATAATAAAAAAAATGGGCGCTCTTATCCAAATAAACGCAGGATCTGTTGTTGGTGCATCAGGAAGTCAATCGAAGAAATTAGTATGGAAATTAATGAAGCTTGGTCTTGTTGATTTTGTTGCATCAGACATTCATACGTTTAGGAAAAACTATTTAAAAGATGCTTATGAACTTGTCTCAAAAAAATTTGATAAAGACTATGCGAATCATATATTTCATAATGATATCATCTTAAAATAACACTTTCTGTACGAAAGTGTTTTTTATTTCAATATTTTATAATAATCACAATTTCAACATATATTATGGGTATAATGTATTTGTAAAGTCTTACTAAAGGTATATAATTCATTTCTCCCCCCTAAATTGATTTGAAAGTTGTACCAAGACATTTACATGGTGTGGGGAACCAC
Organism: Candidatus Izemoplasmatales bacterium; assembly: GCA_028691315.1. Classification (GTDB taxonomy): domain Bacteria; phylum Bacillota_I; class Bacilli_A; order Izemoplasmatales; family Hujiaoplasmataceae; genus JAHIVB01. Next base: position 5,669 of record JAQUZN010000080.1, on the reverse strand, counting down.
ACCTAAATTGTTTTTAATAAGCAAATTCTTGCTTTTTATATATAAATAAATGTCAAAATAAAGGCTTATAGAGTCTTTTATTTTAAAAGGATGTGTGATGAATTTATGAAGAATATTCATGTTTTAGTTGCAGATGACGAATTTAGAATTCGTAAATTACTAACTGAGTTTTTGCAAAGAGAAGGATATAAAGTAATCGAGGCGGAAGATGGAGAGCAAGCAATTGATCTCATTTTTGAATCAAAAGTGAAGATTGATTTGGTCATTCTTGATGTTATGATGCCAAAATATGATGGATGGTTTGTACTTGCAAGAATTAGAGAGTTTTCTACTGTACCAGTGGTAATGTTAACCGCTAGAAGTGATGAATATGATCAACTTAAAGGATTTAAACTTGGTGCAGATGATTATATGACAAAGCCTTTCTCTCCTAGTATTTTAATGGCGAGAATCAAGAACATTCTTAAAAAGGAATATAACGAATCCGAAGAATTGACTTTTGGTAAAATCAAGATTTCATTGACTGCAAGAGAAGTTTTCGTTGATGGTATTAAGATTGAACTTACACCAAAAGAATTTGAACTTCTTAAGTTTTTTATCGACAATAAAGGAATAGCTCTGTCCAGAGATAAAATATTGAACGCAGTTTGGAATTATGATTATTTTGGCGACTTAAGAACTGTTGACACACACATTAAACAACTTAGAGCGAAACTAGGAGATAAAGGTTCTTATATTTCAACTGTAAGAAGCATTGGATATCGCCTAGATATCGAAAATGAAAACATCGATTAAAAGCAACTTATTTTTTATTACTTATGGCATTATATTACTATTTATCGTTGGATTGATTGTTCTAAATAACACCTATTTAGCGTCATTTTATCGAGATTATCGAGAGAAAACTTTACTTCTTGCTTTTCAAGAAGTTAAAAATGTTAATCTTACTAGTGAAGATCTTCCAACATTAATGCTGGACATAGAAAACTCATATAATATTAGTATTCATATTTTGAAAGAAGTTAGCACAGTATCAGATGTCCCAACGGATGTTCCAAATGGGGAAGGTGGTTTCAACGAACTACCAATTCCGTATACTAGAATCTACGGAAATCAATTTTCGATTAGGGATGGTGTTATTTCTAAAATAATGCAAGAATTTGGTTCTCAACCAGATGGGTCAACTAGTTCCTGGATTCAAACGATAGATGATTACAGTGAAAATGGGTATGTTGCCTTTACGGCAACGATTACACCCGATCCAAATCAAGTGAATGAAGATTTTCAGATGCTTGGACTAGTCGTATCACAAGTTCAACCAGATAATTTAACTCTTTATTACATATTGACTGTAACCTTCCAGTCAATTCAAGATAGCGTCAGTATTTTTAATTCATTTACAATTATCGTTGGAATTTTCTTTATGTTCATATCGGCTTTCATTGTATATTTTGCTAGTTATAAATTTACGAACCCTATATTGCAAATTACGCAAGTAACCCAAGATTTAGCTAATTTAGATTTTAGTAAAAAAGTAGATATTGATTCAACGGATGAACTTGGTGTTCTAGGTTCAAGTATTAATAAAATGAGTATGCAGTTAGAGAATTCGATTAAAGACTTACAATCAGCGAATATTCAATTATCAAAAGATATTGAACTAAAAACAAAGATTGATGATATGAGAAAAGAGTTTATTGCGAGTGCATCTCATGAACTTAAAACGCCAATATCTTTAATTTTAGGATATTCAGAGGCACTAAAATTAACCGGACTAGATAAAGCAACTGTAGATGACTACTTAAATATTATTATTGATGAATCAAATCAAATGAATAAACTTGTAATGGGTCTTTTACAATTAAGCCAACTAGAAAGTGGATTCCAAGAACTGAATATTTCTTCGTTCTCATTATCTGCTTTTGTCGACGAAACTGTTAGATTATATGCCATCAAATTTGGCGAAAAAAACGTTGTTCCACTAGTCGAAGTTGAAGATGTTATTGTGGAGTCAGATTATGATCAAATTCAAACCGTTTTAACAAACTTTTTAGGGAATGCATTGCATCATGTTGATGAGCTACATCAAATATCTATCAAATCTTATACAACAGATCACAAAGATTACCGTCTCGAAATTTTTAATTCGGGAAAACACATTTTAGATTCGGATTTAGATAGAATTTGGGATAGTTTCTATAAGGTAGACAAAGCTAGAACAAGAAATTATGGTGGACAAGGATTAGGTTTAAGTATAGTTAAAAATACTTTAACAAATTTAGGTTATGAATTTGGCGTCAAAAATATTGAAAACGGAGTTGTATTTTATTTTGTAATTAAAGAACATAACCAAATTAGCCAAGTTTAACTTGGCTTTTTTTTTACAATGTTTTCATATATATGATAAGTTTGCACATTGAAATATATAATGAATTGTGATAGAATGATTATTTGTAATACGCAACACTTTTTTGGGGGGGGCAGTTTTTTGATGAAAAAGCTTAATTCAGTTCCAATTGGTTTTTATATGAAAAAAGTACGAATTTTTCAGTTTATGTTCATTGATTTTTTAGTAATAGGAGCCACTTATGTTTTTGCTATCCTTGCAGTAAGATTCACTGGTGTTACCGATTTTAATTATGAACAATCTTTAATCATACTACCTTTTATAATTGTCTTTAAGATTATTGTGTATTATTTTTTTAAATTTTATAGTCTTGTTTTAGAAAATGTTGGATTTGATGAGGTATTCAGAATTACGATTGGAGTTTTTATCTCAAATGTAATTATAGCTGCAGTGTTTTTGTTAATCCCTAGTTTACTGTTCATTCCGGTTATATATCTTGTCTTTACAACATTCTTAGAAATCATTGCATTAACAGTTCCTAGAATGATGAAAAGAATTTTGAAATATGTCGTTAGATATAGAACGAAGAAGAATGGAAAAAGAACACTATTAGTAGGCGCTGGGGCTGGTGGGAAACTTGTATTAAACGAAATCCAAAATGATTCTGAATTAAATAATAATGTAATTGCTTTTGTTGATGATAATCCAGCTAAAATTGGTAAGATTATGTCTGGCTATAAAGTATTGGGACCTATTTCAAAAATTCCAGAATTGATTGAAGAACTAGACATTGAAGAAGTTATCATTACAATCGCAAGTATTGAGAATAACAGGTTCCAGGAAATTGTAAATATTATTTCTGAAAAACCTGTCAAAATAAAGAGAATTCCAAAGTTTAAAGATTTAAAAAAAGATGCTCCTAAAATCTTGCTTGAAGTAAACGTTGAAGACCTTTTATCTAGACATGTTGTAGAGTTAGATGATTCGGGTATACATGATTTTATTAAAGGAAGGAAAGTATTAGTCACTGGTGCAGGAGGATCAATCGGGTCAGAATTAGTTAGGCAGATTGTGTCATATCAACCAAAAGAAATTTTACTTATTGATATATATGAAAATGGAGTTTATGATTTACAAATGGAATTAAACCATATGTTTATTAACCCTGAAATTGAAAATGTGTCAAGAAAAGTGTTAATAGCATCTGTATATAATTATGATCGTATGAATGAAATTTTTTCTCAATTCATGCCTGAACTTGTTTTTCATGCAGCAGCATATAAACATGTTCCATTGATGGAAGATTCAGCGATTGAATCTGTTCGAACTAACGTTTTAGGAACATACAATATCTGTAAGTTATCTTCGATTTATAATGTCGAAAAGATGGTATTAGTTTCATCAGATAAAGCGGTTAGACCGGCCAATGTTATGGGTGCAACTAAACGTTTTGCAGAAATGATTATGCAACATTTTAATGATGTTTCTAAAACGAATTATTCGGCAGTTAGATTTGGAAATGTACTAGGAAGTAATGGTTCAGTTGTTCCGCTTTTCAAAAAACAGATTGAACATGGTGGACCAATAACTGTAACTGATAAAAATATTATTCGCTACTTTATGACAATCCCAGAAGCGGTTGGTTTAATTTTGCAATCATCAACATTTGCTAAAGGTGGAGAAATTTTTATTCTTGACATGGGAGACCCAGTTAAGATAATTGACTTAGCAGAAAAAATGATAATGCTGTCAGGATTTCGTCCTTACATCGATATTAAAATCGAATTCATTGGTTTAAGACCTGGTGATAAACTTTACGAAGAACTATTAGTCGATAAAAATAACCATCATATTAAAACATCAAATGAAAAGATTTTTATCGAAGCAATTCAAGATCACCGCGAGATTGATGAAGACATTTCATATATTATAAAATCTTTTGAATCTTTAGGAAACGTTGAAATTAAAGAAATGGTTCAAAAGTTTGTTCCAACATACACATTTAACAAATAAAAAGCATGGGGTTTGCATGCTTTTTTTCTTTATTATGATATAATTAAAGTGGTGGTGAAAATATGTTAACATTGAATATCGGAGACAAAATAAAATTAGAAATACGTAAACAAGGTATTAATGGTGAAGGAATTGGCTATTTTAACAAATTAGCTATTTTTGTTTCTGGTGCTATTTCAAAGGAAAAAGTAAATTGTGAAATCACAGATATTAAACCAGGATATGCAATAGCTCATCTTGATTCAGTGGAAAGAGCTTCAACTAAAAGAGTTATACCACCATGTAAATATTATGACAAATGTGGCGGTTGCCAAATGCAACATATCGATTATACAGAACAATTAAAGATGAAACAAAGCATATTAAAACAATCTTTAAGAAAATATACAGATATTTTCGAAGAAGAAGGTATGATTAAAAAAACACTTGGAATGAAAGAACCATATGGTTACCGAAATAAGTCACAGTTGCCATTAAGAAACATGAATTTTGGCATTAGCTTAGGATTATACGAGCCAGGTTCTAATCACTTTGTGTATATTGACGACTGCCTAGTTCAACATCCTAAAGTCAATGAAATTAACAAAAAAGTTTTAATGATACTAAGAAAAAATAAAATGGTCGCGAATGATCAGTTAAATAAAGATGGAGTATTACTATATCTTGTAACAAGATTTTTAGAAAGTACTCTTGAAGCAAGTGTGACTTTTATTATTACAAAATTTGATCCTAAACTGACTAAAATTGCTTCTGAAGTTATAAATGAAATCGATGAGGTAAAATCAGTTTCTTATAGTGTAAGCCGTAAAAGTTCAACATTGGTTTTTGGAAAAAAAGTAGAATTGCTTGCTGGTAATGCATACATAAAAGACAGAGTAGATGATATGGATATTTTCATTTCTCCAGATGCTTTTCATCAATTAAATTCAAAACAAATGGATGTTTTATACAATGAAATCGCCAAAGCAGCAAATTTAACTGGAAATGAAGTTATTATCGATTGTTATTCAGGAATAGGGATTACTTCTTTACAACTTGCAAAAAAAGCTCAAAAAGTTTATGGAATTGATTACTCGGTTGCATCAGTTAAAGATGCTCTCGAGAACGCCAAAATTAATAATATTACGAATATTGAAATGATTGCTGAGCATGTTGAAGGTGCACTTCCAAGATTGCTTGAAAAAGGAGTTGCTCCTGATATAATTATATTTGATCCACCAAGAAGTGGGTTAGACCAATCAGTTATTCAAGAACTTTTGAACGCCAAAGTAAAAAAATTAATCTATGTATCATGTAATCCATCAACGCT
>JAQUZN010000079.1 GCA_028691315.1 Candidatus Izemoplasmatales bacterium | reverse complement strand
ACCATTTAACTTCTATCGAAGGCATTATTGATGACTCTGGAGAAGGTCAGTGGACTATTGAGGAAGCTATGAAAAGAAAAGTCGCTGTACCTGTCATTTCACAAGCACTATTCGCTAGGTATAAATCCAAAGATCAAACGCATTTTTCAGAAAAAGTAGTTGCGGCAATGAGAAATGAATTTGGAGGGCATAAGGTGTATAAAAAATGAAGACAGTACTAACAATATTTGGGGCAACAGGAAATTTAATGCACAAAAAACTAGCACTTGCACTTATTCAACTATTAAAACAAAAACAAATTGATGATTCATTTCAAATTATATGCGTTTCAAGAAGAGATTATACGACGGAGATGTATTTTGAACACTTAAAAGAATTCGTCAAGTCAGATATCGATTTAGACGTTTTAAAAAATAATCTTGAATATGTAAAAATGGATATAATGGATTTAAATGACTACACTATGTTAAGGAAAAAAATTGAAAGCAAAAGTTCATTCCCTTACCAAAGCCTCTTCTATCTAGCAGTTGCTCCAGAATTTTTTGTTGATATCGCAAGCGGAATAAGTAATGCGAAATTAATTGAAAAAGGAAATTCAATTGGTCGAATTGTGTTTGAAAAACCTTTTGGTGTTAGTTTCGGATCAGCAAAAGAAATTAATCAAAAACTTTCTGAATATTTTGAAGAAAATCAAATTTTTAGAATTGATCATTATCTTGGAAAAGATATGATTCAAAATATTTTAGTGATGCGTTTTGCGAATCGACTACTAGAAAACAATTGGTCGAGTGATTCTATTTCTCAAGTAAGTATTGATGTGAAAGAAACAGAAGGCATCGGAAATAGAGGTGAATACTACGATAGTTCAGGCGCATTGAAAGACATGATTCAAAGTCATCTTCTTCAGATGCTAGCATTAGTCGCAATGGAAGAGCCTAAATCCTTATCTTCTGATGACATACGAAAAGAAAAGATCAAAGTATTACAAAATACAATTGTGAAGACGCAAAACGCTGTTTTTGGGCAATACGAGGGATATCTTTTTGAACAAAAGATTCCTCAAGATTCAATTACTGAAACATTTGTGTTTTTAAAAGCTGAAGTAAGTACCCCCAGATGGAAAAACGTACCGTTTTTCCTTACCACTGGTAAAAAGTTAAATGAAAAGAAAGCTGAAATTATCATTGATTTCAAAGAACATTCAAGCGCAAAAAAACTTTGGCCAAACAATAATCATACGAGTAACCAACTTGTCATTGGCATTTCCGAATACGAGGGTATTCGTTTTCAAATGAATGTCAAAAAACCTGGTTTAAATGATACTGTAAGTGATGCTCTTTTAGACTATTGCCATAGTTGTCAAAAAATCGGTAATAACCCTGAAGCTTATGAAAAATTGCTTAAGGACTTTATTGTAAACAATTCAACATTGTTTACAAGTTGGAAAGAAATTGAAGCATCATGGAATATAATTGATCACTTAAAAAAAGATTTATCAAACCCTGTAATATATAAATCCATATCTGATTTTGCAGATATTATAAGCAAAGTCAAAAGGGGGGTATAAGATGATTCATGACATTTCAATGGCGATTTCAAAAGATATTCAAGTCTATAAAAACAAAGAAATTAAAAAACCATTTTTTATTGATATTGCGAATTACTCAAATGGGAGTGTATACGAGACAAATATGACATTTAACCTTCATACTGGCACTCATATTGACTTTCCTTTACATATCATTGAGCATGGTGAGACATCTGACTCACTTGAATTATCAGATCTTATTGGAGAAGCTATTGTGATTGATTTATCTAAAGTTCAGGACGGAATTCATTCTTGCGATTTTATAAACTACGAAATCAAAGAAAATGACTTTGTTCTCCTAAAAACTAAAAATAGCGAGACAGACCACTTCCTTTTTGATTATACTTACTTAGCAGAAGACGGCGCTTCCTATCTAATTTCAAAAAACATCAAAGGCGTTGGTATTGACGCCTTAGGAATTGAACGTTCGCAAGTGGGACACCCTACGCATAAGGTATTGCTAAATAATGGCTTATTTATCATTGAGGGGCTAAGACTAAAAGGAATAATAGAAGGCAGATATGACTTCATTATTTTACCTTTAAAAATCTCAAATGTAGAGGCGTTGCCTGCTCGAGCAATTTTAATTGATAAAGCATAAATGAAAAGGGAAGTTTGTTCAAAACAAACTTCCCTTTAATTTTATTTAAATATACTTTTCAGCCGCAAACACAGCGATAGCACCGTCTGCGACACCAGTTACAACCTGTCTTAACGTCTTTTTACGAACATCGCCTGCGGCAAATACACCTTTGAGACTTGTTTCGCAATCTTCATTTGTTATAATCCAACCACCGTCATCCATCACAATTTGCCCTTTTAAGAACTCGGAATTGGGGTCCATACCAACTGCAATAAATACACCTGAAACATCAATACTTAACTCTTCTTTCGTGACTTTGTTTACAGTGTGAATACTAGAAACATAATCATCACCCTTAATCTCGTCAACGACACTATCCCAAACAACTTCGACATTTGGAATCGTAAACATCTTTTCTTGTAATGTTTTTACAGCTCTGAGTTCATGACGTCGGTGAACTAGATAAACTTTTTTCACCATTCGAGATAAATAAATAGCATCTTCTACAGCAACATCACCGCCGCCAACAACTGCAACTACTTTGTTTTTATATAGTGCCCCATCGCAGGTTGCGCAGAAAGAAACACCTCTACCAATATATTTTTCTTCGCCTATAGCACCTAATTTTCTAGGTGCAGCTCCAGTCGCAACTATAACTGTTTTTGCGTAATATGTGTTCTTTGGAGTGACGATTTTTTTTATATCTCCTGATAAATCTACTTGGTCAACACCTTCTAAAGTAATTGTTACTCCAAGGCTAGCCGCATGGTCTATCATATGATTACTTAACTCTAATCCTGAAACATTATAGATACCTGGATAATTTTCTACTTCATAAGTATTTGCTATTTCTCCACCAGGTAACCATTTTTCTAAAAATACGAAATCCAACATCGCTCTTTTAGCATATATAGAAGCTGAAATACCAGCTGGTCCTGCACCGATAATTACTAAATCAAGAATTTTTTCCATGAGATATCCTCCAATCTTTATTTTAAATTCATTATCATCAATTTTAGATAATATATACAAAGACATACTCTTAGTAATATGTATATTATACTATAAATTTAGCAATTTTAAAAGGAAACCTAATTATAATCATCAATATTAAATGTAACTCAATCAGTTAATGCTGTTTTCTATATATAACAAATATAAAAACCATCCGAAGATGGTTTATATTAATAAAGTATGACTTTAAATAGAACAGGACTCATCAGTACAAGCAGAATCTTCTTCAGTATCTCCGAGTGTTTGAAGTGGATTATCTTCACTCCAAATTTGATTTAGTGCATCAGAAAAATACTCTTCTGGTTGGGCTCCTGAAACTCCGTATTTTCGGTTTATCACAAAGAACGGAACACCTTGAACTCCTATTTCTTTTGATTCAGCCATTTGAGCTTTTACGACATCTTCATATTGATTTGAACTCAATACCAATTTTGCAGTTTCAAAATCCAACCCTAGTTCTTTCACCATAATTAATAAAGTTTCAAAATCAGCTAAATTCTTGCCTTCAGAAAAATATGCTTTCATAAAGCGATCTGTTATAACTTGTTCTTTTCCAAATGTGTTTGCCCATTTAGCAATTCGGTGCGCATCAAAAGTATTGGTCATTTGTATATGATCGTAATCATATACTAAACCTACTTTTTTAGCATTTTCAGTAAACATCTGAAATCTTTTTTTAGCATCATTTATAGACATATTATGACTCGACGCAAAACTCTCATAGGCACTGCCTTTCATTATTTTTGGCGCATTTGGATTAAGTTGATATGCTTTAAATACAACCTCAACTTTATCTTTATGTTTAAAGTTTGTTAACGCATTTTCAAAATTCTTTTTCCCAATATAGCAAAATGGACATGCAAAATCTGACCACACTTCAATTTTCATATATAAATCCTCCTCGATACTAGATTACATAATTATCGCCTATTTTAGAGAAAAAATCAAGTAATCTGCTTGGTAAACTAGATACACAAATTGAATATTTATTCTTTTTCATTCGCGTTGATATCTTCACCTGATTAATGTATAATAAGATATAGGTATTGAATTTAAACGCGGAGGTATCTAATGATAAAGGGAATCGCACATATTGCTTTTCAAGTTTCGAACATGGACAAATCGGTCGAATTTTATGAAGATGCATTAGGCTGCACAAAAAAATTCGTTTTATATGACGATCACGGTCAACCTTGGATTATTTACATGCAAATTGCAGAGAATCAGTTTATTGAGTTGTTCTTTGCCCACAGAAATATGGTCACAAACTCAGATGCGACTAGCTATCAACATTTATGTATAGAGGTTACTAATATTCACGAGGTTGTAAAAGCACTAGAGGATAAAGGAATCAAAATTGCAAAGTCAGTTGTTTTAGGACTTGATCACAATTATCAATGTTGGATAAAAGATCCTGATGGAAACCCTATTGAATTAATGGAGTATGGTTTCGATTCTTTACAATTAAAAACAAATCAAAAATAATTGGCTGGTGATTTGATGCAAGCAATTGAAAAATTCAATAATCGACTTAACAATACAAATTCAAACAGATTTGAATTATGGAAAGATTACCGGGGTAAAGTTGATCAAGAGATTAAAAAATATCTTCCTTGTTCCACCCAAGGTGATTTGCTCATCCTTGGTGCAGGAAACTGTGATGATATAAACTTAGTCACGTATATCTCTTTTTTTAAGTCCATTGTGATTTCTGATATTGATATTTCAAGTGTCAATTATGGAATTAAGAAACAAAAAATAGACAGTTCTAAACTAGAACTAATTCAAGCTGAATTTTCAGGGTTTGAAAGGTCATCTTTTTTTGATCAGTTCATTTCGACGATTCATAATTGTAAAACAACATCTGAAATTAAAAAATCAATTGATAAACTTCTTATTCCAACACAAAAACATTTATTTTTAGGAGATTACATAAATCGTTTTTCAGTAATACTCGTATCACCTATATACACACAACTTGTTTTTCAACAAATTTTACAGATGGTATCAGTTTTACGAATTCAAAAGTATCCAGAAGAACTTTCAAATTTTATAGAAAAATACATGTTGGATCAAATGCCTAATATTATCGATAATTTTAATCAAAATATACTGAAGTTATTAGTTAACAATGGTAAAGTTATTGTTCTTTCCGATATTTTTGAAAGTAATACCGACTCTGTATTTTTCCAAGACATTCAAACAAATATCGAAAATCTAGCGAAGGTTGACACTTTATATAACAACTACGTTATTAAGTACGGACATGGACTTGGTGATTATGGGATAATATCACTAAATAAATATTTAGATATGCTTGACTACAAGTGGTTTATATGGCCATTCACAGAGAAAAGACATATGATTGTCAAGTTAGCTGTATTTTCAAATTGACATTACTTTAATTCATTATCCATTTCAATTTATTTTGAGTGGATTTTTTTATGCTCATGCGTTTGTACATGCATGTATGGTCATGCGGTTCGTTTAAATGAACTTAATATATAAAAGTAGGTAAATAATTTTGTGTATATAAAAACCTCTCCCTAAAGAAGAATATGAAAGAATTGTTAAAAAGCAAGTTTTATACTTTTTTAAAAAAGGAAATCAAATATTTGATTTCCTATTTAAAAATAATCAGTATAAATTGTCCTCAAAAAATGATAGATTTTCCCAAGATGATTTTAGTTTTCCTGATTCTATTTTTTTTATGATTTGAACGACTAAATCGTTGTAGGGTGTTTCAAATCCAATATTTCTACCAAATTCAGAGACAGCTCCATTGATTGCGTCTATTTCACAGCTTTTGCCTTTTTCTAAATCTTGAAGCATACTCGATTTAATTAGACTATGCTTTTTTATTGCTATTGGGATAATCAGAAAACTGATTTTTTGTTTTAACTTATTATTGTAATCTAAAAGTTTGACTATATCTTTACCTTGGATTGGTTCAATTTTTATGTTGGCCTTTTTTGCAAGATCAAAACATTCTTTAATTATTCTTTGAGCAATTAATCTGGACGTTTTATTTTTTGCGACATCTCCAAATGTACATCCTAGTACAGCCGATAATCCACTAAATGCACAATTAATAAGTAGTTTCACCCACCTTGCACCTATGAAATTATCTTCGATTTGAACATGGCCCATTTTACTTAAAATATTCTCGATTTTTAGGAGCATCTCGTCTTTACGTCCATCTATCGTACCTAAGCTAAACGACATTGCTTCATATGAAGGTTCTGAGGTCAATTCGCAAACACCTTCACCAATTAAAGTAGCGCCCCATCCAATTGTGCATCCATAAGTTCTTTTGACACCTATGATTTCGGAAATTGCCTGTTCAGGCAAACCGTTTTGCATCGTACATACTGCTCCTGTATCTTTTAAAAATGGAAGTAAATCAGTCACAACTTTTTTGTTTTCAAGTTGTTTAGTCATCAAAAATATAATATCGTATTGATCTTTGATTTCTCTTGGAAGAAATGCACGAACTTTTTGAGTAAAATCAACTTTTCCAATCACATGAGCTCCATTTTCTTTTAATCCGTGAATGTGAGTTGCATTTCGATTAAAAAGATCTACTTCAACTCCGCCTTTACTCAGATATGCGCCTAAAATAGTTCCAATCGAACCAGCACCGTAAATTGCAATTTTCATTATATCTACTATCCTTTCATCCAAAGTGAAATTTATTTCATCTTCTAGAGTAACACATCAGCTTTAATTCATCAATAATATCTTTTTATAAATAAAGCTCAAATCGTCATTAACTTAAATCCCTGTGCTAATGCTCTTTGCCCAATAAAAAAAACACCTCATACTTTCTATAGAAATTCATATAGAAGTGTAAAGGTGTTTTGTCTATAAAAATATATGTTTTTATGTTACTTAGGTTCTTCAGGATTCTTTGCTTTTTTCATTTTATCCTTTTTCTTCTTTTTATAGACGATAATCGCGCCTACTCCTATTCCACCAAAAACAACTACAAATGGAATAATAGTGGCAATTCCAATCAACAAACTATCAAAAAATGAAACGAGTCCGTTAAATCCGTTTGTAAATGCTCCGCCTAAGCGATTAAAAAATGGCGAGTTTGTAGTTATTGTCGAACCATAAAACTTTAACGTTACTTTACTGTAATCGACCAAACTATCGTATTTATTTAACGTTCCTTGTAGGGTAGCTAGCTTAACTTCTATATCAGCAATTTTTTCGTTAATAACAATCATTTCAGCAAGCGTTGCATCAGGATATAGTTCTAGCAATCTATCCAGTTGAGCTTGTAAGGAAATCATTTTGTTTGATGTATCTTGATAATCTAAAGATACATCAGTACCTACTTTCGAAAAAGAACGAAGAGAATATTCATCTTTTAAAGCATCTAAAAAAGCATCTAAACGGTCTGTTTTAATTCGAACGACATATGTATCTAAAGTAGGTGTGATGGTTGCACTGTCAAACCACTCATCTGGTTCAAGCAAAGATTCTAAGAAGCTTGATGCTTTTTCCAAGTCTGTTACATTAAATGCAATATCAGCGGTGTACACAATTTTTCGTTCGGGAGCAGTTTCTGTCACTTCTGCTAAAACAACTGAACTGCTATATAAAGCATAATTAAGCATATCGCTTGTTACATCTGTTGCTTGTGTACCCTCGGTTGCCGCACTTCCATATTCGCCGGTAATATACTTTGATGCACATGACATAAGACCAACCATTAAAACAATAAATAAAAGTATAGATAATAATTTTTTTATCACAATATTACCTCCATCTAATAAAAAATTTTGACCTCTTATCAATTATTATACATCAACAAGCAAGAAAATACTAGTAGTTTATTAATAACCTCTTTCGTAAGGTTTTATAATTAGCTCTTTATGCCCCATAGAAGCTGCAGTGTTTAAGCAAAAGTAAGGATTGCGAAGTAACTCGCGTCCAAGATAAATAAAATCACTTGATCCATCA
>JAQUZN010000078.1 GCA_028691315.1 Candidatus Izemoplasmatales bacterium | reverse complement strand
TAATTTTCTTGCATCTCAAAGCTCCTATGACTGGTATCTGTTTAATTACAGCATAGCATCTTTGAGGTGTTTTTTAGTGGGAAAATTTTTTCCCTGAGGTGGCTAACTTCATTTTACAATTTGGGCATGATTATCAATACCGAAAAAGCACCTAAATGAGAAGCACTAGAAAAAATAGATGTCATTCTCGATTCTCCAAATATTGTGCCAGTATATGCGCCTGCATAGTTATTCTGAATGAATTTATTATCAAAGGTACTAAAAAATAAAACTTGCTTCACACCATATAATAGTATTGGAAAACCCCAGTATATAATCCTTTTTACAAACAAATTCAATTGTTCATGCGTTACATCTAATAGTAAAGCTGCTAAAAAAATATCCCAAGCTATAGATGTTTTTCTAAAACCCAGAAATCCAGCACTTAGACTGGTAATATTACTATTAAACACTTGAATAAATGATAGTAAAAATAATATAGAAGTTATAAAAAAGATAACCAAATTATTTTTTGGTATTCCTACCATAACAATTTGGTAAGCAATGCACAAAACTAACAGTGCTTCGATGAATAGTGAAATTACTTGATATTCTCCAATTAGTTTAAAAACATTAGAGTATAGCATCATTATCAAAATAGAGGAAAGTTTATATAGATCAAGTTTAAAAATTCTATACATATCTATCAATCTCTTTAATCAATTGTTGGGTTTTATTTTCCCAACTGAAAGAATCATCTAATGAATTCCTAACCTCAGTTCTAGTAATATGATGTAGCTCTTCAACTAAATTGCTTAATTCTGTAAGAAATTCTTTATCACTAATACAAACTGAGACAAATTTGGAAATACCATCAACACCATTTACTTTTGAAGTTACAACAGGAGTACCGCAAGATAAATACTCATATAATTTTAGCGGATTCATACTTTTAGTAAATCTTGTAACCTTATGAGGTATTATACCAATATCAAAAGTATTAACAATAGTAGGTAATTTTTCATAAGGTACTTCTCCAAGAAACTGAATGTTACTGTATTTTTTTTCTATTTCCTTTGCTTCTTTTTTTAGTGCCAACAACGGCCCATAAATCATGAGTCGATAATTCGTGTTGATATTAGCAAGTTTGACTAAGAGTTCCAAATCAAATCTTTCTTGTATTTTACCAATATATCCTATAATAGGATATTCTGGATTAAAATTAATTGAATCTAGAACCGAAAATTTATCAAAATCAACTCCGTTAGTAATCTCAACAAATTTATTGCAATCACTACTAAAAATTTCTTTATTATTTTCAGAAACTGAAATTATTAAATCTGCTTTCCCCTCTGCTTCTTTATAATTTGATTTGATTGTTGATACAATTGATCTCATTTGTGGGTGTTCCAACCAGTTATCGATAACATCAAAAACAAACAAATTATAATTTAAGCTTTCCGCAAGTCCAATGGCCATAGGGTTTTGTATCAATAAAATATAATCAGAAATTTCCAGAAATTTCAATCCTAATTTAATTTTATTTGTAATTTTCTTAGACCTAAATATAGTGTCCCACCACTTCCTGTTTTCAATAATCACTTTAATGAAATCTGAAGTATAAAAATCGAAAACATAAGTTTTTTCACTAATTTTTCTGATAGAAAAATTTTCATCATTAAATACAAAAAATCCTATGTTTTTTAGTGAGTCCCCTTTTATTATTCTTTCAGCTAACGATAGTGGACGATTGACTATTATTATATTATCCACATCTTTTCTTTTTTCTAACTGTTGAAAAAAATGTGCATCTCGGGTTCTATACCCTTCTTTTTCCCATTTCCTATAATCATGAAATGGTTGAATTACGAAATTATATCCCATGACAAAAAAGTTCCTCATATTCTCCAACAATATAATCCCATGAAAAATAGTGTTGGACTCTTTCTTTTGCTTTATTTTCCATATAAGAATAATCAGATTGTTCTACATGTTTAATTAAGTGTGCAAGATTATTATTTTCTTTATTCCAATAAAGTGCTACATTTTCTCCTACCTCTTTATTAAACCCAACGTCAAGTAAGAGATTTAATTTAGATGATGCTAATGCCTCGATTAAACTAGGATTAGTTCCTCCAACTTCATGACCATGAAAATAGGCAAAGGCGCTTTCTCTGATTTTTTTTAGTAATCCTTTATCATATACAGTTCCTACAAATTTTATTCGTATATCTTTATCGAATCCAGTTGTCTGTTTAAGTTGATCATAAAATTTATTTTGTTCTACATTTGTTATTAAAACAAAATCTTTTTTTGTATTAGACTTCATGAATTCCCTGATCATTATTTCATAGTTATTTTCAGGAACAAACCGACCTACAACAAGATAATATTCATTAGATTCCAAACCCTTTTCTTGGTACCAATTTACTAATTTTTTGTCATTATCCTTCAAAAGACTTGGTGCTAAATCTGCGCCATATGCGATATAAGTTGTTTTTGGATTATATTGTCCATAAGATTCTTGAATATACTTCTCAATATTTTTACTATCACAGATTAATAAGTCAGCATTTTTCACCATGTATTGTTCTGAAATTTTCCAATATTTTTTGACTGGTGCGTTCCATTTTGCTCGCAACCACTCATGCCCATCAGGATTTACCATCAAAGTAATTCCTAATTTTTCCATTTTATTTTTATAACAACCAATAAAGGGGCCTATTCGGCAAGCTAAGATATAAATAATCGCGTTCTTAAACTTATTTTTTTCGATTTCTTTAATTGAATATTTTAAAGCTGCTAAATCATAATAAATCGCATTGGCTGGTCCAATATTCTTCTTTATAATATTAAAACAGTCAGCACCATTATAACGAAAATTGACTTGTTCACCATCTGATAAACAAGCCACATGATATCTAATATTTTTATTACTTTGATGTGCTGTTAGTTCTTCTACAAAAGTTTCAAAACCACCGTACTTTGCTGGAATCCCTTTTGAACCAATAATGTAAATATGTTTTTCCTTCATTTTTTAGTAAGCATCCGATCCGTTTATGATTTGTCCAATTGTGAGTGCAAGAAGTTTGATGTCGTGCTTGATGCTATGGTATTGGAGATAATAGAGTTCCAAATCTGCTCGTTCTGGGAAAAGAACTTTACTTCTGCCATGTGTTGTCCAATAACCTGTAATCCCTGGTTTACACATGAGTAAATAAGGAAGACGTTCCCCATATTCTTCAGCTTCAAAGAGCAAAATTGGTCTTGGACCAACTAATGACATATCCCCTTTAAGCACATTGATAAATTGCGGTAATTCATCAATAGAGTGTTGCCTGATAAATGACCCAATCTTTGTCACACGGGGATCGTTTTCTAATTTATTACCATTATCATGGTACTTGGACTTAACATCTGGATGAAGTTCCAGATATTCCTCAGCATTAACAATCATTGTCCTAAATTTCAAAATATAAAAGATTTCACCTTTTTTACCATATCGTTTTTGTTTATAGAACATTGGTCCATGATCTTTTTTTGAGCAGATTCTATAAGGTACATAGAGTAAAGTTGCTACTATGACAAATAGGAATGAACCTACTAAACTACCTAGAATATCAAGTCCCCTCTTGATCATTCTTTCGCTAAGTGAAAATTTTTTAAACGCTACTAATCTTTCCTCTTCTAATGCATGTGTGTAAACATCCTTAAGAACTTCAATTTTTTCACCCCCCTGATAAATTCTCTAAAACAATCCTAAAAATTTCGTTCTTTTAATTCGTGTTGGGCTTCCTTCATAAACGCTTTTATTTAAAATCACTGATTGAGCATTGTCTTTAAACCTTTGTGATAGATCAGATCCATATCTCTCTTCGATAATTTCAAACGCTTCCTTCATCTTAAATGCACGTGAAGTTACATTATGTGCATCTGAGGCGACAAAGTGTGTCAGATGATTTTCAATAATTTGAAACGTTAATTTCTGTATCTTTTTACCAAAATGACCCGTTATACTTGATGCTGTTATCTGACTAAGCACTCCTTGCTCAATAAAATTAAATAATATCTCCGGATGCTCGATGATTTTAGTATTTCTCTCAGGGTGAACCAAAATAGGTTGAATCCCTTGTAATTGCATATGATAAAAAAGTTCTTTAGCATATTCTGGAACGTGGTTCGAAGGAAATTCAATGAGCATGTAATTAGACGTTCCCGCTACGGTTAGTAATTTACCCTGAGCAAAATCTTTCAATAAATCACCATATATTCTAACTTCTTGCCCTGGCAAAATTTGAATTGGTAGGTGATACGCATCAATAAGATCTTGAACTTCCTCAACTTTTTTCAAAATCAATGGAGATTCATTATTAAATTCAGGATTATGATGTGGCGTGGCAGTAATAACTGTAATACCTTCATCAATTGCTGATTTCAGCATTGTCAGAGTATCTCTAGAAGTTTTAGCGCCATCATCTATACCCGGCAAAATATGACAATGAATATCAATCATTTTAGCACCTATACCTTAGTTCCTATCACTTAATGTGCACTTAATTTGTATCAATCATTCTACCCCATAGTAATAGTAAGAATTTGAATCAGACATCTCAGCACCATGTAAGACAACTCCCAAAATATTAGCCTGGACTTGATTAAGTAGCTTTTTGGTTTTCAATAAGCCATCTTTTTTCGTTTGATTAGCTTGAGCCACAATTACTACTCCTCCGACATAGTTACTCAAGACCTGAGCGTCTGTCACTAGAGAAAGAGGTGGTGTATCTATTAAGATAACATCGAAAAATTCCGTCACTGATTCAATCAATCTCTTCATTGCAATAGATCCTAATAATTCCGAAGGATTGGGTGGAATTGGCCCAGAACTAATTATAGTAAGGTTTTCGGAAACTCTTGTTCGTTGCTGAGCATCTGTAATTGAAGATTGATTCATTAAAACATTAGTGAGACCTACTCTATTTTGTACCTTAAATGTCAAGTTGACTGTTGGTTTACGAAGGTCAGCATCGATTAACAGTACCTTTTTACCCTGTTGTGCAAAAGTGATTGCTAAATTGGCAATTGTTGTTGACTTACCAGCAGAGGCTTCTGAAGATGTTACCAGAAAACTTTTGATACCTTGATCTATCATTTTAAACTCAATAGTCGTTCGAATTGTTCGGTATTGTTCAGAAATAGGTGATTTAGGGTTCATACTCGTAATCGTGTATCGATTGTCACCTATATTTTTTTTATTTTTAGACATCCTAAACTCCTATCTCTTTTTTCTCTTTGATAATCTACTTAATTCCTGCTCACCAGGTGACATTGATGTATCGCTATCCAATGTCTCTTTTTTATAATTAGGATTACTAAAATCACTGGTCTGAGCGTACGCTGTCACCCCAAGTACTGATAATCCCAAAGCCTCGATATCTTCTTCTTTATTGATTTTATTATCAAATACTTCTTTTAGCAGAGCTAAAGCTAGGCCTAAAATTAAACCGATAACGATAGATATAGCCAGATAAAGCTTGGGTTTAGGACTAGTCGGTGTTGACTCAACCTTTGCTTTGGATAAGATATTAACATTCGTAACGTTCAAAACGTTAATCTGTTTCAGATATACCAACGTTTTGAAATATTATTTGGTGTAAATTGGTGTAAAAATCAGTTTTACTATCAATATAAAAGCAAAAGACATCAGTATTTTACTGGTGTCTTTTTTGATATTAAGTATTTTATAAATAAATATTGGCTTCGGGAATATGTTTATATAGAGTATCAGTAGTAGCAACATATACATCATATGAATGGAAGTCATTTTCAAATGAACCTCCAAAATCTAATATCTCTATAATTCCTTGCAAAGTCTCGCCATTAAAGTCAAATTTAACTTCTTGACCTTTGAAATACTTCATTGGTGGCAAACTATGGTTGTTTTTAGAAAACATATTTAGTCCTCATCTTTCAATGAATTTAATAAATCTAAAGCCTCTGTATCTTGCAGATGTTTTTTCTCTGGCATTAACTCAAGGTAGTAATTCATAGTTGTTTGCAAATTTGAATGCCCTAAACGTTGAGAAATATAGTCTAGTCTAATGTTATCGTTTGAAAATAGAAATGAAGCATGAGTATCTCGAAGCCCGTGAAAAGTAGTTCTAGGAATATCTAATTTCTTCAACAGCCTTGCTAATTTCGCTGATTGTTGAAATCCGTCTGAATCAAATAAATAACCATTCTCTTTTGGTATCAGAGCGTTAATAATCTCATAAACGTCTTTATTAATGGTTACAGTCCGTTTAGACCTCTTTGTTTTAAGGCGAGTATCGGGGCTTGTGGGGCTAATGGAGCGCTCTATTTTAATACCATACTCAATTACATCATTTTTTGTCAAGCCAAGCAGCTCGCCGCGTCTAGCACCAGTTTCAAGTGCTAATAGTACCATAACATAAAACTCTTTATTATGATTTTGAAGGAGATAAGAACGTAATTTCTTAAAATCTGAAATAGAGAGTGCTTTATTTCTTTTTTCAAGTTCTTTACCACGAGTTTTCACAAGACCAGCAAAATCTGAAACAAGAAGATTTCTTCCGTAAGCGTAACGAAGAGAAGTCCGTAATTTTAACAATAATTCAGTTGTTGTTTTACGAGAATGTGTTTCTCCAAATTCGTCTATCTTCATTTGCACTACTAAGTCATTTAACTCATTTAGTTTTATATCTTTGAATAATTTTTTTACTACAGGAATAGTCCTGGTATAGTTTACAAAGGTAGCGGGTCTTACATCATTCTTTTTTACAATATAAACCCAATTTTCATAAAAGCTTGAAAAACTATCTTGCCTTCGTGCGAGGTCTATACCGTCACCTTTTGCTATCTCGTGTTGCATAGCCCAACGTTTCGCCTCAGCTTTAGTTTTGAATGTTTTTGTAATACGATTATTTATGCCATGTTTATAGTTAGAAATTTCTGCACGATATGAATTACCTCTTTTAATTATTGTTGCCATTTGTCTAACCTCGCTTAATGGATTGAATGATTAACAATAAAGGTTTCAAGTTCATTGATTGTATAACGCTCCTGTTTACCAACCATGAACCTTTTTAGCTCGTCAGAACTCTTAACATATTTGTCAAAAGATTTTGGGTCAATCCCTAAGAAATTAGCTGCCATTTCCCTTGTCAACAATAAAGGAAAGTTTTTTACTTCACGATTCATTTTATTTCCTCACATTTAATCAATTTTTATTTTTTTATATTTGATACGGTTCTCTAAGAGTTCTCCATTTTTGAAAATCTTACCTGAATACTCTGTTTCATATAAAACTTCATTATGTTTGATGATATTTTCGGTATCTTCAAATGTAACGAATTTAAGTACTTCAGGTTTTTTCAGATTTCTTGAAGAATAAAAAGATTTCTTTCCATAACTTTCAAGAAGTTCCTGTCCGATTCCCTTTTCAAAGTACTTCGAAACGTACCTCCCGCGACTTGATTTTGAATCAACATCAATTTTATTAATCCATACTCCTCCAAGACCCCAAACTTTTACTAAATCATGTTGGGGAATAAATGGAAAATCAAAAAGCATAATATGAACGTGCCAAGCACCTCTTTTTTGCTTTTCTAATACAGCAAGATATTTTAGAAGTCGTTTTTTAGTTTTATATATTTTATAATTTAGGCGCTTGATGAATTTATCGAAAAGTAAATTGAATGTATTTCTATCTTGAATATTTTCTTTTGTTGTAAGTGTGAGGAATGAAGTTCTTTTGTCGAAATTAGTATCAACTAATCTCATAACTTCCCATCTTGAATTTTTTCTAGTTTTTGAGATTCGTTCTAAACGTTCTTGTTGTTCTTCATCAGATAATTCATCAAAATTTCGTTTCTTTTTTCGTTCTTTTTTCGGTTCAGTATTTTCAATATTTTCATCTTGAGTAAAGATAACTTTTTCATATTCATATACTTCGATATATGAAGCAGTGCGGATAATTTTTCGGTTATAACTCACAAAAAATCACCATATTTTCAATATTTTTCTCGTAGTGTTTGCTTATACAATAAATCCCAAATTGTAAAATGAAGTTAGCCACCTCAGGGAAAAAATTTTCCCACTAAAAAACACCTCAAAGATGCTATGCTGTAATTAAACAGATACCAGTCATAGGAGCTTTGAGATGCAAGAAAATT
>JAQUZN010000077.1 GCA_028691315.1 Candidatus Izemoplasmatales bacterium | reverse complement strand
AAGGCAAAACATGGATGAAGAAATTATCAATTAGTCCCAATTTTTCAATGACTAAGTATCTTGGAATTGTTACCGCAATACCAACAAACATTAGGGCAAGTGTGTTAATTTCATTAATCACTTTTTTTCCCTTAAAATTAAGTTTGGATAAAGCATAACCTGCTAAAGTCGAGATTACTACCGATGTAACAAGCACTAAAATAGTAACAATTATACTATTAAATAAATATCTGCTCATTGGTATTCCCGAAGATCCAGTTACTTGAAACAATCTTACAAAATTGCTGAAAGTAAAGTTTCTGACAAAGAATCTTGGCGGGTAATAAAATAACTCTTCTAAAGGCTTAAAAGCATGGTTGAAAATATAAATAAGTGGTAAAAGCATAAACATAGAAATCGGAATTAAAATTAAAATATAACGGATTTGGCTTACATGGAACTTCGATGGGTTGATTTTAGTTCCTTGGAATTTGTGTTTTCTCATTCGTCTTTACTTCCAAATAGTTTGAATGATATTCGGCTGAAGTAATAAACGACCATCAGAAGAATCACAGAAAGTGCTGCTGCATAACCCATCTCATACTTATTAAATCCGTAATATTCAATATGATTAACAATTAACTGCCCTGCATATTGTGGGGTCGGGTTAGACCCAGAGAGCGCCACCCCAATACCCGAAGCAGAAAATGTTCCAACAATTGCCATTACTGCACCAAACAACATTTGTGGTTTGATGGATGGAATGGTAATGTATATCATCTCTTGGAATTTATTCTTAATACCATCTATATAACCCGCTTCATATAATTCCGTGTTTACACTAAGGATTCCGGCAAGCATCGCTAAGAAGCCAACCCCCATAGAACTCCACAAAGTGACAACAATCATAATCGTTAATAAAAACTCTTTTGATTGAAGCCAAATAATCGGTTCAATAATGACCCCTAAGTTCAGTAAAACACTATTTAAATAACCCGAATTATCACCAGCAAATATGACTCGCCATAACACGGCCATTGTTACACCTGAAGTTAATGAAGGCGAGTATATAATCAGCGCAAATAAAGTTCTTAATTTTGGCGCAAGTTGTGCAAGCATCCATGCCAACAAGAAAGATAAAATATATCCTCCTGGCCCAACAATAATTGCGTACTTTAACGTGTTTGGAATAACATATTGCATAAATACATCATCATTGGTAAGAATGTTAATATAGTTATCAAACCCAACCCATATTGGTGCTCTAACCGTGTCAAAGTATGTAAAAGATAAGTATATTGCCGCAGCAACAGGAATAATGATAAAAACCGTAAACATCAAAACATAAGGAAAAACAAATAGATATGCAATCTTTTGTTGTTCTTTCACTGCTTTTGATCCGCGATTTTTCCTTTTTAAAGTTAGGCTAGCCATTTGACTCACCCGACTTCCATTTTTGGATAATTGATACACTAGGCATTACATAAGGTTTTAATATATTCCCCGATTTATCCATGTATCCAAATTCCGACATTTTTTTCTGGATTTCTTTATTCATCTTGATAATGCCATCATTTAATAAAACCATTAAGTTTTCTCTATCAATAACAACACTATTCCAAATATTAGATATTTCTAATTCGACCTGATATGAACCAGGTACTTTTGGTAATTCTTTTAAAAAACTCCATTGTTCTAAAATAATAGCTAGGTCTGAGGCATTCATATTTAAACTTTGAAACGCACTAATATTTGCACTATTCCAAAGATATTCTTTTCCTAAAGTAGACAATAAAAGATTTGAAAATGTTGATTGTGTATCTGTTGACACCCACCATTTTAAGAACTCCCATGATTCATCGAGTTTATCAGTATTATTAAATATCATATTGGCAGTTTGTGCACCTGGCGCATATCTAACAATTTCCCCATTGTCTTGCTTAACACCTGGTAATAATGCAATACTCCAAAGTCCTTGAATATCTGGTGCGGCATTTAATAATGTAATATACATACCAAAGTCACCAACACCAATTGGTGAAAGCCCTAGTCTAAAATCATTATAAAAAGAAGTTACAGTGGTATCCATACTATAAATCGTATAGAGTTCTGTCATCATTTCTAGCGCACTTACAGAAGGCTCATTATCAAGTGAAACGTAGAATCCATTATCTTGATATACAGTAGATCCATATTGAAATAAGAAGGGTAGTGTTGAATCAAATGACTTTAAAGAAGTAGCACTTGATAACGGAATATAAAAATTCATTCCATATCGTTTTAAGATTGGCATTATTTGAGTAACATCTTCCCAAGTAGAAGGTATTTCAATCCCAAGAGAACTCATAATATCGGTACGATAAAACAAAACATAGAAATTCTCTGTGTCTGGCAGACCATATAACCCGTTATTATAAACCATCGGAATAAGGGATTCTTCTTGGAAGTAATTTAAAACAGTGCTAAAATCAGGATCACTTTCAAAGACAGATAAATCGACAATAGCACCACGAATTCCAAGATCATATGGAAGCCAAGAAGAAACACCTAGTGCAACATCGGGGTTCGTTCCAGCTGAATTCGCTAAAATTAGTTTACCTTCTGCTGCCATCACTGATGTTGAAACTTTTATTCCAGTATCTTTTGTAAAAGAATCATCAATCATCTTTTGAATCAAATCTACATATTGTTTTGGCCTGTTAATCCATACTACTAGTTCATCCTCGCTGACAGTGGTTGAATACCTCTGATCAAAGAAAGAGATAACGAAACGTTTAATATTTACCCAAGCTCTCGCAAAAAAATTAGCATTGGGATTTTCTAAGTCAACAGATGTGTGAACATAAAACTTATCCATATCTAAGGGGCTATCTAAAAGTAAAGAAATCGAATTTCCCAAAGTCGACGCAATTGAGGAAGAGGAAGTCGACAAAAGTGACATATTTTTCGGAATGTCATTAGGGGCATCTGCTAAAAATAATAAATTACGAATCGCAATCTTTAAAAAAGCTTCTGCTTCAGATAACTTAGAGGATGTCGATAAAGACCCTAAATATTCTTGCATTGTTTCAAGTTTTAATGCATACATATTCAAATCAGAAACAATATTAGGCATAAACTCAGTTATATTCCAATCACGATACTGGTCTACTTGATTACCAGTTAATTTCTTAATTTGAAGTGATACAGAATTAACGTAATCAAGTACATCATTTAAAACATAATAAATATTCATATAAGGGCTTAAATCTACTGAAAGGGAAATAGTATTGATTCCTGCTTTCAAGTGAAACAAGTAAGGATTGTCATTTCCTACAGTGTAATTTTGCCATAACGAATCAAACTGGATTCCTAAAGACAATGCTTCAACAAATGGAACTTCGCCATTGACTCTTAACGTTCTAAAAACAACCCCATTGGTTAAATCGGATTGTAATACTTTAAAAGTAAGATAATAATACCCATCCCTTGGAACGTCAACTTCATATGTAACACTTTCTCTTTCAGAGTTATAAGTTGAACCAGCAAGCGTATTTAATTTTAAATAACGAACAGAAAACGGCGTAATGCCTACCGTTCTTGAAATTCCTGGTTGAATGCTTGACGCATTTTTAATTGATGGGATTTCTGCTTCTGTTGTCAATAACACTTCAGTTGAACTAACAACATTATTGCCTATATATTCATCATATGTTTTTAGTTCTTCTTTGCCCGAAACAAGGATGTCTCCAACAAGCATTTCTCCTTTCGTTTTTTCAAGGGTAATAACGTTATCGCCCTGATTTAAGTGAAATAATAGTGGCTCAACAAACAATCCCATTGGATCAAAGAAATCTTGACGAATCCATGATTTAATTTGTGTTTGCGCACCATAAAAATCGTTACCATAACGATCAACACTAAATTCTTCGTTTTGAGCCCATTGTTTGTATAAAATAATCTGTGATGCTTCCGTATATTGAAGTTCTCTATTGATAGTAATCTGTAATTCCATATCAAGATAGTCATCGGATAAAGAATAAAAATCAACAGCTATTTGATAGCACCCTTCACTGTCAACATTCACATGAAATGAAAACGATGAATCATCACTCCATTCATAGACTGGGTGACTATATCCATAGTTATCACTTGTTAAATGATCGATATCTGATAAAAAAGCAGATGGCAAAATTTCACGAGAAAATAAATGATTATCGTTAAAACTTGATTCTTCCCAAGAAGTTAAAACTTCATTATAGTTACCCAATAAAACAACTGGGGTATCTGTATCAACAATACTCACATCCGCAAAAACAGTATGAGAGGATAAAGACACAATCATGAGCATTACTACGATTACAAATAATCCGCATTTTTTAACCATCGGCTTTTCACTTCCTTTCAGATATATTTTCTAAATTATTAAAAATTAATTGTTTACACCAAGTTTATTTAAAACCGCTGTTCTTGCGACTGTTAGTGCATTATTTGAAATATCATTCCATGCTGTTTTTACATCCGCATAATTTACTAGTCCGCCACGTACTTGATCAAATAATTGTCCCACTGTCGTCTCAGCATCATAATCTTCATTCCATCTTGCTTTAATATATCCAGGCACATATTTATTTGGTTCTAAAATGTAATTGTTATAAGATACTACTTTGCGAAGTTCAGTAAAAGAACTATAAATTCCGAAAAATGCATCTAGTAATTCAGTATCTGGTTGAAGTGGTGTCATATTAAGAGCAGTGATTCCTTCTACTGTCGTTGAAAGTTCAATTCTCTTCAAATATCCATCTTTTCCAAAAGACATCCATTTAGCTAGTTCATATGCTTCAGACTCATGTTGAGTTTGACTTGAAATACACATTAAATCTAGTACAATCGGAATTTGATGAGCTGCATCTGTTCCAGGAGTACCAATAAAATCAATTTCAAAATCATAATTTAACATTGAACCAATAATCGGAGTATATTCCCAGTATGCGGCTAACTGACTAGATTCCCAAGCATTTGTTGTGCCAAAGGCTGCTAGTTGTTCTTCCGGTGTTAATGCATCATAGATAATTGTTTTATTTTGCATTAATGATTGGTATAGTTGTAAAGTGGTTTCAAATTCAGATCCATTTAAATGAAGAATCGTTCCATCATAGGTATACCATCCAAGATCAGCATTTAACTGAGAAGGATACCACTCAAGCATTCTATCTATACCAACAATACCAGCGGTTCCAGTTCCATTTGTTACATTTTGATTCGCAACATCACCAATTTTAGCTAGGAACTCAGTAAATGTATCTTCAAATACAGGAGCATCTGCATTTGCATTTTCAAAGATTGTTTTGTTGATATAGTACCCAAAATAATAAACTGCATATGGTAAAGCCATGAGTTTTCCACCATAATTAGCGGCTTCTCTAATATCTTCAGAAATATTCATAAACTCAGGGTCATTATGTGCAATTTGATACACATCTCTAGTCCAATTATTCATAATTGTTGTTTCTGTTGAATCAGTAAAATATACATCTGGCAAGGTTCCTTGTGCAGCTCTAGCGCCTAAGAACTCATTCCAGTTTTGATCTACTTCACTGGTTCCAGTTGCATCAGGAACTTTTGGTCTTTCCACGATTTGAACAGTAATCCAAGGATACTCGACCATAAACGCTTCAATCATCAATCGTTCTAGATTGACAGACTCTTCTGTTCCTAAGTTCCACGCTGCATATGTAATCGTGACAGGTGTATGTGTACCAATATCTGTCTTAGTAGTTGTCGAGACAGTTGTCGTTTTATTACAGCTTATAATAGCGGCTGAAAATAATACTAGCAATAAGAAACTGATTATCTTTTTCATTATTTTATTATCTCCTTATTTATATAATAGTGACCATAACATGATGGGCACCGTGATCCTGAAAGTCAGGTAATAAATTCCCTTTAAGAACAGTTCCATCAACTGAAATAGAAGGTTTCTTTCCACGTGCAATTTGAATAATATAGGTCGAGTTTCTAAAAAGTCTCGTATAGGTTACTTCATTCCATGTACTTGGAATCATTGGCTCAATTACAAGTCCATCAAAAGATGCTTTAACTCCTAATATATCTCTTACTGCAACACGATGTAACCACTGTGCAGAACCAGTATACCAGCTCCAACCACCTCTACCATAATATGGAGAAATTGGTCCATCAGAATTACCGCAAGTCACATATGGCTCTGCTAGATATCTATCTGGGTCTTTCGTTCTGTTTGGAGGACATATTCCTGAATATGCTTTATAAGCTAAATCAGGATACCCCGCCTTCGCAAAAGCTTCAACTGCCCAAGTTGCCGCATGTGTATATACTCCGCCATTCTCTCTAAGGCCTGGCGCATATCTAGTCACATACCCAATATCTGTTCTTGGAATTGTAAATGCTGGATAATTAAGTAGTGTTCCATATTCTCTTAATAAGTTTTTCTCAATGGAAGAAACAACAGTTTCAACCCTATTTTTTGGAATGATATCACTAATAATAGCCCATGTATTAGGCATTAAGAACATTTTGCCTTCTTCATTTTCAACTGAGCCGACTTTAAGACCGGCATCTGTTGTAGCTTGCATATACCATTCGCCATCCCAACCAAATTCATTAAATGTTTTCTTGATTTGGATTGCCATAGTTTCACATGTCTTTAGAAATTCATAATCGTTTTTTTTCTTAGCGTACTTTTTAAATCCATTAAGCACCATAAATAAGAATGAGCTCATCCAAAAGGATTCGCCTTTCATTAATGGTCCAACAGCACTTAACCCGTCATTCCAATCATGACTTCCCATCAAAGGAACACCACGGTCTGAAAATCTCGTTAGTGCCTTTTTTATAGCCCGTTTACAATGTTCATACATTGATGCTTCGCCATTGTCGACAAATGGGATTACTTCGTCTAAAATACTATAATCCAAAGTTTCTTCAATATAAAAATCCATAATAAATGGCATCCATAGTAAATCATCACTGCAATTGCCTCTTGCGCCCCACCTTTGATATGTCACAAACCAGTGATATACATCGCCTTCTGCAAATTGACGATCTGCATGCATGAGCAATTGCTTTTTTGTTAATTCAGGCGTTCCTTCTAAAAAAATCAAAGAATCTTGAAGTTGATCTCTAAATCCATATCCGCCACTAGTTTGATAGTATGCGGTCTTTCCCCAAATACGGCAACTAATCGCTTGATATTTAGAAAATGTATTTGTCATCATATCAAATGCTTTATCTGGAGAAGTAACATGATCACCTGATAAAAGTTTTTTCCAGAACTTTTTCACTTCTTCAAATTCTGTATTTGCGGCATCTATTGTTGTATATTTAAGAATTAATGGATTTGGATCTTCGTACTCTTGATCAATGTTTGGTATCTCTTTTTTTCCAAGGGTCGTAACACCAATCGTATAAATAACCCGAACATATTCTCCGGGATTCAAGGTGAATTCAGTTTGTAAAGACCC
The DNA here is from genome assembly GCA_028691315.1 of Candidatus Izemoplasmatales bacterium. Classification (GTDB taxonomy): domain Bacteria; phylum Bacillota_I; class Bacilli_A; order Izemoplasmatales; family Hujiaoplasmataceae; genus JAHIVB01. The sequence continues at coordinate 713 of JAQUZN010000077.1, read as the reverse complement.
ACAAGGATCGCCAAAACGACCTGATGAATTCTTTAAGGTTAAATCATGCATCGCTTTTGGATCTCTTTCCAGCCCATACATACCAATAAAAGACTCTTTATCTGTATCATATGATTTTACCGGCGTACTTACCGCGTGAAATCCAACAAAATCCCAATCAGAGTTATTACCTAAACCTTGTTTGTCGCCAAAACCCCAGTTGTATTTTCTTAGCTTTATCGCTTTTAGTACCGGATCATACTCTGTATCCATAAATAATTTGTGAAATTCACGATGTTCATCTGGATGAATTCCAGCTTCCCATTCGAAATAAGATGTCAAATCTAACTTTTTCACGATATTTGAATGATTTGTAACCGTAATGTCAATAATTTCAAGTGGTTTATCTGGAACGACAAACATTTTCATTTCCGATAAGACATCTTCTACTTGGTAAAGAAATGTAGAATAACCAATTCCATGCCTTACTTCAAATTTTTGATATTCTTTCTGAACAGGTTGATATGTAATTGACCAAAAATTTCCGCTATCAACGTTTCTAAGATAAAAATATTTACCAAAATTGTCTTTAATTATATCTTGATACAATCTAGTTAATCGATTTTGACCAGAATTGCCTCTCCACGAACATCCACCGCCAGTTTGAGAAACCATTAAGGAATAATCGCTATTAGAAATGACATTAATCCACGGTTTTGGAGTTCTTGGATTCG
>JAQUZN010000076.1 GCA_028691315.1 Candidatus Izemoplasmatales bacterium | reverse complement strand
TTGGTTGTTTTTATTTAAATATAATTTATACTAAATCTTTGGACCAATCAGACATAAATGAAACTAACTCACTGAAATTAGGACTATATGCATTACGAACATAAAAGCCACTAGTTGCCATACCAGTTAATAAAGATTCTTCTGGAGAAAGGTCTAGGAGTAATCCAAGGACAAATCCAGCATTGAAATTATCACCAGCACCAGTAGTAAGTTTTGGTTTTTTAACATAGGGACCAAGTTCTTCAAAAAACTTACCATCAATGACAGTACAAGAACGATCTACTGGGTGAATGACAATGCTGTCGATTTGAAGATATGTGTATAAAGCTTCATTTAAATCTTGTAGTGATACTTGCATATGTTTTAAACTCTCACTATCAAACAAGTCGAGTACATCTGCAACATCGTAGGCTTCTTTTTTATTTAATCCAAGAACAACATAAAAATATGGTGAAAAAGCTTTTAATAAATTTAGTGCTTCCATAATCTCTTCGTCTTCACGTTTTTCTGGATCAGCTAAATCAACAAAGAAGATTGGCTTTTTATGTTTTTTTGGCATTATAGGTAAAATTTCTTTTAATATTTTTGACCACATATCAGTCATAAATGGTAACATGCTCCAGTTCACAGTTGCGAATAAATCAGCTTCACCAAGTAGTTGTACTAATTGTTCTTTTCCAACGTGATCAATTAATTTTTCATACGTAACATCATTTAATGAAACCATTTTTCCGAGCATTAACTTGCCATCATCAAACTCAAGTGCATCTGTATGACCACTATTCGCAATTGAATATAGAGTAACGGATTTTTCCATGACTTTAAATACTTCATCAATTGTAGGGACACCAAGCGCGCCAATATAAGTGATTTTTGGATTGTGTCTAGCAAAAGCATTACACATAATAGGTCCGTTACCGCCTATCTTTCGTTGCATTGGCACAAGTTCGATATTTGTAGATAATCCACTAGCGCGTTCAATTCTTTTAGCAAGATCAGAAATGGTATCAATTCTAACAAATTCTAAGGCATCTAATCGTTTGTCCACTGCATGTATAATTTCATCAATAAAGCCATCAAAACCAATCACGATTTTTTTTGTGGAAGGGTCTTTTTTACTAAGTTTTTCAGATAATGATTTTTTAAGGTTGTCCATTGTTCTTCCTTTCATCTATATGAAGCTATTTATGAATATTATAACAGAAAAAGTGAACTTTTAAACTACTAGACTTCAAAAACGGATAACTTTTATTAAAGAACTTAGTTGTTTAATATTAATATTGATTATATGAATATTATGACTTATTTTTTTATGAGATACCTTAGTAATGGGTTAGATAATACAATTTTCGTATGTTTTTCATTAGTAAGCCGATTTAGATTGATGTAAAAAATTTATAATAGTCTTAGTGAATTGTTTATTTGACTCTTTATGATTGTTAAAAAATCAATCATTTTTGTATGGAAAAACAAGCCGATATATGATATTATAATACTGCTATAAATTGAGAGGTATTATATGAAACTAAGAAAAGAACTAGCGCATCTTCTATTTCCTGAAGTGGATAAAAACATCAGTGATTTAGAAAAAATCTATCCAAACCGTCAATTATCCGAAGATGCGATGGTCACTCGTTTTGCGCCATCTCCAACTGGGTTTTTACATACAGGTTCTTTATTCGCATCAATGGTTTCTTGGCGATATGCTAAGCAATCGAATGGTGTTTTTTTTGTTAGACTAGAAGACACAGATACAAAACGTGAGATCGAGGGCTCAGGGGATGAAGTATTAACAGAGTTAAATATTTTCGGCATTAATCCAGATGAAAGTTTTGTTACAGGTGGTTTATACGGTCCATATGTACAAAGCGAAAGAAAATGGATTTATGATATTGTTATTAAATACATGATTGAAAATGATCTTGCATATCCTTGTTTTTGTACGCATGAAGAATTAGATGAAATAAGAAAGAAGCAAGAATCATTAAAAGTGAATCCTGGATACTATGGAGAATATGCAAAGTGTCGTAAGTTATCAGTTGAAGAAATGATTCAAAATATAAAAAATGGCGAATCTTATGTTATCAGGTTTAAGTCTATGGGAAATGAACTAGAAAAAATAGGCTTTGATGACGAAATTCGTGGACATATTGAGTTTCCTCAAAATGTACAAGATTTAGTCATTATGAAAGGCGATAAACTTCCAACGTATCATTTTGCTCATTTAGTTGATGACCATTTTATGAGAACCACACATGTAACTAGGGGTGAAGAATGGATGTCTTCAGTTCCTATTCATTTACAATTATTTGATGCCATGGGTTGGGTTAGACCAAAATACGCTCATTTACCTGTCATCATGAAGATGGATGATGGCAAAAGAAGAAAATTATCTAAACGTAAAGATGAAGAAGCTAGTGTTAAATATTTTTTAGAAAAAGGATATCCAATTGAAGGGTTCTTAGAATACTTAATGACCATTGCAAATACAAACTTTGAAGAGTGGAGAATTCAAAATCCTTTTGCCAATATTTTTGATTTTAATTTAACATTTGATAAGATGAGTTTAGATGGTGGCTTGTTTGATCTCGAAAAAATTAAGTCTATCTGTAAAGAAACACTTGGAAATATGCCTGCTCCATTGATTGCAAAAAAAGCACTTGATTGGGCAAAAATTTACAATCAAGAATTTTTCCAAGTTGCAAGTTCAAATATTCAATTTTTCGAATCGATATTAGATATCGAGCGTGGTGGTGAAAAGCCAAGAAAAGACTATGAAAAATATAGTGATATATTCCCAATTATCAATTTTATGTATGATTCTGAATACGAGTCATTATTAAAAGATACCCTACCTTTTAATGAACGAGTTTCTCAACAAGACATTATCGATGTTTTAGAACTATTTATTAAAAACAATGGATTAGATTTAAATGAAGAAGAATGGTTTGAAAATTTAAAAGTGATCGCGTCTTCTTTAAACTATACTCCTAAATCAAAAGAATATAAGAAGAACCCAGAACTTTATAAAGGACATATTGGTGACTTTGCGGAGATAATTCGCATTAGTGTCTCCACTAAAAAATCTAGTCCGAATTTCTACTATGTATTAAAAATTCTTGGAAAAGATAAAGTAATCTCAAGATTACAAAAAGTGATTAGTCTTCTAAAAGACTAGTCTAATTGGCCCGTTGGAGAAACGGTTAACTCATCGCCCTCTCAAGGCGACACCCACGGGTTCGAACCCCGTACGGGCTACCATATAAAAAACAAAAGATTAGCAAAAAACATGCTAATCTTTTTAAATGAAAATTGTGCTATTTATGCTTGTATGTTATGATTTTTTTCGTGCTTATCTATTATTATTTCTGCTTAAGAAACGCTTTTTTCAAGTGGAGTTAAAGTGATTTAACAATTATTGAGGACGCTAGGAGAATGGTTATGAATAGAATAATGATAGTGGGCTCTCCTGGTAGTGGAAAATCTACCTTAAGTAAAATGTTATCTCAAAAACTGGGGTATCCAATATTACATCTTGATAAGATTTATCATATTGATAATAAGAATAGTATAAGCAAAGAAGAATTGAAAGATAGAATTGCAAAGTTTGTTGAAACAAATGAGTTTTTCTTAATTGATGGCAATTATGGCAGTACAATGGAATATAGAATGCAATTTGTTGATACTGTAATTATTTTAGACATTAATACAAACATTTGTCTAGAAAATATCGAGAAAAGAAGATTATCGAATGAGCTAAGATCTGACATGGCTGAAGGATTTGATAACAGTACTTTTGATGACGAATTTATTGAGTTTGTAAAATCGTTTAGAAATAATAATTTACCGAAAATCAAGTTATTGCTGTCAAAATATAATTACCTTCAGCAGATATATTTGAAAAGTTATAAAGCCATTGAGAATTTCGCGTTAAGTTTAGGCTAGCTTATTGATTCTTATTGGAAGAATAGCAAAGAAATCATTATATATATTGATGAATGAAATCATTATACATATGTCACTGAATTATTTAGTGACATATTTGCTCTTTTTGACTTTCTTAAATAGCGTACAAGAAAACATACAAGAAAACATACAAGATGATTGATGTTTTCTATTTTTATTGATATAATTGTAATGGATGAAGGATGTGATGATATGTCATACAAACCGCCTTATACAATTTCTTCTAAAATGCTAGACTTGGTTTCAAATATTATGAAACAAATCGGGAAACTATCAAACAGTTATGGATTAGATAACAAACCAAAATTAAGAAGAACAAATATGATCAATTCAATCTATTCCTCACTTGCGATTGAAAACAACGCATTGTCAAAAGACCAAGTGAAAGATATAGTTAATGGGAAATTGGTTATAGGTCCAAGACGAGACATTGCAGAAGTGCAAAATGCAAAAAAATGTTATGACTCGATTCTAAACATAAATCCATATAGTATCGAAGATTTATTAGCATATCATGCTATTATGCTGGAAGGTCTAGTTGAAGATGCTGGAAAGTTTAGAACTAAGCAAGAAGGAGTATTTGATGGGGATACTGTTATTTTCATTGCACCCTCAGCAGACAGAGTGCCAGAACATATCTCAAATTTGTTTGAATATTTAAATCAGGATTCCGAAAACATATTAATAAAATCATGTGTTTTCCACTATGAGTTTGAGTTTATCCATCCTTTCTCTGATGGGAACGGAAGAATAGGACGGCTTTTTCAAACCTGTTTATTAGCGTCTAAAGAAGAAATATTCGCCTATTTGCCAATAGAATCAATTATTAAAGAAAGACAGCAAGAATATTATGAATCCATCTCAAAATGTAATAAAGTCGGTAATTCAAATATTTTCATCGAATTTATGTTGGATGCCATCTTAGAGACAATTAATCGAACAATCGATGGATCTAGGCAAGAAATCAGTGAGATAAGTATTCAAGTTAAGAAATTATTGAAAGTTATGAGAATTAATACTCCTTACACCACGATAGAATTGATGGAAGCACTAAAATTAAAATCAAGAGCTTCTTTCAAGAAGAATTATCTTGATCCAGCGATTGGTTTGAACTTAGTAAATATGACTTTACCTAATACTCCGAATAGTAGAAATCAAAGATATCAAAAAATTTAGACTAATTTTGCAAAAAAAGATTTTTTTATTCAAAGAATTTTCCACGAAAAATCGCTAAAATATACCCCGCTTAAGAGTTGCTTTCATGGAATGATTTTCATTTGATTGGCTAAAAATAATTCTAGTAGCAAAGTAGTGATTTTTTAGTATTTTTTTACAAGGGTCAAATATATATATGAGCAATACTAAATCGCCAGAAATGGCGATGAGTTAGCACTCTCTACATCGCCCTCTCAAGGCGACACTCACGGGTTCGAACCCCGTACGGGCTACCATATAAAAACAAAAGATTAGCAAAAATTTGCTAGTCTTTTTTACGTTATATTGACAAATACAATTATGTATTTTATAATATAATTTATGTATGCACGAGTTTATTATTGCTATTTATGAAAAAAACATCGAATCTAAACTTTACAGATGAAGGTGAAACATTGATATCTTTTCTAGAAGGAAATATATATTTTCTTTTTATATTCGTATTTGTCAACCTTTATTATTCTATGTTTCGCTTGCAATAAGAGCTATAGTATCTAGTTCGCCAAAATTAATTCTTTATATCCCAGGAATTATTGAATTAACTATATCAATGTACCTTATCTTACGCGTAATTCCTTTCTACCTTAATGGAAATTTTCAAGCATGTGAAGCGTCACCTGGATGTGTGAATGAAGATCCTTCTATGCCATTCGGGCTAATCGGGTTAGCAATTTCTCTCATTCTTTTGATAATTCCAAAGTTTATAAATAAATCAATATCTAAAAGTGATATATAAGATACTGAGAAAAACTTTACTATTTCCACTACTTCAGAACGACAAAATTATAGAACATTGTACAAAAATAAATTTGCAATTTTTGCTATTTCTGTTAGAATAGTGGAAAGATTATTATATATATGAAGGACTAATAATGACAAACATAAAAAGATATCTTGTTGTTATTGCATTCATGTTATTAAGCATAACGTTATATGGATGTAACGAAAAATATGTAATTTCATTTGATTCGGTGGGCGGAAGTGAAGTGGCTTCTATTGGGACAAATGGGAAGTCAATTGTAAAAAAATTCCTACAGATCCCGAAAAAGAAGGATTTGTTTTTGATGGTTGGTTTATGGATAATGATAGTTTCAATGAACCTGTTAAGACAAACACCCTTAAAGATTTCGCTATAACTGAAGATACCACAGTGTATGCTAAGTGGTTAAAAAAGTCTATATCATTTGGAGGTAGTAATCTAGATTTATTTTACGATATAATCGAAGACTCTGATGGAAATTACATTGCTGTAGGTTACACAAATAGCAATGATTTTGGTATTATTGATAGATACGAAGAAACAGCAAATGAATTTGATGGTTTAATAGTTAAATTCGATACTGAAGGAAATGTTATCTGGAATATAACAATAGGTGAAATTGATATTGAAAATTTATTTTCTGTTATTCAGAATAATGAAGGAAACTATATAGCCGTAGGATCAAGTAGGGTTTGGAATATAAATGGCGGTGGTCAAACCAAAGGTTGGATAGTAAAAATTGACTTAAATGGAAACATTATTTGGAGTATAACTACAGATGATAGACCATATGATGTTTTTAAATCGATAGTAGAAACAACAGATGGAAATTATATTGTCGCAGGCGAAACTTACAATCAAGATACACAAAGTTTGGATGCAAGTGTGATTAAATTTGATTCATTAGGGAATATTATTTGGGATAAAGTTTTCGGTGAAAACGAAAGTGATAGTTTTGAGTCTATTATTCAAGACTCAAGTGGAGTTTATATTGCAGTAGGCTATACTTATACACCAACCCCATATTCTGATAAAACCGCTGTAATTGACGCTTGGATGGTAAAACTAGATGCTAATGGAGAGATTATTTGGTAAGTAACTATAAATAGAGAAGACACCGATGTGTTTAGTTCAGTAGTAGAAGATAGTGAAGGAAATTATATAGCGGTAGGCTATATAGATGAAAATACAATATATAGACCTCTATTTAATTGGATGAAGAATGGTGATGCTTGGATTGTAAAATTTGATTCTAATGGCAATATTATTTGGGAAAAAACACTAGGTGGTAGAAATGCGGACCTCTTTCGTTCTATTGTAGTAGACGAGGAAGGAAATTATATTGTAGCTGGATTTACCGCTAGCGAAGACTATGATGATGCGGATCGTTATCATTCATTAGTAGCTCTGACTTCTGATGCGTTGTTGGTTAAATTTGACTCCAAAGGAAATATTGTTTGGGACAGAATTATTGGTGGTAGCAACACAGATTCGTTCGAATCTGTGATTGTCAACTTCTATGGAAATTATGTAAGTGTAGGGTATTCCAATTCCGGTGATTTTGATGTCACAGATGGGAATAATGGTAGTTTAGATGGATTTATATGGGGAGAAGCTGCTGATTAATGGAATTGTTAATGTATTAAAACTCAAATACCATTTTTGGGTATCAAGCCCGAATAGCACCATCTAAATATTAGTTAAAAAGACTAGCAAAATTCTGCTAGTCTTTTTAACTAATATTTAGTAATAGAGGTAAAGCACTGGTCAATTGTTGAAGTGAAACTTGCGTCACGTTGCAAAAATGGCTAAAAAATGGTATAATATACAAGAATATTAAGTGAATTTATTATTAAAATGAGTTTTTGTTGAAGGAGATGAGTGATATCCATAATATTAGATTTATTGACGATATAAATTTTGAATATAATAAAGAATTACTAAATGCACTTCATACGTATAACAAATCTCAAACCGGATATAGAGAGAAGGATAGCCGTGATTTCTATGTGTTTGAAGATGAAATACTAGTTGGCGCATGTCATACTAAGCAAGCTTCTGATTGGTGTAAAATCAAAGGAATTTACTATAAAGACATAGATGTTCTTAAGGCATTAATGAATGATGTAAGAAAATTTTACCGAGGCAATGTTGAAGGAATACAATTTAATTCAGTTCAGGAACAACGAGTGCTTGACTTTGAAGAAATAGGTTTCAAAGTTCATGGGGAATTAAGTGATATGCCATTTGGAAATAAGAATA
>JAQUZN010000075.1 GCA_028691315.1 Candidatus Izemoplasmatales bacterium | reverse complement strand
AAATCACTTTTATGTAGGTGATTTTTTTGTCTAGTAGTTACTCAAAAAAGTGCCAAATCAAAAGGGCATACTTTTTGGCTAAAAGTACGGTTAATAACGTTTATTGTTTTAAATAGGTGTCTAAATAGGTGTTAAACGATAACGAAATGCAAACAGAATATTCATGCTCAGTTATATAAACGTAACACTTGCACTTGGATGAGGTGCGAGGAAGCGTAAGTTCAAGCCTTTTTGATTCTATCACTTTAATAATAAACAGCACATTTTTATCGTAAAATGCGTTTTTTTTGGCTTCAAACTTTCTCTTCAACATGGATATGGTAGTATCAGGCTCCCTTCCAAAAGCAAAACCCCCATCTCATGTATATTTATCAACATAAAATAGTTTCATATTTTTATTACTTACAATTCAGTTAATAATCAATATTTGGGTTTACTATTAACATTTATTTTTGAAGGTGATACACTCATAATATATATTAGCATATAATAATTCATTTTTTGCCGAGATATTTTTTGAGAAAGGAATAATACCAATGATATAAAATATGTTTTTAAGATTTGATACAAAGAGTTAATATATTTATATTTTAATAAATCAAAGCTAAAATAGTACAGTGAAAGAAGGCTTGAATCTAAATTTTGGTTATATAATTAACATTTTGTTTTTATATTTGTGCAGAATCAATAGATATACTTTTTGTCCAATGAACTCAAGAAATATTTTGTGTGAACCAGCATGAGTTTGGACTTGGAGCCTTATTCTTTTAGACAAAGACACTATTAACTATCGTAAATTGCTATCAATGCCTAATAATGTATACTAAGATGTAGAATACTAATAAATGACAATATTATTAACTATTCAAAATACATAATAAAATAAATTTGATTTTTAGGAGGGCATATAATGTTTAATATAAAAAAAGTATTTCAATTCTTGTTTTATTTACGGTTACTTTTTCTTTCTATCCATTGACAGTTTCAGCATCAAGTCAGTTTGATACTGAATCAATTAATACTTATGATATTATTACAAAAAACTATGTAACTGGAGAAGTGTCATATTCAAATTATGATTATCAATTTACTCGTGGAAAATTGGCTACTAATGAAGTTAAACCTGGTGTATTTATCACCCCTTCGCATCAAGCAGATTCAAAGTATAAAATTGACACTTTTTCTAGAAGTCAGATTGGAAATGATATTCTTGATATTTCAACAAAATCCGTCATCGGAACTGATACAAGGATTCAGGTGACAGATACAACAGCAAATCCTTATTCATTCACTGGATATATTTACTCCACTTGGGATGAGGATGGAGATGGCAATGATGATAATTACTCGTATTGTACGGAATTTATGGAGGGGCCAGATGTATTGATTACAGCGGCTCATTGTGTATACGATTCTTCTAATAACGGATGGAATACTTCCTTAAAATATGATCCAGCCAGAAATGGAGAAACCACGCCATATGAATCAGCATATATGACAGAAATTTCAATAAGTCAACAGTGGGTAACATATCATGATTGGAATTATGATTGGGCGATTATTATCTTGGACAGGAATGTGGGGGGAACTACTGGTTGGTATGGAAAAGGATGGTCATCAGGTAGTTTAAATGGATATGATATATCACTTACAGGCTATCCGTTAGATAAGGCTGTTAGAACAATGTGGACTGCAACTGGCGAAATAAATCAACTTATACTTATATATTTAGACATGATGTAGATAGTTATAAAGGAGATAGTGGAGCTCCAGTGTATACAACCTCAGATGGTGTAGTTTGGGGAATACATTCACGTGGTACCTATTTATTAGTTTTTAACAATACAGCAGTTCGAATTACAGAAGGTTTATACAATGTGATGCAGGAAAAGTATGAAGAAGGGATGGATAGGTATTATTGATGAAGGATACATCAACATTAACAAACCCATCAAAAAAAAGAAAGTTAAAGACACTGATTTTTATTTTATTTCTGGTCGGATTTGTTTCTGCATTTGTAATTTACTTTATTCAGAATGCAACATTAAAAGCTGTTGTCATTCAAACAGGCTCTTCATTTATACTTGTTGAAGCAAGTGATAGCAATATAGACTATGGAATGTACTCTTTATTTATTTCTGATAAAACAAAAATCATGGATGTAGATGGAACATTTACTAGTTTGGATTCCATTGAAGAAGGGGATCGAGTACTAGTTATTTTTACTGGGCCAATATTTGAGTCTAGTCCAGCAAAAATAGAAGGGGTTTATATAATAAAAATTCTCAAATAATTACTTTAAAAACCTATAAGGAAATTGAACTCATTGTTTAAACAATTCATTAGCAACTAAATGACTTATGTCGACAAAACATATTTATCAATCTTTTTTGATATGTGTCAAATCAAAGGGGAGTACTCTATTGAACAAAATTGATTTTCAGGAGTTGAACATATAATATAAGAGTCATAAAGAATTCTGCAATTAATAATTGGGGTTACGTATCGACTTAAGTAATAAATGAAATCTGCTTGCCATACAGAAGTTAAATATTAAAAAAAAATCACCTTTTAATAAGTGATTTTTTTGCTTATCACAGGAATTGCTAGTCATTAAAATGATATCATATGTGCTTAATCTTGTCTTGGAATTAGAAAAAAGTGTCAAATGTTAACGAAATGCAAACAGAATAGCCATCCATGTTTGTCTATATAAACGTAACACATGTACTAGGATTGGACCCAAGGGGTCGCAAGTGCAAATCCTGTTCTTTCTGACCATGATGAATAATACTTAAAAATATAGATAATTACTTAGAGCAAAAACAACCTAGATAATACTTGGATGGTTTTGCTCTTTGTTTATTAAGTGTTTATAAAATGTAATTATATTTAAGAAAACAAATATTTGATAAAATTATATATATTTTCAAATTTCAATATTGAAACAAAAAATGTTTTAATGTACAATGAATTTTAGGGGGTGATATCTTGAAACGTTTAGATTTAAAAACGAAACAAAAAGAGAATAGAAAACGTTCAGAAATCTTAAAAAACTGGTTTTCATCCCTTTTCATGACAGTAGGAGTAGTGATTGTCGTTGTTGCGTTCGTCCCTAGAAGTCCTATTGCATCGATTGATCTTGTCAGTGAATATTCTACTGAAGTATTATATCAAGTCAGTGTTACTGATGAAGACTCATCAATTTTGGAAGATTCCCTTAAAATCGTCCTTGAAAATCAAATGGAATATTATGAACATTCATTAGAAGTTGGAAAGTCCTCTGGAATCTTTAATGAACTGAGTCCAAGTAGTGAGTATACGATTAAAGTCTTAGCTAACAAAGGGTTTGGTCTAGAAGTATTAGCCAGTTCGAAGGTGAAAACAGCTGATATACTTGGTGGTGGGATTGTTTATGTGAATCAAACTTCACCTTTTGACAGTGAAACTTTGACGTATGAGGTTAGCACCTATACCGATGATCCATTTGATGAGATTGAACAGTTTTATTTAAAAGTAACTTATGAGTATATTGGATATGATCAATATTTTGATTTTGCTACTTATCCAATTATTGATGGACTAGATACCATTGTAGTAGACGGCCTATATAATCAGAACATGAAGGTAATATTTACCGTTGTTGGCGTTTCTTTGAGTGAAGAAACAGAATTTGATTCATATAAAATTCAAACGCCTCTCAACCTTTATTCATCACTTTATTTAGTCCAAGTGACTGATACACAAATTGATATTAGTGCATATGCAGAATTTGATGTAGTTCCTGATCTATCGTATACTCTTGTCCTTTATCAAAATAACAAAGTTATCGAAAAACAAGAACTAAATCCTCCTAATTATGAGGAGAATCCGTATGAAGAATCAGACACTTATTTGTTTAATAACTTGACAAACAATACAAACTATTATCTAGAATTAATTGCTTCATATACAGACCCAATGACACTTACTAACGTTGAAACAGTACTGACACATTTAGAAGTGACAACACTTCATCGAATAAACTACTCAACGGAACTAATCACTTTTGACGATCATTATGAAGTTGTTATTGAAGTAGATGATCCATACGATGTTTTCCAAGAAGTCAGTTATTATTTATACGAGGTCATGGATGGTGTAAGAAATTATTCAAACTATTATTATGAATTACTAAATGTTAGTGGTTCTGTAAAAACATTCACATTAGTGATAGATAAACCGGATTTTGCAAATTACTATATAGAAGTTATAATCAGTAATACAAATGATTACTCTAAACATCTAATATTAAAAGAAATTTTACCAATATAAAGGGGGAAATATTAATGAATAAATGGAAAAATTTAGAAAAAAAGGAAAAAAATCGGTTAATTACCATATTTTCTGTTATCCTTGTTTTTCTACTACTTGGAATGCTTGTACCTATTATCTTTCCTGGAACAACATTTGCGAACATTATAAGCAACAGCGTAGGTAAATTTTTTAACCTTATCGCATTTTTTAAGAACAACTATGTAACAATTTTAGAAAGTATAACAATTTTTATTTTCGTATGGATTTTAAATAAATTAATGCTTTTACTGGTAGAAATATTCACAAAAAAAGGCGCAAGAAGCGAGACTATTGGTAATTTATTAAAAAGTGTTGTTAAATACTTAAGCGTTATTATCGCATTCTTTCTAATTTTAAGTGCTTGGGGTGTCCAAACACCAACACTTTTGGCTGGCGCAGGAATCTTAGGACTGGCATTAAGCTTTGGGGCACAAAGTTTAATCGAAGATGTAATCAGTGGGCTTTTTATCATCTTTGAAAAACAATTTCTAGTTGGAGATGTGATTCAAATTGATGACTTTAGAGGAATAGTAAGAGAAATTGGAATACGTGCTACAAAGTTTGAGGATTTAAACGGAGATATCAAGATTATCAATAATTCTGATATACGTGGTGCTATTAATACCTCAAGTCAGTTATCGCTTGCGATATGTCACATTTCAATTAGCTATTCAGAAGATATCCAAAAAGTGGAAGATATTATTGTTAAAAGCCTAGACCAAATAAAGAAAAATATTCCCGACATTGTCGAAGGTCCTTATTATAAAGGCGTTGAATCTTTAGGAGATTCAAGTGTTGTTATCAGAGTTCAAGCAAGAACAAAAGAAATAAAGAAATATCAAGTTGTACGGGATTTAAACAAGGAAATGAAACTATTATTTGATAAATATAATATTCAAATTCCATTTCCACAACTTGTTATTCATCAAGAAAAAGAAGAATAGTATTCATTTTAAAAAATGCCAATGTTTAGTTGGTATTTTTTTTGTACTTTATTTTAAAATAACATATTAAATATTAGTTACACCAAATAGACACATTAAAAACATATGTCAATGACAATTAATATTTAAATTAATATTAATTTATAAAAAAAACATCTTAAAAACAGCATGGTTTTTGCTGAACAAGGAATACGTATCAAACTATTAAAATGTGACAAGATAGCGGTTTAAACGATATTAATTATAGATTTTGCACTTATTATAAAGAATAATATATGTCGATTATTCTAATAACAGTCAAAAATCAAAGTATTAAATTTTGAAAAAAGTCTTTTATTTTATTTTATTATTTGTTATTATAACAACAACAATATACTATTTACAATGAGTTAAGTTTTACAATTTTTTGAATCGAAAGCGAGGACATAATGACAGAAAAAGAGGTTTACGAAATTCCAAAGATTGAAGTAATTGAATTTGAATTAAAAGATAACATTGCTTTAAGCTCTGATTTAGGACCGGACACAATATGTAGCGAAGGAGTTTGGTAACGATGAAAAAACTTTTCTTGCTTATATTAAGTTTAATGTTTGCCTTTATGATTGGTAGTAAATATTTAACAGTTGAGGCAGACAGTTCAGTTTCTTTTGTAGTTGAATCTTATTTTGATAGTAGTAACCATACAGATAATACAGTCTCTAATATTTCATATGGAACAATAATGTCATTTGATTCATCACTTGCTTCAAGTGATGGATATACATTTCGTTATTGGGTTGTCAATAACGTTGTAGAGTTTAACTCTTCAATTGGGGATTCTTTTCCTGTATGTGATAATGGGGTTGTCAAAGCGCTTTTTTCACCTAGTGCATCCAATCTTGTTGTATTTATGGATTCAAATGGTCAATATTTAGAACATAGTTATGTTGCAGATGGTGGAACCGCAGCACCTACTATTTTTGCATATCCTTCAAAACCTGGATATCAGTTAACCGCTGAAAAATGGGATAAACCTTTAACAGATATCACTGAAGATACTGTCTTTATATTACAGTATGAAAAGACATTTTTAGATTCATTTTCGCTAACAGTTAACAATGGAACTGGTACTGGTTCATATCCATTTAATACTGAAGTAACTGTCGTAGCTGAAATTGATGGTGGTACAGGATTAACATTTAGTCACTGGGTGGATGAGTTTGGACAAGTACTTTCATATAGTCCGGGTTACACTTTTACAGTTTTCAATGAGATGACAATCACTGCTGTAGGAGCAGTAACTCCTTCAGCTGAAGAACCTGTAGTTTCGACTCATGATTTGATGTTAAGAGATGGGTATCATTCTTATTTATCTCAGATATATGTTCCTGTTGGAACAACGATTATCGAATATGGAATGTTGACATCTGTGGCTGCTCAATCTCCTACTTTGGATATGGATCATTACGAAGGAAAGTTCCGATCTGCTAAGATTAATAGTGCTTCAGGAGAATTTTTAAGTTCAATTCCAAAAGATCATTTCTATGCAAGGTCTTATCTTGTTACAAAAACAGGAGAATTGCTTACAACAACATACGGACCTGTACTTTCTTATAATTCAGATAAAAATCCAGTAGTTCTAGATTTTTCTGATGAAACAAAAGATACCTATGATTCTGAAATGATAACAATCGACGGAAATGATTGGGGAATTCAAAATGCCCTTATCGGAGATTCGGAATCTGATTTGAAATATGGTTCAAAGAGTCTTAGAGTTCAAGCAAATGGTGGTATCGTTTCCGCAACATCCTTTGACAGCGGAGTAAGCACTATCCATTTTCTATATGGTCTATATGAAGGTGGCACTGCAGCAAATATAGCAGTACAATATGCTTATTCTTGGGCTCCAGGAGTGTGGAATGATGTGGAATCCATTTCACTGGATGATACGAATACTCAGTTGAGAGACATTACCGCAACTGTAAATATCGCAGCTTCAATTCGGATTAGAATTGGCGTTTTAGATGGATCTAATATGGTTAATATAGATAACATTATTATAAATGAAGCTGAATACACTGATCCAAACAGTCCTGTTATTCTAGGAACAGCGAATGCAGGGATAACAGAAGGGGATCCTTATGATCCACTTGATGGAGTCCAAGCAATTGATTTCTATGATGGAGACATCACCACATTAATTTCTGTTATTACTAAAGATTCAGAAAACGCCGTAGTGGTTGTTGATCCAAGTGACTATAGTGGGCTTGCTTATGGAACATACTCTATTTTGTATAGTGTAGAAGATACAGATGGTAATACTGATAGTGAAACGATTACTTTAACGATTAGTATGGCTCCAGCGCTAGAACTATTTATTTCTGAGTATGTTGAAGGAACTGCTCCCAATGATGTAGCGATAGAAATTTATAATCCTTCAGGAGTAAGTATTAATCTATCAGGATATACAATTAGAATTGCAGTTAATGGTGGAACATTTGGGGATGGCTCAGCAATAGAAATAGCACTATCAGGAACAGTAGCTTCAGGAGATGTATTTGTAATTGCAAATAGTTTAGCAAACGCATCGATTCTTGCAGTAACTGATCAAACAGATGCAACTTTAAGTTTTGATGGAAATGATGCGATTGGATTATTTAATACAGGGGCTCCAATTGATTTTATTGGAGTACCTGGAAGTCTTGTTGATCCTGAGTGGACTGTAGCTGGTGTTGAGAATGGCGGTACAATGGATAATACCTTAATCCGAAATTCTGATGTTACTGGTGGAACAACTACCTGGAATTCTACTGAGTGGACTAGTTATGCTGTAGATGATTATACTCATCTTGGTAGTCACTCATATGGTGTAAAATAGCACTTAAAAATAAAAACATATATGATATAATATAAGGAGCTAATGAAAACTTAGCTCCTTTATGCTAATATAACAATCAACATTTATAAATATTCTGCATGAATTTGTTAAATTTTATGTTTTAAGATTAAAAGGAGAAATACATGAAGAAGGCACTTTTATTTATACTAATTTCTTTAACTTTAGTTGCTTGTAGTCCAACAACTACGACTTTATCGATTACTTCTGAAGCCATCAATTCATCATTTGATGCGCCTCAAAT
>JAQUZN010000074.1 GCA_028691315.1 Candidatus Izemoplasmatales bacterium | reverse complement strand
ACAGAAAGATAATATAATAAATAACTTGAGTCCTTTCCTCCTGTATAAAATAAAGCTACATCAAATCTTGACTTTTTCGACTTTGGAAAAACATTGACTACTGGTAAAACGCTTTTAAAGTTCGCAACTTCTTCTTTGGTATCACACATTGGACATAGTCCTTCTTCATTTAGTTCCAATCCCGGAATCATAAAATCATTTGCGATACATTTTTTACAATAAGCGGCTTCTTCATAACTTTGAGGAGTCACTTTTTTTTCAGATATCTTTACGATAATTTTTTGTTTTATCAATTTTTTTAATATTTTTTCTTCATCTGGGGTACAGAGTTTTGGCATTTGATCAATTAATTCGCTTGCTTTTCTCGATATTTTAACATGATTTTTTAATAAATAAGGAACTTTTCTCATTCCATAATATATTAAAGTATGACTTCTTTTTATCCATCTATTTTGTAGTGTATATTCCATAATACTCATCACCCCTATATCTATGAATAAACTGATGACCGATTCATCTGTTTTCATTATACAAAAATATAAAAGATTTGGAAACAACTTTATTGAAACCTGTTGTATAAATGAGAAAGTGAATGAAAGATGATTTCAAAGTAATAAAACACCAAAAATGGTGTTTTATTTTATTTCCGGTTTACAATTTGTTTCAAAATGATTTGATTCGATTTTAACTTCAAGTTTATTTGAAGTTAAATATGTGAAAAATGCTTTCTCTATTTCCGTGCTAACAAGAGCTCTAGAAAAAATAATTTTAGTTTTACCATTAAAAGAATTCATTGCTACAGCAGGTTTTGATCCTGATCCAAGGTTAAATGTAAATGAATCTACATACTGAACCATCGATGATGGAAGACTTACATTTCCAAAATTAGCAATGGTTATGGTAGTAGGTTTTTTTGCGTAATACGTGTAAGCTATTTTAAACAGTACCTTCTTGATAAAAAGTGGGAGGAAACGAACATATATTTTTTTGCTAATTAAGACATTGCTGTTCAATTTGCTTTGTATTTTTTCTGGTGTCATTTCATTCTCAAATGCTTTTTTAACAATTGTAATAATATCGTCAATGTCTGGATCATCAGTTTTCGAATAATAACTAACATGAAAATATAAAGAAAAATTTCTTAAGGTTTCTGAGTGATATAATGGCCGTAAATTAATTGGGACACATACATTAATTGGTTTCTGTCTTAATTTTTTTGAATCCCCAGTAACAATTAATGAATGAATCAGCAAAGCAACTATATATTGAGTTAAACTACAGTTCTTCTCTTTTGAAAGTGCAAGTAATTTTTGTGTGTCTATTTCTGAATTTATAACCCCACACCCAACGTACTCAAATCTTTTCCCTGTTACTAAATAAGCATCAGGAATCCGATTAGGAATTTTCTTTGCCTTAGTACAATTGATTTCATAACTATCTTCAATTTCTTTATATGTAGGTAACTCTCCAAGGGTAAATATTTCTCCTTCACTCTCTACTGGTCTGTCAAGTAGTCTAAGGTACTGAAAAACAACAGATTTTAAAAATATAATCGCTCCTGCGCCGTCACTTAATGCATGAAAGACTTCTAAACTGATACGATTCTCATAATATAAAAATGTAAAATAAAATCCATTATTTCGATGAATATTTATTTTTTGACAAATAATGGAAGATTCTTCTTTTACAATCGGGTTTTTATCATTTGGTTCAAAGTAAAACCAAAACAAACCATGTTTGAGTTTGACATAAAAAGTCGGAAACCTGTCTCTCATATCTTGAATGGCTTTACTTAATACTGATGGGATGATTTTTTCTTTTAAAGTAATAGATACTCTGAATACATGAGTATACCTTTCTGTTGAAAGTACAGGGTAAATTTTAGCTGCATTATCTAATCGATACCACTTTGTCATATCAATATTACTCAAATTTGCTCACCTCCTAGTAATAACTTACGTAGTTGTTACAGATAGTATACCATTAAGCAATGAAGAGTAAAAGAAAATGTCAAGAAAATTCCTTCTTAACATTGATAATATATATTTTATAAACCAAATCGAATTTTACGTGCTAATAATTGGAAAATCATATGAAACCACATTGCGTTTAGAGCGCTTATTTACACCGTAAACAGATCCTATGATGATGATTGAACCAATTAGTTGATATACTCCAAAATGCTCGTGAAGGAATATTACGCCTACTATAATAGAGATAACTGTCGCAATGTTCGAAAAGATAGATGCTTTTGCGACTGGAACATATGTCATTGCATAATTAACCATTAAAAATGCCCCTACTGATGAAATACCTGATAAGAATATAATTGAAATCCAAAATGATAGATTCCCCATTGGAATAATTACTAATTCTCTAAAATTCCCAATACTATCTATTAATCCTAATACTAAAAAAGTAACAAATCCAATGAAAAACATCGCATAAGTTCTTTCAAATGCTGTATATTCATTTGCCAACTTTCTCGATAACACATTAAATAATGATGCAGTAATTACAGAACCAATAATTAACAGAAAGCCTAACCAACTGAATTGTCCTTCAGTTTGCCCAAGGGTTGTAAATACTACGCCAACAACAGATAACATTGCAAATAGAATTTGTAAAAGTTTCACTCTTTCTTTTAGAAAAAGATATCCAACTAAGAAACTTGTCATGGGAATGAGGGATATTAAAATGCCTACAAATGAAGTTTGTAGTAATTTTACTCCGTAGGTTTCACAGATAAAATATAAAACCGGTTGAACAAGTCCTAACATTAAAATGTAGATTAGTTGCTTTCCCTTTAATTTAATTTTTACTTTTTTAATTACTATGACGATATTTAGTATTAAAAATGCAGATGTAAAACGAAAGCCCATTAATACCATCGGTGAAGTATAAAAAAGTGCTTTTTTTGAGAACAAAAAACTAAAGCCAAAAATAGCATATCCTGCAAGCAAAAACAAAGTTGAAACTCGTAAATTTTTCTTCTCAATTGTAGTCATAGATTCCTCTTATAAAAAACATTTTCCATAAAGAATAACACAGATAAACTCATTTTCCAATCCCTAAATTGAAAAAATCACGAAAAATCGTGATTTTTTTCTTTTTGGCAGGGCTAGAGAGATTCGAACTCTCGGTGTCGGAGTCAGAGTCCGATGCCTTAACCACTTGGCCATAGCCCAATATAACTTTCTACACTTGAATAATATACCATAATCCTTGATAAAATCAAGTGAATCTTACTCATCATTATTCAAACACTTCTATTAAGTATGTGTCTTGTATTATTAAAAAAAGAGAATAGCAAGATACTATTCTCTTTATAAAATTATTTATTTCTTCGTCTGCTTTTAGTTTTACCTGTATACCGTGCGAGTAAGAAGCCTCCAATAGACGCCATCACAATTGAAATAATAATCGCTATCCAAAAACCATTTTGTTGGAAAGGCAAATCAAAATTCATACCAAAAATACTAGCTACCAAAGTAGGAATCGTTAATACAATGGTTACGACTGTTAATGTTTTCATAACAGTATTTACATTATTTGAAATAATTGATGCATACGCATCCATAGTTCCATTTAGAATATCACGATGAATGCTACACATTTCCATGGCTTGACGATTTTCGACGATAGCATCATCAATCAAGTCAACATCATCTTCAAATTGTTTAAAAGCTTCTAATCTTTTAATTTTTTCAAGTACCAATATATCGGCATTAAGACCAGTGGACAAATATACTAAAGACTTTCCAAGATTCATCAATTCAAATAGTTCTATATTTTTGAGTGATTCTTGAAGCTTACTTTGCACATGCTCGCTATCTTTATTCAATTGTTTAAGCATAGTAACAAAATTTGCCGCATTACGATATAGAATTTGAATAGTAAGTTTGATGTGTTTATTTGTTGAAAAATTCTTCATCAAACGGTTAATCAAGCTTGGAACCACGATGTCTTTTTTTAAACAAGTTGTAATAATGTACTTTTCGTTAAAAATTATGCCAAGTGGCATTGTGTAAAAATGATTGATTTCAGGATAATTAACATCCACTTGAACAACAGGAGTATCGACGACAAGTAAAGTAACATCATCATCAATATCAATATGCGCTGTTTCTTCTTCATCTAGAGAAGTTCGAATCATTGATTCGAAAATTCCAGTAATCTGACTTACTTTAGAAATTTCTTCTTCTGTTGGTGCGATCATATAAATCCAGCATTTGGGTTTGATTTTTTCATAAATGTTAGTCTCATCGATGCTTTTGAAAACGGATAGTTCTGATGAAGTACTAGAGTTGTAAACTGTAATCATTTTTTCATCTCCTTTTTTTAGTTATATTTTTATTATACTACAATTTTTGACATCTTGTTAAAACAAGTTGCTTATTAAAATGATAATCTTTCGTTTCGATATAAAATATCTATACATTTATAGGTTAACCATTGTGATGGAAGTTTTTTATGTCCAAAATCAAAATTACTGCATTTTAAGTAAACTGACTCTGGAGTAAATGACCCGTTGGTATTGATTTTATTTTCAATAATATCGAGCATTTGTTGAAACCTTTTATCTTTTTTTGCATATGGGAAACTACTTAATATATCTACAAAATTGATAATGTCATACCAGATAGTAGGTGCTTTTAATTTTCTGAAATCATTCCCCATAAAAAACATATATGGATGTAGTTCATAGCTATTGTCCCAAAGCATAAAAAGGTAGTCAATACTGTTTATGACAATTTGAGCATCTAGATACTCGGGTATTTGAGATAACATCTTCAATATTACTAATGTAGCATATGGACAATTGTCAGATTTTTTTCCTGGCCCTCTAAATTTTCCTAACTGATTAGAAACTACACAAGGAAACCCATTATCATATGATAAGCCAAGAATGTATTCAATGCCATTTTGTATGTGTTTTTCATAATCTAAGTGAACTTTATTGAGGATGTATAAAAGCAAAGGTGCATCGCAAAATGCCCAGGCTAAGACACTTTCAGAAGTACCGCCAAAACTTTTGGATATTCGCATTGAGTGGTAATACATTCCATTTTCATCTTTGTGAGATAAAATCTGATTAATTGCTTTTTCAATTTGTGGAACATCAGTCGAAAGTCCTATATCTAAAAGAAAAATTAGTTTATGGAGGGGAATTTCAGGGTTTTTATGATTGGTTATTGGGTAGTCATAAAAATTCGATACATCATCTAGCAACTTTTGAATACGGAAGTCAGATAATAGTTTATTATGCAGTTCAATAAGTTCTATTTTAGGCTGATACAAGATGTTTAATCTTGTAGCATATTCTACAAAAGGATCACTATCTAATAAATAGTCTAAAGATATCATCATACCACCTCATAATGATATGATATCACATACCATTAAACCAAACCATACGTTTTTTATACAATTGTTTTAATTTATATTCAATAATCAAATTCTTAGAATGCTATAACAAGAATCATTAATATTTCACTTTAAATAACAGATAATAGTCCACAAAAAAAGAGCGAATGGATACAATAAATCGCTCTTTATATTCAAAAATAGATTATTATACTTTTCTAGCTATATAAGCAAACATGTCTGCGCCAGTGTGTACCCCTAGTACAGGAGTCAACTGTGAAATAGAGACTGTTCTAACATTTAATACTGTAGTTAACTTTTCGCCAAGCTCTTTAGCTCTTACCGGATCATCTCCATAATGGATTATTAAATCGATTAAATTGTTTTCAAACTTTTCGACAAGAATATTCCTCATTGAAATTAGTGAACGATTTAATCCAAATGCTTTTGATAAAGTAATGTATACACCTTCATCATTCACAGTAATAACTGGTTTAATATGTAAAATATCGCCAATTGTTCCTTCTACTTTTCCAATCCGTCCACCTTTTCGTAAATATTTTAAAGTATTTATAGTATACATTGCCATACTGTCTTCAAACCGCATTTTATTCAGTAAGGGAATAAAATCTTTAATTGGTGTTTTCTTTTCAACTAACTCTAGTGCATATTCAACTAAAAATCCTTCGCCTCCGCCTAAAGTTTTCGAATCATACTGAATGATATTTAATCCTTTGTAATCCTTGAGTCCAACTCTAAATGAATTATATGTGCCACTAAGTCCTGACGAAATATTAATTACAATGACATCAGTAAACCCATTTGTTTTAATTTCATCGAGTGTTTTTAAAAGATCACCTAAAATTGGTAAGCTTGTGGAAATGTGGTGAGTATCGATTTTTTCATAAACTTCTTGTGCACTGATTTCGATTTGATCTCTGTAACTTTTCTCATCTACCATTATCAGTAAAGGCACTGAGAATAAATTTGTATGTTTTTTGATAAATTCTGCGCTTAAATTAGAACCAGAATCTGTTAATATTGCAATTTTCATATGGTATATCTCCCTTTTAAAGCTTCATTATGACAGTTTTTTAAATAAGCATGAGTATATCTCGAAAAGAATATTAGTATTTACTGTATAAAAGTACTATGTCACATATAGTATTTTATCAAAAAGTACTATGCCTGTCAATGTACTTTATTATGATTTTTTTGTGATGATTAGTTTAAAATATTTTTTTGATATCAAATTTAAAAAAAGACAAGCACAAGGTTTTGAAAAACTATCCAAAACTTTATATGCTTATCTTCTATATTATATTTAATTCTTCTAGACTTTTTTTTGAATAAACACCAAAAAAGCAGTTTATCTTAAGGCAAGGTTATTACTGATTGTCAATTCGATAAAGACTTTGAACCTTACTTTTAATATCTTGATTTGCAATATATTCATCAAGTCTATCATCATATGAAAAAGCTCCTAAATCACCTATTTCAATGATTTTATTACATACTGTTTGAATTAGTTTATGATCATGCGAAGCTACAAATACAGCACCTTTAAATTCATCTAGTCCTTTATTAACAGAAATAATTGATTCTAAATCTAAATGCGTTGTTGGTGAATCAATTATCAAAGTATTTCCGTGAGATAACATTATCTTAGAATACATACATCGCATTTTCTCGCCACCCGATAAATACTTAACCATCTTTAAAGGCTGATCACCACTAAATAACATTCGACCAAGAAAACCTCTGATATAAGATTCCACTGGATCAGGAGAATATTGTCTTAGCCAATCAATTAAGTTTAGTTCATTGTTTTCAAAATACATTTCATTGTCGCTTGGAAAATATGTTTTTGAAACGGTTTGTCCCCATTTAATGGTTCCAGTATCTGGTAAGATTTCACCAGCAAGGATTTTTAAAAGTGCGGTTTTAGCTAAATCGTTTTTACCTAAAATTGCTACTTTTTCGCCTCTATTTATGATAAAGGAAACATTTTCAAACAATTTTTTCCCATCTATGGATGCACTTAAGTTTTCTACTTCTAAAACGTCTTTTCCTAATGATTTTTCAATGTCAAATCCAATAAAAGGATATTTTCTAGTGGAAGGAATAATTTCATCAAGTTGGATTTTTTCTAAAGATTTTTTTCTAGAGGTTGCTTGCGAAGATTTTGACGCATTTGCGCTAAACCTAGCAATAAAACTCTTTAGCTCTGCGATTCTTTCTTCTTTCTTTTTATTTTTATCACCCATCAGTTTTTGGATAAGTTGTGATGATTCAAGCCAAAAATCGTAGTTGCCTGGAAACATTTTTGCTTGAAAATAATCAATATCAACGACATGTGTGCATACGTTATTCAAAAAATGTCTATCATGTGAAACTGTAATAACTGTATTCTCATAATTGATTAAGAAATTTTCTAGCCATGCAATTGCATCAAAATCCAGATGATTAGTTGGCTCGTCAAGCAGTAAAATATCGGGGTTTCCAAAAAGTGCCTGAGCAAGTAAAATTTTTACTTTATTTTTAGGCAAAATATCACTCATTTTTGATTGGAAGTCACTTGCAGGTACGTTTAATCCGTTTAGTAACTTCTCTGCGGCATATTCTGCATCCCATCCATCTAGTTCAGAAAAAGCCACTTCTAAGTGAGCAAGTTCAAGGCCTTCAGAATCCGTAATTTCCGGTTTTTGGTATAGAATATCTTTGGCCTTCATTATTTCAAAAAGTTCTTTATGACCCATAATTACTGTTTCTATTGCCGTATATGAATCAAATGCATTATGGTTTTGATTTAGATATGCAAGTCGTTTATTTTTTTCTATAATTACTTGTCCTGAAGTTGGTTCCTTGGTTCCTGAAAGAATTTTCAAAAATGTTGATTTCCCAGCACCATTTGCGCCAATAACTCCATAGCAATTGCCAGGCAAAAACTTCAAATTTATGTTTTCAAAAATCTTTTTATCAGGAAAAATTAAACTTAGACTAGATACTGTTATCACATTAAAAACCCCTTTACAAATAAAAAT
>JAQUZN010000008.1 GCA_028691315.1 Candidatus Izemoplasmatales bacterium | reverse complement strand
TTCGTTAAAGCCGATACATACAAGGCATTGTTTTCTCGTTGAAACTCACTAATATTCTTTTTAAATACTTGCTTAATATAATCGCTTTTCATCTTAACCATAACATCTTTAATCACAAAACTCTTAATGTATGAAGTGATTAAGTTGATAGGAAGTAATAAGAAAGCATATAACATAACGAGTTTTGCTTGATCAAAGAATTGACCCCACGCACCATCTAAAGCAATATTAATTAAATCGTATAAAGCAAATGACATTTTAAAATTAACAATGGCAAAGACAATAAATATAATGATGGCTAGATAAATATTTTTAAAATACGTTATTTTCTTTTTCATAGTGATACCCCTGAAAAGTAATTAACGCCATCATACTTTGTCAAATATCCATCTTTTATTTCTAAGACTACATCATATTGATTGGTAATGCCTTCAAAATACTTATGACTAATCGCAACTACCGTTGCATCTAGTTCTAAAATCGTTTGTTCAATACTACGACCAAGCTCTTCATTTAAAGAAGAAGTTGCTTCATCGATAAACAAGATTTCTGCTTTCTTACACAAAGCTCTTGCAATGGATACTCTTTGTCTTTCTCCACCCGATAAATTCTTTCCGTTTTCTGAGATAATGGTATGAATTCCCTCATCTAACGAATCAATGTATTCCATCAAGCCTGCTTTCTTACAAGCAACTAATACTTCTTCATCCGAAAATGGTTTAAATAACGTTATGTTATCTTTTAAAGATGCTTCAAACAAGAAGACATCTTGATAAACATAAGACACTTTTTCGTTAAATGATTTTGATGAAATTTGTTTTAAATCCATGCCATCCACATCAATTGATCCATCGTAATCATCTATCATATGCGACAAGAGTTTAAATAAGGTCGACTTTCCAGCACCGGATGGACCTTTCACTAAATGTTTTTTGCCTTTTTCAAGTGAGAAATGAATCGATTTAAATACGGGTAAATCTTCATAAGCAAAACTGACTCCATTCACATTGATTTTGTCATTAAACATAAATGGCTTATGTGATTCTTCTGTTTCAGAAGATACTTCTTCAGTAGTGATTTTTTCATAAATAGCCTTCGATGATTTTAAAACGTTAATTAATGGAAATAGATTGACCAAAGGAAAAATTGCCGAAGACGCTAATTGAATTGTTAACATCATTTCTCCATATCCAATACCAGCTTGTGTCTGGTACATTAAGTAAACGATGAGTCCTATAAGAACCATACTTCCGATTGTCGCGTTAAAATTAAATTGTAATGATGTAAATACGTTATATGAATACTTCTTCCCTTCAAGAACAACGATTTGTTTCCTATTCTTTTTCAAGAAAGCTTCTTCAATATTGTTCAACTTTAATATTTCTAATCCAGTAAACACATTTGAAACATCCACCGTAAATTCTTCATTTGCAGTTGAAACTTCCTTTTGTAAAGAAACCGTCTTTTTTTCAAATATCTTAGAAACAAGTAAAACGAAGATTGATACACCAAAAATGATCAGTGCTAATTGCCAGTTTAGAATCACCAAAATTACCATAACAGAGATGTATAGTGCAAATCTAAATATAACGTTAATTAATGAGACAAAAAAAGAATTTTCAAAAGTATTTATATCATTGATTAAATTAGATGCATAAACATCTCTTGATTGTTTGTTAAATTGTTTATAACTCATTTGAATAATTTTATCAAAAGCTTTAATTCTTAACGATAATAAAATATCCCTCATATAAGAAATCCTTAGTAGTCTAGAAAGCACGAAGATAACGCCATCAAAGATGAAATATACAATCGCGATAATCAAAACGAAATAGAAAAAACTCATTGATTTTTTTTCAATTATTTCAAAGATGAGTGACACAATCGCAATTTGCGCTAAGTTTCTAACTACCGGAAATGTACATGCAAGTAAGTATAAAATAAATTTCCGTTTATGTTCAAGAAGCATTTTTTTCATAGAGTCACCTTTACTGTGTTTTACACAATATTAGAATATCATAGTACTGTGTAAAACACAATACTAAATTTTATTTTTTTGTAAAAAGCATTCATTTGGTTTTTGACATGATGCAAAATCAATTTTATCTTACTTAAACAATGCCAAGACTTCATCATCTTTAAAGAAAGTAATTGTATCTTGATAACCCATATCATATAGATGCTTTGAATGTTGATTTGTAAAATCAAGAACCTTTCCCATATCGTCAGATGGCCTAATTTCGATAATTTTAACATTAGAATAATGTCTTTTTGGCAAATTAAAGCGGCTTTCAAACGATATATTAATTAGAATTACAAGATCACACAAAGCTTCTGCTAACGGATGAATCGGTGTTGTATCAAAAATACCGCCATCATAATACTTCTTATTATCACTAATGACCGCTGGAAAAACGATAGGAATTGAACACGATGCCTTTACCGCCTCAATCATGTCGGAATCACTAAGCTTCGATAAAGGTATATACTGAACTTTAGAGTCGTGCCTAACGAAATGCTTGTATGTGGATTTAAAAAGTTCAAAGAAACCCTTATTTTCTTCCCCAATTTCAGAAACTGTGATATAAACTTCCTTTTGCTTTAAATGATCAAATATGATATGTTCTTTTAATAGTTGGTCTAAACTATCCATGGAGTAAAGTCCATTTTGGATAAGTTTAAATTTACTCACTTTAATTTTTTCGCGCAAAGTTGAAGTCGATTCAAGCGGATTTTCAGAAATATTAAGCCATAAATCTTTCGCATAATCTATGGAAGTTGAAGTGATCATAACAGTATTTACTGAACCAATTGAGGTTCCGGAAAAAGCTGATATTTTAGCGAAAATCCCTAAATCATCTAAAGCCTTAACTGCCCCAACTTGATAAGCACCTTTTGCTCCCCCGCCTGATAAACATAATCCGATTTTTTTCATATTTGCCTCCTCAAGGTTATTGATATCTAAATATAAAAATATCCAAGTATAACTACATAAAATTATAGCATACATAATGATAATAAAATTCCATATATTTATTGTAAACGATTCCTCGAACGTTTGATTAAGTATAAATACAAAAGGCGTCCTCTTAGAGTTGATAGAGGACACCTTTTGTTAAGAAAAAAAATTAGTAAGTTTTTTTTACTTTGCCAGGGTTAGATGAAGTTGTTGTGCTTCCTGCAATTTGAGGAGAATTAAGCTTCTTATTGTTTTTGTCAGCTTTTTTCTTCATATTGCTCTTATCATTATGCTTCTTATCATTCTTATCCATAGGAAATCCTCCTTTTCTACAGTAATATTTTGTAGTAGTGGTAAACACATAATAAAAATGTACCCCTCATTCATCATATACTTTATAAAGTGGGTATATCTTGCAAAGAGTACATATGAAGTAAGCCGTTTTTTATGTTAAAGTTTATTATTATTTTTTAAAATAAACCAGAAAATAATAATAATTTGAACCGGTACAGCAGTAATAAATAAAAGCCATAAATGAACTGTCGAAAAAGTCAAATATACAGAAAGCGCCATACTCCAAAGAAATAACGATGTTGAAATAAATTTCATCATCATCGTTCCCCATAAATAACTGAAAATAACAAGAATGGTAACCGATAAAGGGATTGCATAAATAAAGACCAAACCCGGTTTGAATCCTTGAACATCAATAAGACCTAATAGCATATAAATAAGAAATGCTAAAACCCAAACTCCTGTAAAAGCCATTAGCGTTACCAATAATTGACTAACATGTTTTTTAGGAGTGATGATTTTTGGCTCTTGAGCTAAAAAATCATTAACTGTAATTCCATATAGATCAGCTAGTTTTACCAGAATAGTGATATCAGGAAGACCTTCTTTTCTTTCCCATTTAGAAATAGATTTATCGGAATAATTGATTTTTTCCGCTAATTCCAGTTGGGTTAGTTTACTAATCTTTCGGTAATTTATTAAGTTATTTGCAACTCTATCTTTCAATTCTTCTTCATTTATCTTCATATCTTCATTTTATCATATGGCACTCAAATGTACAACAACATTCACGAGTTCTACTGTGAGTAGAGCCATATTTTTGTTTTGTAGAATCCGGTTTCTAAAGAGTGTACCGTCTATGTAAAAGGATAGACATTTTATTTCATAAAATATTATATGATATTTATAGAATGAAAATCATTATACGAGGAGAAATATCATGAAAAAAATCGCAAAAATCATCCGAATAATTACTATTCCACCATTCTCTGCAATGCTTCTAAACATTATTATCTATTTCACTTTTCCAAACTCATTTAACAATATATGGGAACTGTTACTTATCATTCTTGTCACAGGACTTATTCCTGTACTTGCTTATCCATATCAAGCATTATTTCATCCGATAAAAAATATGGATGAACGAGATGCATCTAGAAAATTATCCATTATTTTTTCGATAGTTAGTTATTCCATTGGGTTTTTAATATCTCTCATTTTTGATTTTACATATATCCAAACTTTAGTCTATTATACATACTTTTTCTCTGGAGTATTTATGGGATTATTTAACTTTATTTTGCACATCAAAGCCTCTGGTCATTTATGTGGAATTTCAGGACCAGTAGCCGTACTTATCTATTCCTTAGGAGTTCACTATCTATTCCTCATTGGTATCGTTCTTTTAGTAGTCTGGTCTTCTATTTATTTAAAAAGACACAAGTATCCTGAAATTATCACAGGTACTCTTATTCCAATCGTTTCGATGTTTTTATCAATGGGAATCATTCTTCTGTAGTTTAATTAAATTACTTTCTTTTAAAAACTACAAATTCAAACAGGATTGTAGGCAATGCAAAAAAAAGATGAGAGAAAATACAAATCGTATCTCTATCATCTTTTAATTTGTTTTTTTATTAAGTCCACTAAATAGAGTTAACTATAATTTCTATTTCTTACATTGAAAATATATTTCTGAAACTGTCAATGATTTCTGGAATCATTGGCGATATAATCGGTAAGAGCAAAGAAATTATTAACGCTAAACTTATAACCATAATTAATATTTGAGCAAATAACATGTTTCTTAAAGTCTTGTTTGTTCCTGGCGAAAGTAAGATTACGATGAAAACAATAATGTCGATAATAGGTATTGCCATTAAAATCCAAAATAAAATCCAATCCCACACACTTAATTCTGCTTTTTGAAACATTTGTTCCTCCTTAAAGTTTTTATAGTAATAATTATACTTCTAGTTTTGCTCCACAGTCTTGACAATAGATAGCATCAATGTCATTTTCTTTGTTACACTTTGTACATTTCTTAAATAATGGCACTCCACAATGATCACAAAATCTTGCCTCATCAGCTAATTCTTCGTGGCATGCTGAACAATACTTAATACTTGACTTCTGGTTTTGAGTTTGATGTAGATTTTTACTGATTTCACCAGCGACTAATCCAATGGACTCTTTTGTTCCATCAAGCATATAATTGGTCACATCTTTTGCGACAGGCACAGATTGAGATGCAGAATATCTTGCAAGAGATCCCATATACCCAAAAAGAGTCATAACCGATCCGACAAATGTTAACGGTATGCCTATAAAACCTGCATTTGATCCATTAAACATATTCGAAATCCCATAAATGATAAGCGCGATTCCAAGGACTAGTACTACTGGTCCTAGCACTCGTAATGTACTTCTTGCTTTGCTTTTTTCATTTAGATTATATTTATTGTTGTCTTCCATCTTATACCTCCGTCAGTTTTTTGTGAAATGATTAATAATAAATACTATTACAACTGAATTATATCATAAAGCAGTAAAGTTGAAAAGATGTTCTAAATAATTGTATATTAAAAAAAGGATGTTAATATCACATAAATTAGTGATCTAGCATCCTTTTAATTTTTGCAAATATATTTTTTACTTAGTAATCATTGGTAGTTTGGAGTTTTTTATCGTTTTCACCCACATTTGGATAATATCAATTGTAACACCAACGCATAAAATTACAGTTAATATCGTTACTCCATAGCTAAATCCATCGGTAATCGTTTGAACATCAATATGATAAAATGTTGAAACTTGATTTAAAAAATCTGTATTAATTAAATTTGACGCATGAATAAAGATAATAAATACTGCAGACGAGATTATTTTTTCAATTGTATGCGCATAAGCAACAGGGACATTTAATCTTCCATATCCAATTTTGACCATGTGTACAACTAAAGATACTACGAAGGATACGATTAATAAAGGAACAAAACCTTGAACAACAGTATCTGTGAATAATGGCAATGTATTATGCCAACCATCTCCTGTGTTGAGCCATACTAAATATATAGAATTATTTATCAATAAATATAGAAATACTGATCCAAAAATAGCGGTAAATATAAAACCAATAATGCTTCCTGTTCTAGAAATGACAACTTCATTTTCTTTCGGAATGCTTGGTAATTTAGATACTGTCCAGGGTTTTCTTTTATCAGATATATCAACCCTATCAATTAGGACAAAAACAAGTGTGACGTATGCAAATGCTTGAACTGCACCTAGAAACATATCACTAACCGTTTTCGAAAATATTTCAACAATCATGCCAAAAGCAGTGATGGCTTCCGGGTGTGTGATATTATCAATAAGTCCAAAAACAAGTGAAACGGACACAACAATGATAGAAACTATTTTTAATACAAATAAATAATCATCCATCCACTTAGGAGATACCAAATACCTTTTCTTTTCTCTGTACTCATTTGCGAGCACTCTTGGTTCACCAAGAGTTAATAATACCTTCTCAATATCACTTTCTCTTTGGGAGCCATTTAACATGTCGCCAATATTAGCAAACAATTCTTTTTTAACTTCTTCTCTTTGATTTTCAGGCAATCTTCTTGAAACATCGTATACATAACGCTCAATCATATCTTTCATCATACATTCCCCCTATAGAATTTGTGACATTTCAGTCACAATATTTGACCATTCAATTTTTAATCGATCAAAAACATTTTTTCCATCTTCACTCAAGGTATAATACTTTCTTGGTCTTGACTCTGATGTATCCCACTGACTTGAAAGGATCCCTTGTGTTTCAAGTCTTCTTAATAGCGGATATAAAGTACCCGCTTCAATATTCACTTTTTTGTCTACTAAATCTTGAAGCAAAGAATATCCGTATTGCATTTTATCAAGTTGAGACAAGACCGCTAGAACTTGAGTCCCTCTTCTCAATTCTAAACTTAAGCTTTGGATCAATGATTCGTCCATATTTATCACCTCGATTATTATTATACTGTATGACATACACTATTGTCAATATAATAATATTAAATATTTCAAATTCTAAAAAAAATAGAACTTTTATTAAAAAAAGTTCTATTTTTGTTTTGAGTAAATGGTTTTAATATAACGAAATACAGCTTTCTCTCCATCGTTTTCTAACATTCTAAGTAGAAACTCAAGGTCTTCTTTCGTTTTTGAATGCATCATGATCCGATCTTTGCTATTTAAAAAATAATTTAAAGGCGATGAATTTGTATAAAGTGAACCTTGATATACTTTGCTAGCTGCGACTCGGTCACAAAACATTTCAATCAGGTACTTCCTTGGCATTTCAATAGGCGCAAGTTTTTTTTCGATCGGACTATAATCTAGCCAATATTCAAAATGATGTTTGTTTCGTCCTTGATGATGAAGCCAAGCTTTGGAGTAGCCATAGGTTTCACGTTCCTTCACATTAGGACTTTTATCTTTTTGATAATATATAGCCCCAACACTAAATTCCGCAAAACTATATTTTGACAAATCGTGAACGAGCCCTTGCCAAAAAATACCGGCTTTAATGCAGTTTTTTAGAACTTGATGTCGATGTTTTGATATGGTCATAAAGTGCGCTAAGATATGCATTCTCGTCTCCTTAAAAGGGTTATCAACCTAGTCTATCGTATTTTCTATTTTAACATAAAACACAAAATTTTTGTGGACAAAAAATAATGTAATATAAATATCTCTTTACAATCCTGTGGATGTACTTCCTACGCTCTGATGATAGAGAGAAATTATTATTTATCAGGAATTTGTTTTATTTTATTCTTGATAAGTAGATTTGTTTTTTTTCATCAAAAAGATCTCGTTAAGAACAAATCCGCATCCAAATATAAAAAGTGGAACAATCAAAGTGAATATCGTTAAGAGTTTCTCACTCATATCCCTATATAGATTAAAACCAATTAACATACCTATTGAAATAGCCACCATAATCAAACCCAACCATAAGATTTTTTTTCTTAACAATATCACAATGAGTATGATCCCAAAACCAGGTAAAGCGCTCAATAAAAATCCACCAAGCAACTCAAAAAATGAATGCTGTGTCAGTTGAAAAACATCGAAAGAAAGCATAATCATAAGTACACCTTCAAGAACAAGATAGATAAGTCCTGCCATTTTGAAAATTTTCATACGAAACACCTCCTATAAACAAGTAAATATGTACCTCTTTTAATCCCTAAATTATCTAATAGCCTGATCAGTTGTGAAGCATTTCCTGTAACAAACCCATGTTTATCAACAATATGCACTTCATTAAATGAAACTACTATAAAAATATAATCTTCCTTAACAATAAATTTTCTTATTGAATCATAAGCGATATGGATGCTTAATGAAGAAATTTGAGATTTTGTTGTGACAACAATTTCTTGTTTTTCAAAAAGGTATGTAATATCGAAATACTCGTAACGAAGATATTGCCTTTTCCATAATTTTTTTAACTTTTTTTCGCTAATTTTCAAGACATTGAACAACATGAGAAAAATCCCTAAAGCTGTAAAAGAATAGCCCAAATTCATTTTCCATTACAATCAAAATTACACCTGTAATAATGACAAAAATGGACAGAACATATAAAAACAGGAGTTGATATTTGTTTTTAATCATTAATGCGGCCTTTACATGTAATTCTTCGTTTAAAATCGTCTTATTTTCAAATATTTTCATCATCCTCTTTTCAGTTTAATTAGCGGATTATCTTTAGCAAAAAAAGCAGAATCATCAAATGTCTTCAGGCGTATTTATACCACTCCAAAACTATGAAGTAAAAAATAGGTAATAACTAATGCTCCCACAAAAATAAGCATAAATAACATATATACAGGAGAAATTCCTTTTGCGCCTTTTGATTTCAAGTAAGACACAATATCATTTTGCTTATTCTTTTTTTGTTTTGCAAGGCTTAAGGGAGTTAAAACCGAATTATACTTCACATTCACATTTGCGCCTGCTTCAACTAACATTTGAACGATTGCTAAATTATGATGATGAATTGCATTTAAAATCGGATAATATTCTGTTCTTTTAGTCCTTACTGGAATATTAGGATCAATGTTCATATCTAGTAATGTTTTTGTCAGTTCTTCATTATTATAAAAAGTTGGATCTATCAATAAAGGAATTTCATGTTCATTATGAAATACTGGATCAATATCTCCTACAAAATTACGGGTTAATTCTTCATCATTCTTCGCAATGATATTTAAAAATGGAGTAATTTTATTTTTGATAATGAAATTCATATTCACATGTTCTCCTTGAAGGAAATATAAGATTTCCTTACACGGAATAAGGCTACTAATCTCAATTAATTTAGGCAAATGTCTAACGTAAGGCAGTCCGCAATCAATAAAGTACAAAAAGAGCTCATAATTGTTGTGCTTTGCGCATAACTCCAGTAAACCTAGTCCATCTTTGGTTGTGGTAAAGATATCAACGCCATTTTTCACTAAATCTTTAATAAAGTGCTTTTGATTCATCTTAATCAGTTGAAAAAGCAAAGAATATCCGTCATCAAAAGTCATGTTAGGATCAAATGTCTTCAGATTAAACAAATAGGATGCAAACTCTTGATTGTCTAATTCGAGCGCCAAATGAAATAAGGTTTGTCCACTCAAAAAAGGAATATTAGGGTCAATTAACTCTTTTTCAATCAGTCGTTTTAAACATAGAGTATAATTGTCCTCAAGACAAGTTATAACAGATAACTTGTGAATAAAATCTGTTCCTTTATATCCCAAATCATCAATTAAGTAATCCATAAAATCAGGATTTTCAGATATAATAACAGATTCGATTGGCTTAATTCTGTCGTCATTTTCTAAATCAAAATCAGCGTCATTTTCTCTTAGCACATCAAATACTTCTTTAAACCCGCTAAAACATGCAAACATTAATGGCGTATTTCCATAATAATCCATTTCATCTACATCTGCACCTTCGTCTATTAAAAATTGTAGAATTTTAGGCGCATTTGATTTGGCTGCAATGTGCTGTAAGGACTCTTGGTGATATGTTTGAATACCGATTTGAATGTCCCCATCATAAAAATATGCTTTAAATAAGTGGGCATTGTCATCTTGAAATAAATCATTGATAACATCTGTCATTTCCAAGCGATCTTTTAAAAACAATTCTCTTACCAAAACACTAAATAGAACAGGCAACTTCACCATTTGGGTGAGTTCATCGTCCACAGGCATTTCCCTGTGCGAAGGATCTAATAAAGCTTGATATAAATAGATGGATAGTGGAAAATGAAATTTAGGTAATCTCGGAATTAAATAGTCTTTTTGTTCACTTGATAACTTTTCAATTTTGTCAAAAATATCTTGTGGCATCATTTCTAAACTAACATCAATTTGATTTGAATCAAATAAGTAATTTCCAATAATATCTTCTTCTTCAATTCCATTAAAAGTATAGTCCTTAAGATTTGATACGATATATAGCGGAACTAAAAAAGGCTCACTAAAATCATAGTTTCCTTTTTTAATGAAATCAATTAATTTTTGTTCATGTGTTGATTTGGCCATAGAAATCCTTTCATTTAAAAGATAAAATACCGTAAGATTGTTTTTTGTTTACTTGGGTCTGTTTTTCTAGCATCACTTAAATAGATTTCTTTATGATCAAGTGTTCTTCTAGATAAATGGTTTTCACATAAATATGCTTTTAATACATCAAAGCTTCTAGGTTCATCATCATAAGACCCGATGTGTAATATTTGAACTACATTTCCTTCAACTATTTCTTCAAAATAAACTTCTTTGGTACTTTCACTTATATTTTTTTGATGAAAAGAAATAACCATATCAAATACTGCTTTTGAAATGAAGTCTGGTTGACGAATCATCAAAGTATAAACAAAATCAAATTTTTGAAAAATTGGTTTTTGTTTTCCTATATCAGTCAAATCCCATACGCCTTCTAAAGGAAATACTTTAAATTCTTCATACGCTGGGATAATTATACCCTTTCTTGGTGCCATTTTCAACAAGTAAGCAACCTTGTATAAAGCGGCAACTTTCTCACTAAATAGCGGTAGATTGGGATCACCGGTACCTTTGATACAAATTGCATTATAAGGAGACATTTTTATTGTAGTTACTTCTGTTTTTTGCTTATATATTGGGCTTTTAGTATAGTCAATCATTTTTCAAACCTCTCCACAAAGGACTTATTTGAATATCGGCTATTCTTTCTATAACCTGATCCTTAACACTCTTGGGAATCACCGTTTTTATCGAAAACAGATGAAGCAATAACATATGACTAAACGCAATCGCATCGATTTCAATTGATTGGTGCAAATAAGATTCATTACATTTGGTACCATCTTTTGGAATAGCATAATCCCAAAATTCATTTTCCCAAAGATTAATCGTTTCCTTATCCTCTTTAAAGTCATTACGATTTCGAAAATCAACGCATCTTTTTTGATATGCATGTCTTGTTTCATGGAAAGCTGATGCTAATACTTCTTCCATATTTACTTTTTCCATCCAAAGGGTGTTAAAAACGATTTTATAAATGCTGGGGATAAATAAAGAACTAATTTGTTTACCTCCAAAAAAATCTTCACCTAAAAAATCTGTACAAACGCTACTGATATGTAATAATTCACTTGCAATTTTAATACCCATCAGAGCTATCTCTTGATTATCTAATTGTTTTTGTGTAATGTCTATCATATTCGCTCCATAGATATAATATCGGCAATGTATCTTAATTATATCATAGGTAAACCCCTTTTAAGAGTATTCAAGTATAAAAAATCACTTTAAATAATGACAATATTAAAAAGGAAAACCAACGAATTTCGTTGGTCTAGTTATTTATTATAAAAGTCATTCGATCTTTTCCTTGCATGTCTTTTATTGTGAAAACTTGAGCATCAGGAAAATACGTTTTAGCCATTACAGTTAACTCATTTGCTTTATCAAATCCATGTTCAAATGCAATCATCGATTTTTCATTTAGAATTGATTTTGCGTTTTTTAAAATCTCTTCATAAAATTTCAAACCATTATCTCCGCCATATAAAGCAATATGCGGTTCATTGTTAGAAATAATTTTTGCAACTTCTTCAGAAACAGGAATATATGGTGGATTAGAAACAATAATGTCAAACTTCATACCTGCAAATGGTTTTAACATATCACCATCGATAAAAGTAACCTGAGTATTTAACGATAGCGCGTTTTTTTTCGCTACAGATAAGGCTTCAAGCGAAATGTCTGATGCATACATTTCAAATTTCTGTTCTTCTAATTTTAAGGCAATGGCTAAACACCCACTACCAGTTCCTATATCAACAATTTTAACTGGTTTTCCATCAAATAAACGGTCATACTCAATTAATACATTAGCGACTAACTCTTCGGTTTCAAACCTTGGGATTAATACGTTTTTGTCGACTAAAAATTTATATCCATAAAAATACACATACCCTAAAATATATTGAACGGGAAGTCCGTCATAAACATATGAATGGAGTCCCTTTTCAAATTCTAATCTTGTCTCTTCTGGCATCTCTTCTGTGAATTTTAAATATAACTCTGTTGGTTCAAGTTTCGAAAAATGTAGTAACAAAAGTTTCGCAGCGGAAGCTTCTAGATGATTCGCCCTTGATAGTTTTTCCGCTTGTTTTAAGGCTGATTGATATGTCGCCATTATTCTTCTACTTTCGATAGCTTTCGTTTTTGCTCTTCTGCAATTAACGCTTCGATTACCGGGTCCAAACGACCATCAATAATGCGATCAAGCTGTTGAATTGTAAAATTAATTCGGTGATCTGTGATCCGGTTTTGTGGATAATTATAGGTTCTGATTTTTTCGGAACGATCACCAGATCCAATCTTACTTTTTCTTTCTTCGCCTTCTTTATCCAGTTTTTCTTGTAGCATCCTGTCATATAATCTCGATCTTAAGATTTTCAAAGCAGAAGCTTTATTTTCGTGTTGACTTTTTCCATCTTGACATTGAACAACCGTTCCTGTTGGCTCATGGGTTAATCTTACGGCTGATTTTGTCGTATTAACTGATTGTCCGCCAGGTCCACTTGAACAAAATGTATCTACGCGAATATCTGCCATATCGACATCATATTCGAATTCTTCTGCTTCAGGTACCACTAAAACAGTTGATGTAGAAGTATGAATTCTACCTGCTGATTCAGTTAATGGAACCCTTTGAACGCGGTGAACACCAGACTCATATTTCATATATGAATATACAGAGTCGCCACTAATCATAAACTCTATTTGGGAAAATCCACCTGCTTCTTGTGGATCTGCGTATAACATTTCCACTTTCCAACCTTTGGACTCAGCAAATTTATTATACATTCTAAATAGGTCACCTGCGAAGATATTTGCTTCATCTCCACCTGCGGCACCTCTAATTTCAACAATAACATTCTTTTCATCGTTTGGATCCTTAGGGATTAAAAGCAAGTGTAATTCTTCTTCTAATAGATGAATTCTTTCATGGATGGATTCTAGTTCCATTTCAGCCATTTCAAGAATGTCCCCCTCAGATTCTTTAACCATTTCTTTTAAATCTATCGCTTCTTGTAATAATGTTTTATACTCACGATATTTAACAACCATTTTTTCAAGTTGTCTTAATTCTTTTGATAACGAAGTAATTTTTTTAACATCGGTTGAATTGTTTGGATCCATCAATTGTTTATTGACTTCTTCAAAACGCAACTCGATTTGATCTAATCTTTCACTTAACATATATATATTTCTCCTCTAACATTTATTTTATTCCATTTTAAATCAAACAAAAAACAGTCCCTAGACTGCTAGATGTCTTCTACATAGGAGTCTTTCTCAAAAGCTTCTCCTGATGATGAGGTATGGACATTACTAAACGTAGACATATTTTTATTAAATAGCAGTTCAAATTTACCAATCGTACCAGATCTGTTTTTAGCGATTGAAATATCGACATGATTTTTTCTTGTCGTGTTTTCTTCATAATAATCTTCGCGATATAAGAACATAATGATATCCGCATCTTGTTCAATTGATCCTGATTCTCTTAAGTCGGCCATGACTGGTTGTTTTTCTTTTCTTTGTTCGATAGACCTTGATAACTGTGATAAAGCGACCACCGGTACTTTCAATTCTCTTGCTGTCTCTTTTAGCACACGGCTAATTTCGGATACTTCTTGAACACGGTTTGCTTGATTATGTTTAGATCCACTTAATAATTGTAAGTAGTCAACGACAATTAAATCTAGTTTATCATCTTGTTTTAACTTTCGGCATTTACTACGAAGGTCCAAAACGTTAACTGTTCCCGAATCATCGAAATACATATTTAGCGATGATAAAGCATCAACTGCATAATGGATTTTTTCCCATTCTTGACTTGATAGTAAACCTTGACGCATTCTAAAACTATCGACCTGTGCTTGACAGCTAAGTAAACGCATAACAAGCTGGTCAACACCCATTTCTAAACTAAAGAAAGCTACATGTGGTTTATCTGAATTCTTCGCAACATTTAAGGCAAGATTTAAGGCAAATGCGGTTTTTCCCATCGAAGGACGGGCCGCAACAATTAATAAATCTGAAGGCTGTAAACCAAGTGTATATTTGTTTAATTCATGGTACTTGGTGTCAAGACCAGTTACCGAACTACCGATTTGTGCTTGTTCAGCAATCTTTTCAACTTGTAAAGCTGCAATTTCACCAACTTGTTTAAAATCTGTGGTTCTTTTTTCTTTGGTAATAGCGATGATATCTTTTTCTACATCATCGATAAAATCTGGTGTATTTTCAGTTACATAAGAATCTTCAATAATTCTACGACAAGAATCTTGGATTTTTCTTACGATTGATTTATCTTTAACAATATTAATGTAATTCAGTAAATTTGCTATCGAAGGAACGGCATCAATTAAACCGGTGATATATTCAATTCCACCCGCTTTTACTAAATTACTTTGATTTTCAAGGCGGTCAGATAAAGTTGTATAGTCAATGGAAATTCCATCCTGAAATAAAGACTTCATGACCTTGAAAATCACCTGGTGATTTGGGGAATAGAAATCTTCTTCTTGTAATTTATCAATGATGGTTTTCATTACCATTTGGTCAAAGAACACAGCTCCAAGCACAGCTTGTTCGGCTTCAATGTTCTGCGGAACTTTTCTTTCCATAAATGCCTCCAAAATCTTATTTCTCTTCTAAAACCTGTAAATTGATAACAGCTTGAACGTCTTTATGAAGTTTCACTTGAACTTTGAAACTTCCAAGAGAATGAATATTATCTTCTAAAACGATTTTGCGTTTATCTATTTCAATATTATACTGTACTTTAAACTCTTCTGCAATTTGTTTTGAATTGATTGCGCCAAATAACTTTCCAGTCTCACCTATTTTTACATATAATTTGATTGGACTGTTTTCAATTTCATCTTTTAATTTCTTTGCAAGTTCAAATTCTTGTAAAGCTTCTTTTTCAACTTTCGCTTTTTCATCTTCGATTGATTTTAAGTTCGAGTTGCTTGCCTCAATCGCTTGTTTAGAGGACAATAAGAAGTTTCCAAACCCACTAGCTACTTCAATTACTTCACCTTTTTTGCCTTTCCCTCTAACATCTTTTACTAAAATTACTTTCATTGTTAATTCCTCCTTGAAAGTTGTATTTAAAATTCCTTCAATTTTATTGACTAAGTCATGCATATTTGATCCAACAATTTGAGCACCTGCATTATTTAAATGACCAGCCCCTCCAAATTGTTCCATAATAACACTTACGTTAAACTTATCAACGCTTCTAGCAGAGATACCTATTGTGTCATTGCCTAAACTACCTAATGCAAAAGAGGCAATAATATTGTCGATTTCTAAGAGTTCATCAGCTGTTTTAGCAAGCTGAACTCTATCTGTTTTCATATCTTCTGAAAGAGCGGTAATTGCAAAGTGATTCAGATAGATTTGTGCTTGATTTACAAGGTTTGATTTTGTCTTAATATCATCAAGAGATTCTCTTAGAATCAGTCTTGCTTTAAATGGATCAGCGCCATATTGTTTTAATAAAGCCGCAGCTTCAAAAGTTCTCACACCAGTTCTAAAAGAAAAATTGTTGGTGTCAATCATCATTCCTGCAAGCATCATTGTGGCCTCAAATGGATCAATATCAATTGCTTTGTGATATAACTCAATAAGTTCTATCACAAGTTCAACCGAACTAGAAGCGTAAGGCTCTACATAGTTTAACAAAACTTCATTTAACAAGTTATCCATTCTGCGGTGATGGTCAATAACAACTACAAATTTCGTTTTTTCAATCATCTTTGGGGCATTTGATTGAACTGGACTATGATGGTCCACAAGAATCAATAACGAGTCTTGGTTCACTTCATCCAGTGCATCTTCAGGATCAATAAAGTAAGACAGTAATTTGACATATTCTCGGTTTAACATATTGATTACTTTTTGACAAGTTTGGTCAATATCATCAAAGTCTAAAATAATTTTAGCATCTTTACCTTCTGATAAAGCAATATGTAACAAGCCAACACTTCCGCCTAGGGCATCAATATCGGTTGTTTTATGTGGCATAATATAGACTTTATCATGTTTTTGGATTAATTCTGATAAAGCTCTTGCATTAATCCTTGCGGTAATTTTAGTTCGTTTTTCAATCGTATTTGTTTTTCCACCAAAAAACTTAAGTGGTTGATTTTGAATATTGATAACAACTTGATCTCCACCCCTGCCTAAAGCTAATTTTAAAGCTTCTTCTGCGAGTTCGCCTAAATAATCAATATCGCCATCCATTGTCGCAATTCCTAAAGATAAGCTGACGCGAATCTCATTAGAATTTGAAATGGTAGTAACTTCATCAATAATCGAAAACTCTTCTTTCATTAAGCTGTCAAGCTGTTTTCTTGTGAACAAAAGGATAGATTTTTCTGCTTTCAAATTGATAAAGTAAATGTGATGCTTTTTGCACCAGTTATCAATCGCACTTAGAAATTTACCTTGAATTGTTGTTTTCTCTTGAAAATCTAAATTCTGAGTGGCTTCAGAAAAGTTATCTAAACTCATAATTCCAACCACATTCATTTTTTCTCGTAAACGTTTTTTAATTTCTTCTCTTTCTGATACTTCGAACAAATATACACATTTATTCTTTGGATAATGAATCATCTCATAGTCAACATCGTAAATTTTAACAATTGATTTTCCTTCACGTTTTTCGACTATTTTTGCAAGTTCTTCATGAACTACACTTAATTTACGACCGGTTAAAACGTTAGAAAAATACTCTTTTGCTGCATTATTGGCCCATGAAATCGTATATGATTCATCATAAATTACCATACCGACAGGCAAATAGTTCAACGCAATATCTTCAGAGTTATTAAGTCTTTTATTTAACAAATTCATTTCTTTGATTTTTTCTTCTAAATTTCTAATTCTGACTCGTCTTTTTCTATTAAAAAGAACACTTAACAAAAAAATCATTGGAATCAGTGTAACACCTACAACATAAAGTACTTTATACCATAATGAAAATGTTTCATCGAAATAAATGAAACCAAAGGCACTTGCAAGCGTATAGAAGATACTTAATACAAGAATGAAAACGATAGAACGTATTTTCATATTCTTACCTCTCTAAAACAAAAATTATCACTCATATTATATCACAAAAGTTTAAAAATACAAACTGGAAAAGAACCAT
Source organism: Candidatus Izemoplasmatales bacterium (assembly GCA_028691315.1). GTDB lineage: Bacteria > Bacillota_I > Bacilli_A > Izemoplasmatales > Hujiaoplasmataceae > JAHIVB01. Next base: position 21,793 of record JAQUZN010000008.1, on the reverse strand, counting down.
ATTCTCTTTCGTAATTAAAAATGAAATGCACCTAAAAAAAACGATGATTACTGCTAAGACACAGTATAATCATCGCCATTATTCACAGTTTCATATCCATTGTTGTATTCACGAATAAATCTTGTAAAATAAGGTTTTTTAGGCATTAGGATGAATGAAAGTAACACACCTACAATCAATCCGCCAATGTGGCCAGCAATTGATACATTGGGTACAATAACCGTAATGAATAAGTTCAAAACAATCATATACCGAATAGACCGAACACTTTGTGGAGTAAACCATAAAGGTCTAGCAAATGTGATATATAGTAGACTGCCAACGATTCCATAAATTGCGCCACTTGCGCCAATTGTTAGTCGAAGAGGTTCTGCAAATAATACAATCGCAACGCTTGCGCCAAGTCCTGATATAAAGTAAAGAAGCGTAAAACGAACTGGACCCATTGTTTTTTCTAAAGCAATTCCTAATAGATATAAAGCCAGCATATTACTTAAGAAATGAAGAAGACTTGCATGTAAAAACATTGAAGTTAATAACCGGTAATATTCATGGGTATCGGTAATTAGAATTGGAGCTAACCCTCCAAGTTTTACAAATACATCATTTTCAAACCCACCAACAATATAAGTTACAAGTAACATCAGTAAATTAAGTATCATTAACGTTGCAGTTACTGGGCTTTTTTTAATAAATAACAGTAATTTTTGATCAAAACTAATTTTGTTCATCTTTTCACCCACTTACTGAATAATTATAGCCTAAAACAAAAAAAACTCAAGTGTTTCACACATGCATTCACAAAAACATCATAAACAAACTACGATAAATACAAGAAATATCTATGTAATAAGGTAAGAAAAAGGACTCAAACGAGTCCTTTATTTTTTGTTAGTCTTTTACGAATGGAAGTAATGCCATAAAGCGTGCTCTCTTAATCGCAACTGCTAAATGTTTCTGATAATAAGCTTTCGTTCCAGTGACTCTTCTTGGAAGAATTTTACCTCTTTCGGAGATAAATTTCTTTAATACTTCAAAGTCTTTGAAATCGATATATTTAATTTTATTATCGCTGAAATAGCATCTTTTGCGGCTTTTACGACGAGCTCCGCCAGGACGAGAATTGCTTCTTTCGCCTTGTGGTTTAGTATACATTTTAACTAGTCCTCCTTTTAGAATGGTAAATCGTCTTCGATGATATTGATATTTTTAATTTTATCATCATCGTTTTGATTTTTTTCGAATCGATCATTAGATTTTTGTGTGTTTGAATCATTAGAAGAATTTTCGCGTTGTGATTTGGATTCTAAGAATACAACACTATCACAAACAACTTCAGTTACATATCTTCTTACGTTATTTTTTTCATCCATATAGTCTCTTGTTTGAAGACGGCCATCGACCGCTACTAAAGATCCTTTTTGGATATATTTACTAACGTTTTCTGCTTGGTTACGCCATGCAGTGCAATTAATAAAGTCCGCAGTGTTATTATTATCACCTGTGGATTGATCTTTACTTTGAAATGGTCTACTAACCGCCAAAGTAAACGATACAACTGGGATGTTGTTATTCGTTGTGTATCTTAACTCAGGGTCTCTGGCTAATCTACCAATTAAAACGACTTTGTTTAACATTTTGTCATCCCCTTAAATTACATTTCTTCTCTAGAGATAATAATATGACGAATAACGTCTTCTTTGATTTTCATGACACGATCGAGTTCAACAGTTGCTTCTGGAGTTGCTAGTGCTGTTAAAACAACATAGTACCCTTTTTTGAAATTATTAATTTCGTAAGCAAGTTCTCTTGTGCCCCATTCGTTTACAGACACAGTTTCTGTGCCTCTAGAAGTTAGGATCGCATTTAATTCTTGAATTAATGCTTTTTTTCCCTCTAACTCTAGTGTAGGACGAATGATGTACATAATTTCATACTTTCTCATTTTTTTCCTCCTTATGGTCTATTGGCTGCATTTGCAGCAAGCAGATGAGAGTTTATTCTCACGCCTTGGTATTATAACATAAGATAAACTTTTTGTCCACAATTAGTCTATCCAAGTTTGACATTTTTTTAGACTTCTACGTTATAAATCTTCATAAATTCTTGTTTTGATCGAATCGGTATTAAGAAGATTGCAGATATCGAAAATACAGCAACCCCTAAGATGATAACTCGGTAACTTAAATCCGTATATTCAGCGACTAAACCAATGATGACTGTTCCAATAATAGCCCCCATATTCCATAGTAGATTTTGAACTGAATTTACTCTTCCACGTTTCTCAGAAGGAATATATGTTTGCGTCGCAGCCATTCTGATATTAAAGGATGTAACAGATAAAGCCCCAATAATAAAGGAAAAAATGATCATCATAAAATATGGTGTAAAAAGCATTACTGCGTTCAGTATTTCTACCGTGAAATACACCACTACTGCAATTTTAAATTTTGAATGGGTTGGTAATTTTACAAAGTAATGAAAGAGACCACCTACAACTCTACCAATCGCTCCTGCAGAAATCAAAAACGAAAAGTTTACCAGTGTATAAACTGAACTCTGTTGAAAATAAGGCATTTTAAGCAAATCAGAAACAGAGTATACAAAAGAAAAGACCATAAAGAGTAGTCCAATTCCTAAAATCCCTTTTTCTTTTTTGAAATAATCTAATCCTTCTTTTAAATCAGAAACAAATTGAAACCGAATAACTGGAGAAGTATTCAATTTTTCCTCTGCATGAATCATTGTTTCCATCGTTGCAGTAACAACAAAAGTAACGGCATTAAATACCATAAGAATTGCCACGCCATAGACAAACTTATCAATAAAAAGCATCGCCACAGGCGCCATTATAGCCGCAGAAATAGGCCAAATTAAACTTGAAATAGAATATGCTTGAGAGTGTCTGCCTTTTGGAATTACCTCTGGAAACAAACTCATAAATGCGGTTTGATACAACGTATCGATAACACCTATAAAACCAGCAACTGCCATAAATGCCCATACATTGAAAAACCCTGTAAATAAAATAATTGCAATTATTGCAAAAATGACACTATAAAAGAAATCAATTAAATAAATCATTTTTACACGCGAATGTCTATCTACAAATGGTCCTACAACAAAATTGGATATTAATCTAGGAATAATATTCGCAATTGTAAAAATAGCTAGCAAAAGCGGTGACTGAGTTTCAATAAATATTAATACAGAAAAGGATATTCCAGCTGCCGCACTGCCAAGCGCGGAGATGAAAGATCCTATCGTTAAAATAGTAAAATTTTTATTCCAAAGTTGTGTCATTTTTATCAAACCAGGTTGTCCAAAGACAACTGCTTCTTCTCTATTTTTTTGTATTATTTTTTATTGAAAGCTAAAATGACTGTTCATTTAAAACCGACTCGCCCTGCTTTTGTTTTCTCCAAAAAGTTGGAATAAATCCACTGATTTCATTTTGAATATCTTTATACTCTGGTCGAGTCGATAATATCTTCTTTTCCATCATAGGAATTGAAATAAGTATAAATAACAAAGTCATTAATATAGGCGACACTAGATAAAAATCAAAGTTTCCAGTTATTCCTATATACATAACCCATAATCCCCACCAAAATGAAACCTCGCCAAAATAATTAGGGTGTCTTGAATAAGCCCAAAGTCCTTCTCTCATACATGCCTTTTGAGCTGAATGTAAAAGTCTAAAAGAACGCATTTGTTTGTCTGAAATATATTGCAAAATAGCTGCGCCTAGCGAAATAAAGACACCAATTATAAAGATGAAACTAACTTTTCCTGTATAACCAATCACTTGTAATAAAGAAAGCATTTGAATAAAAACAATCAATGTAGGCATCATGTTAATTCCAAACAAGTTGGTAAAAAACCATAATCTAGGTTTCCTTGCTTTTAACATCACGTATCGCCAATCTTGATATTTAAATCCACTAAAATTAATTACAAAGTTATAAGTTAAGCGTACACTCCAAACTAAAACTGAAATGAATAATAGAAGGTTCAAAAAAGAGATGGAAATTTTTTGAACTATCATCCAATACCCCAATAAAACTGGCGGAAAAACACTCCAATAAGGGTCATATATGCTTTGATTTTTAATAACTAAACCTACCACCCATATCACAATGGTTGCGACTACATCAAGGATAAGTGACTTCATCCATAACGGAGAATTAGGGCCAAATAAGATATATTGAACAATCCACCCAACAATAAAAGCAACAATATATGTTAGTGCAAAAAAGAGAAGTGCTTGTTTTTTGCTTAACTTTGAAATAAACATAAAGTCCCCCTAATGAATAAAATGAAGTATTACTTTACATATGGCTGTCATAGTAGCTAATTTTCTAACTTGATTTCGGTCTCCTCTAAATTTATGAAAAAGAACTTCAGTTTGATTAAATGTTTTCAAACCAATATATACACTACCGACAGGATTTGTTTCATCGCCACCGGTTGGCCCAGCAATGCCTGTAACACTAATACATATTTCAGCATTTGTTAATAAATATAACTTTTCTACCATTTCTCTAGCAACTTCTTGGGAACAAACGCCATAAGTCTCAAGCGAAAATGGACTTACGTCTAACACTTTTTGTTTTGCTTCATCTGAATAGACAATGAATGCCTCTTGTAAGACCGATGATGCATTAGGAACACCAACAAGAGTTGATGCAATGAGTCCACCAGTCATGGATTCAGCGGTAGATATTTTGATGCGTTTTTGAATGAGTAGTTCCACAAGCATCTCTTCAAAAGTTTTGTTAGGCAAAGTCATCATAAAAAAAGCCAAACTTTTCTTAAGGGCTTTAATTACCCTTACAAAATGCTTTTGATCATCGCTTTGAACCCTCACATATGGAATTCCACTATCCATATTAATATCAACAAAGACATTTTTATATACAGGTAGATTCTTATTAATTAAGTTGGCTACTTCATCTTCTTGAAGAGAAAATATGCCATACGTTTCTTCATAAATCACTTTACCTGATTCTTCTTGCTCCACGATAAAAATCTCCTTATAAGTTAAATCTAAAATGAAAAACATCTCCATCTTTGGCTATGTAATCTTTTCCTTCTAGACGAAATTTTCCTAATTCCTTTGCTTTTGCTTCAGAGCCAGCAAAAATTAAATCATCAAAATAAATCGTTTCCGCACGGATAAATCCTTTTTCAAAATCGGAATGAATGATTCCAGCACATTCAGGTGCTTTCATCCCTTTTTTAAAGGTCCAAGCCCTAACTTCTTTTTCTCCTGCTGTTAAGAATGTTTGAAGTCCTAACATATCATAACTCTTATTGATTAAATCGACAAGCCCTGATTCTTTTACGCCAAGTTCTTCTAAAAACATCGCTTTATCATCGTCTTCTAGTTCAGAAAGTTCTTGTTCAATTTTAGCGCTAATTACACAACATTTAGCACCTTCAAGTATAGCAAGTGCTTCAACTTTCTTCACAAAATCGTTTTGAGAGTAATCAACAAGTTCGTCATCAGAAACATTACATACATAAAGCATCGGTTTTGCGGTCAAAAAACTAAAATTACGGATAAACTTACGCTCATCTTCTGATAATTCTTGAGACCTAATTGGGGTTGAAGCTAACAACCCAACATTAATTCTTTGCAATATTTCATATTCGTACACAGCATCTTTATCAGTTTTTAATTCGGCACGTTTACGAATTTTTGGAATTCTTTTTTCAATTGAATCAATATCTGATAATATAAGTTCAATTTTAATTGTCTCAATATCACGAAGTGGATCAATAGTACCTTCCACATGGATGACATTTGAATCTTCAAAACAACGAACCACTTGACAAATCGCATCACAACTTCTAATATGACTTAAAAATTGATTTCCAAGTCCTTCACCTTTTGACGCGCCTTTCACTAGACCGGCTACATCAGTAAATTCAAAAGTTGTATAAATTGTCTTTTTTGGATTGTACATTTTGACAAGCGCATCAATTCTTTTATCCGGAACTTCAACGACACCAATATTAGGGTCAATAGTCGCAAACGGATAGTTTGCCGCAAGTACTTTTGATTTTGTTATTGCATTAAATAATGTCGATTTGCCAACATTTGGCAAACCAACAATTCCAGCTGTTAAGCCCATGATTTCAACTCCTATTAGTTCTACTCTATTTTACCAAAAAAACCGCTTTTTTACAACAACGACCTAAAAAAAACGATATTAAGCATTGACACATTGTTAATTGGAATCTTTAATGGACTTAGAGTTTACAAGTATTTATAAGAGGAGGTAAATTTTTTACTGAAAATCGTCCAAAAGCATCAATTTATTTTTTTAATCGGAGATTGCTTACAAACCCGTATTAATCCAGGATTTAGTTAGGATAATACCCAAAGACGATACTTAAAATATTATTTTACATTTGCGTGCAGCTTAGAAAAACACAACTAGGGTACCATCCTTTCCAAATCACTATTTTTTTGTCTAAAGGAGGACCATATGTTATTAGAAAAGATACTTGATAAGTATCCACAAAAAGAAGAAAGTTTAATTGAAATTCTTCTTGAGTTTCAAACTGCAAAAAATAATCATTTAATTTCTAACGAAGAAATTAAAACTATTGCAGAATACTTAAATTTATCAGAAGCCAAAGTATGTAGCGTTATATCGTTCTATACTTTTTTCCGTGTAGACCAAAAAGGAAAACACATCATTCAAGTCTGTCAAGGAGTTCCTTGTCATGTTGCTTCTGATATTAATGTAGTAAAGATTTTAGAAAAAGAACTTGGTATTAAAGTAAATGAAACCACTGAAAATGGTCAGTTTACACTACAATACACAAGTTGTATTGGCCAGTGCGACCAAGCACCTGCTATGAGAATTGATGATAAGACATATACAAATCTCACTCTCAACAAAATCAAAGCTATTTTAGCGGAATACAGAGTGTACATGCAATGATGGAAATGAAAGTCATATCCAAACGATTTGGAAAAGTCAATCCAATGTCGATTGCGGACTTTATTAAAACTGACGGTTATACTGCACTAAAAAAAGCAGTTAAAATGGAAAAAATTACCGTGATTGAAGAAGTACAAACTTCTAAGCTTCGCGGACGTGGAGGAGCTGGTTTTCCAACTCATCTAAAAATGATGGGACTTGCCAAAGAAACCAATATTCCTAAATACATCATCTGTAATGCTGATGAAGGTGAACCAGGAAACTTCAAAGATAGAACTTTATTAGAAAATGATCCATTCCAAGTAATTGAAGGAATGACGATTGTTGCTTATGCAACTGGTGCAACTTTGGGCTTCGTTTATATTCGAGGTGAATATCAAGAAGCAATACGAATTATGAAAAACGCTATTGAAGAGGCTAAACTTAATAACTTCTTAGGCAATAAAATTCTTGGGAAAAACTTCAATTTTGATATTCAAATTCGAAGCGGTGCTGGTTCTTATGTATGCGGAGAAGAATTTGCATTAATTGAATCAATCGAAGGAAAACCAGGAAGAACTAGAGTTAAACCACCATTCCCAACATCAAAAGGTGTTTTTTCTCAGCCAACATTAATAAACAATGTAGAAACATTCGCAAACATTCCAGTTATTATCAATATAACTGGTAAAGAGTTTGCGAAAGTAGGAACAGTTTCTTCTACTGGCACAAAATTAATTTGTTTATCAGGAAATACGAAAATCAAAGGTGTATTCGAAATACCTTTTGGTGTACCAATTCGCGATGTCATCAACGATTTTGGCGGCGGAGTTAAAAATGATCGTAAAATCAAGATGGTACAACTTGGAGGATCATGCGGCCCAATCATTCCTGAATATATGTTAGATATGATTATCGACTACGAGCGCTTTGAAGAGTTTGAATCTAAGACTGGAGCAGGCGCAATTATCGTTATGGATGACAGATTTGATCTTTTTGATATTTTATTAAAAACGGTTCATTTCTTTGAACATGAATCTTGCGGAAAATGTGTTCCATGTAGAGAAGGTCACGTTCAACTATCAATCATATTAAAGAAATTCATCAACAAAGAAGCGACGACAAAAGATTTAGATTCTCTTGAATCACTCGCCAGAGTGATGCATCAAACTTCACTTTGTGGACTTGGTCAAACCTCTCCTACATCGATTATTTCATCACTTCGTTATTTCCGTGATGAATTCCTCGACCGGATTGACCATCCAGTAAATCTTTAAGGAGGCGCCCTATGATAAATCTTAAAATAAATAACACACCTGTTACGGTTGAAGATGGTACAACCATTTTAAATGCCGCAAAACAGTATAATATTAAGATTCCAACATTATGTAACTATCCAGAACTTCATATTAATTCCGAATGTCGCGTTTGTGTTGTCGAAATTGAAGGTAAAAAAGGATTAGTTACTTCTTGTTCTACAACAGTTCAAGAAGGAATGGCAATTAAAACAAATTCACCTCGAGTTCTAAATGCTAGAAAAACGATCACTGAATTAATACTTGCGAACCATGACACTAACTGTAACGCATGCGCAAAAAATATGAGTTGTGAACTTCAAAACCTTTCCAACATTCTTGGAATTGATGAATTTAGGTTCCCATCTGTTTTAAAGATGGAACCAATTGATGATCATAATTCTGCAATCGTTAGAAATCCAAATCGTTGTATTAAATGTGGAAGATGTATTGAAGTATGTAAATCTGTTCAATCTGTTAATGTTCTAGAAATTATGGGGCGCGGACATTCAATGCAAATCACTCCAGCGTTTGGAAGATATCTATCAGATGAATTTTGTACATTTTGTGGACAATGCGCAAGCGTTTGTCCTGTAGGTGCCATTCTTGAAAAAGATGATACAGATAAAGTATGGAAAGCAATTAATGATGATAAAAAACGAGTAATTGTTCAAGTAGCCCCTGCAGTAAGAGTATCTTTAGGGGAAGAACTTGGCTTAAAAGCTGGAACAATCGTTACAGGTAAAATCGTTTCTGCATTAAAACTTCTAGGTTTTGATGATGTATTTGACACTGATTTTACTGCAGACTTAACCATTATTGAAGAAGGAAATGAATTAATTCAAAGAATCACAAATGGCGGAACATTACCAATGATGACTTCTTGTTGCCCTGGTTGGATTTCGTTTGCAGAAACTTATTATCCAGAAATTCTTCCAAACTTATCGACATGTAAATCTCCTCAACAGATGTTCGGTGCACTTGCAAAAACATACTATGCAAAAAAAATTGACATCAAACCAGAAGATTTATATGTTGTATCAATTATGCCATGTACTGCAAAAAAATATGAAGCAATTCGTCCTGAAATGACAAGCGATGGCGTAAACCAAGATATCGATGTTGTTTTAACAGTAAGAGAATTAGGAAAAATCATTAAGCAAATGGGTATTGATTTTGAATCATTAGAAGATACTCCATTCGATAATCCATTTGGTATTACAACAGGTGCAGCCGCTATTTTTGGCGCAACTGGTGGTGTTATGGAAGCCGCTTTAAGAACTGTTTACGAAGTAGTTAACAAGAAACCTCTTGATAACCTTAATTTTACCGATGTTAGAGGACTAGAAGGAATTAAAGAGGCGACCGTGAACCTAGGTGGAACTGATGTAAAAGTTGCTGTTGCTCATACCCTTCAAAATGCTAGAATCATTTCCGAACAAGTTAAGAACGGAACTTCACCTTATGCATTCATTGAAATTATGACATGCCCCGGTGGATGTATCGGTGGTGGCGGACAGCCATATGGCACAACAATCGCTGTCAGACAAAAACGTCTAGAAGCAATTTATACTGTCGATGGTGAAATGAAAATCCGTAAGTCTCATGAAAATCCAACTATTATCGCTTTATACAAAGATTTTCTAGGAGAACCCCTTGGACATACTAGTCACCGTCTTCTTCATACTCACTATCATAGAAGAAATGTTAGAAAAGAATCAAGCCAAAAAAATATTATGGCAACTTACTAATCAGCAGTAATTTTAAATATAAAAGCAAGCCAAATGGCTTGCTTTTTACTTTATATGAAACACTCTTTTTGCATTTTCTGCTGTTATTAAAGCCACTTGTTCATAAGATAATTCTTTTAAACGAGCAATTTCTTTAGCAACTAGTTTTACATATTTTGGCACATTTTCTTTTCCTCTAAAAGGATGAGGAGCAAGGTATGGTGCGTCCGTCTCAATTAGTAAATGACAAAGTTCAATTTCTTTAGCTACCTGTTTTGGATCTACTGCATTCTTATAAGTAACTGGCCCAGCTAAAGAAATCATCATATTGAGTTTGATAAATTCTTTAGCAGATTCAACACTACCTGAAAAACAATGCATTACGCCTACTATTCCAGGATCTTTATATTTCTTTATAAGATCAAATGTATCTTTTGTTGCATCTCGCATATGAATTGAAACTGGTAAATGATACTTATTAGCGAGTTTAAGTTGCTTGATAAAAACCTCATGCTGAATGTCTTTATAAGTTGAATCCCAATAATAATCTAATCCAATTTCTCCAATTGCTTTGACCTTCTTGTGACTTAACATTGATTCTAACCATTCAAGGTCATCCGCTGTTACTTTCAACGCTTCAGTAGGATGAAAACCTATGGCCGCATATACATTTAGATATATATCCGATAACTCAATTGCCCTTAAAGATGAGGTTTTATCATAGCCAACACATAGAAAATAAGAGACATCTTCTGTCATCGCTTCTTTAATAATTTCATCCACTTTAGAAAATAATAAGTCATCATTTAAATGTGTATGTGAATCAAATAACATCTTACTTTTCTCCTAGATATAATGAAACAATATTGTCGACAGTAAATCCGAAATATGATAAAACGTCTTCCGGTTTAGCAGAAACCCCAAATGTATCAATACCTTTTACTTTGCTTGAAAAACGATACCATAAACCACTAGATCCCATTTCAATTGCTAAACGATTCGTTTTTGAAGAAGGCAAAATCTTCTCCTGTAATACCTGTGATTGCGAGATGAATAGCTCCATACAAGGCATTGAAACAACACGTACCTTGTGACCAAGTTCATACAATTTATTACTTGCTTTAATTGCTAGTTCTACTTCAGAACCAGTCGCAATTATAATTCCTTCAAAATCATCATAATCTTTGGCGATATATGCGCCTTGTTTAAACTCACTATATGACACATCATTTAAAATAACAGTATCCTGTCTTGTTAAGACAATCGTACTAGGTGTACGCGATGACTCTAATGCAAAACGAATCGCATGTTTCACTTCATTCGCATTCGCTGGTCGAATTGTGTTCATATTCGGTAGTGTTCTAAACATGCTTAATTGTTCAATTGGTTCATGAGTAGGTCCATCTTCTCCAACAGCAACGCTATCATGAGTAAAAATAAAGATAGATGGTATATGCATAAGCGATGCAAGGCGAATTGCAGGTTTCATATAATCACTGAAAATAAAGAACCCGCCACTAAATGCTTTTAAAGAATGAAGCGTCATACCATTAACGATAGCCGCCATTGCGTGCTCGCGAACGCCAAAATTAACATTTCTTCCAAGCGGAGTATCTTTTGTAAAGTTACCATTAGTTCCCTTCACTTTAGTTGATCCAGTTAAGTCTGCAGAACCACCAATCATCGAGATAATTTGTTCCGAAAGTTTTAGAATCACTTTACCAATTGAATTTCTAGTTGCTTCCACAAAACCAATAGATTCTTGTTTTAGTAGTGATTCAAAATCAACTTCAATTTTATGATCAATAATATCTGTTAATTGTTTATATTCATTTGGAAATAAATTTTTATATTCCTCCATATAAAATTTCCATGCAAGATAATTTCGTTCTCCACGAACCCCAAAACGATTTTGCATGTCTTGATATGCTGACTCATCTACTTGAAATTCACCAAGCAAATAACCAAATGTTTCTTTCATCTTTAATGTGCTCTCTTTCCCGATTGGAGAGCCATGTGTTGCAGATGTCCCTTGTTTAGGAGATCCAAAACCTATGATGCTTTTTATTTCTATAAAAGCAGGTCTACCGCTTTGTTTAGCCTTTTCGATTGCAATAGAAACTTCCAAAACATCATTTGCATCTGATACTAGTTGGTAGTCAAACCCAACACTTTCCATTTTCATTTTGATGTTTTCGGACACTGCATTTTTGGTAGGTCCATCAAGTTGGACATCATTAGAATCAAATAAAATAATTAATCTATCCAATCCTAAATGACCTGCTAGGCTAAGTGCTTCAAGTGTAACACCTTCTTGTAAATCACCATCTCCACATAATGCATAAGTGTAATGATTAACAACTTCAAGACCGTCTTTATTAAAAGTGTTTCGTAAATAAGTTTCTGCAATTGCACTTCCGACAGCCATTGCAACCCCTTGTCCTAAAGGTCCTGTTGTCGCATCTACACCAGGTGTATGACGGTATTCAGGATGTCCTGGAGTGAGTGAGCCAAGTTGTCTGAATCTTTTTATTTCAGCCATTGGAATGTCATATCCTGCAAAATGAAGTGTCGAATATAGTAAAGCTGAACCATGTCCTGCAGCTAAAAAGAAACGATCACGATTAAACCAATTTGGTTGTTTTGAGTAAGCATTTAAATGATATTGAAAAAGTGAATATATAACTGGTGCTGCATCTAAGACAATCCCTGGATGCCCACTGTTTGCTTCATTAATCATATCAAGTCCTAAAAACCTTATAGCGTTCACTGTTTTTTCCATATTACTCCTTTATATTTGAATCTATTGTTATTATATAGATAAATCCTTTTTTATAGAAATAATCCTTCATAATACGGAAGTATTATAAAATCTCTTATATTATAACATAAATAAATTGTTTTTGATTTCTCAAAATGACTGACTACGTAAATATAAAGCGTATTCATTTTAAATAATTACGTATAACATAAGGATAACATGATGAACCTAGATTTGGACTTGTATTAGTTGGTTGCTTTTTGTATAATATATATATATGATTAAATCCTAAATTTATTTTTCGTTTTATATGAAACAAAATACTATATTATCTCAACTATACAATGAAGTGTTTTATATAAGAAAAACTATTTCCAATTGAAGAGGTGCCCTATGAGCGAAAAACAAGTTATCAAAGATACAATCGAACCGATTACTAAACAAAGAATTATTTATGATCTTCAGATGAATGGTATATCTGAAAAAGATACATTATTACTTCATTCATCGCTTTCAAGTATGGGTTTCGTAATTGGAAAAGAGATGACAGTTATTAATGCTTTTTTAGAAGCGTTAATTGATGGCGCCCTTGTTATGCCTAGTCAAACTGGTGATAATTCAGATCCATCCATGTGGGTTAATCCACCAGTTCCTGATGATTGGATTCCAATTATAATTGAGCATACTCCCTCGTTTGATAAACAAACTTTCTCGACAAGAGGAATGGGGAGAATAGTTGAATGCTTTAGAAATTATAAAGGTGTAAAACGCAGTAATCATCCAACAAGTTCTTTTATTGCCAAAGGGAAAAATGCAAAATACATAACGTCAAAACATAAACTCACTCCCGCTTTTGGCTTTGACTCTCCACTAGGAAAACTCTATGACCTTAATGCAAAGGTATTATTGATGGGAGTCTCCTACGATAATGCAACAGCATTCCACTTAGCTGAAGTGCTAAGTGAAACCTGCAAGCCAGAAAAACAAGGAACAAAAATGGATGAAAAATGGGTTTCTTTCCAAGACTACTCATATGACAGTTCAGATTTTAATTCATTAGGAAAAGCACTTGAAACAGCAAATCTTGTGAAAAAGTTTAAGGTTGGCCAAGCAGACTCAATTTTATTTGATATAAAAGTTGTGACTGATTTTGCGACTGGATGGTTTATTCAAAACCGAAAAAAAGATGAAAATACAGAAACGGAATAATTTTCCGTTTTTTTTATTTTTATCTCTTGACTTTAATAAAGTTAAAGGTTACTATAATATTGTTAAAGTATCTTTTTATTTGAGGAGGTTAAAAATGGCAATCACAGAAATTCCTGACTGGATGAGCGAACTAGAAAATGAAGATTTAACATTTATTAAACATTTCCTCGAATCAAGCGGTTCATTAAAAGAGATAGCTTTACTATATGGAGTAACTTATCCTACTGTCAGATTACGACTAGACAGATTAATCCAAAAAATTACCATAAATCAAAATACTACAGAAGATGCCTTTATTCGTTCAGTAAAAAAGCTTGCACTTGACGAGAAAATAACCGTTGATGCGGCAAGAACAATAATCACAAAATATAAAGATACAAAAAGGAGTGAATCATTATGAGTATACTAGTATATGCATCCGTCATTATCTTTTTCTTATATCCAGTTCTGTCAGGTGTTTTATTCTTTAAAATTAGTAACTTTAAGTTGGCAATGGTTTTTGGAAACGTACCTATAGTTATCATGTGGCTTCTCTATATATTTTCTACTGATCCATTTGGTGAGTACTTTTGGATAGTATTCTATCTTGTACCACTTACACTAGTAACAGCATTATTCATCTATTTAAGGGTAAAAAAGGAAGATCGTGCAAAATTTTCAGAAATCGATAAAATGAAAATTCATGAATTATAAGGATGGTGACAAAATATGATTTTTGGTGCATTAACAATCTTAGCTTTACTTTATGTAATTATCTATGTTGGCTACACATACTTTACTTTTATTAAAATAAGGAATTTTATTTTAAGCATCATCTTTGGTTTTCTCCCCATTTTCCTTGGTTGGCTTATTTTCCTATTCAAGGATGATTATATTTCGCTTGAAATTTTAGTATTTCCCTCAATAATTTCTCTTTGTTTTGGAATGATTAGGATATTTAAAAAAGAAAAGAAATCCGTGTCTGAAATAAATAAGATGAAAATCGATGATTTATAACAAAAAAATGACAAACAATTGTTTGTCTTTTTTTTATATAAAAAGGGATGCAATAGCATCCCAGGTTTTTTAATTATTCAAGAATTGTAACGACTGATCCAGCACCAACTGTATGTCCGCCTTCACGAATTGAGAACTTAGTTCCTTGTTCTAGGGCGATTGGATGGATTAATTCTACAACCATTTCAATGTTATCTCCAGGCATAACCATTTCAACACCTTCAGGTAACTGAATAACGCCTGTGATATCTGTTGTACGGAAATAGAATTGTGGACGATAGTTTGAGAAGAATGGAGTATGACGTCCACCTTCATCTTTACTTAATACATACACTTGAGCCGTAAATTTCATATGAGGAGTAACTGATTTTGGTTTTGCGATAACTTGTCCACGTTGAACTTCATCACGAGAAACACCACGAAGTAATAAACCTACGTTATCTCCAGCTTGAGCAAAGTCAAGAAGTTTACGGAACATTTCAACGCCTGTAACAACTGCAGTTTTTGTTGGTCTGATACCGATAATTTCGATAGTTTCTCCAACTTTAATTGTTCCACGGTCAACTCTACCAGTAACAACTGTTCCACGGCCAGTAATTGTAAATACGTCTTCGACTGGCATCATGAATGGTTTGTCTGTTGGTCTTTCAGAAAGTGGAATATAAGAGTCTACTGCTGCCATTAATTCTAAGATTTTGTCTTGATAAGCTGCATCGCCTTCAAGAGCCTTTAATGCAGAACCAACGATAATTGGAGTTTCGTCTCCTGGGAAGTTATATTCATCTAGTAATTCACGAATTTCCATTTCAACTAGTTCAATTAATTCTGGATCGTCAACCATATCAGCTTTGTTTAAGAAGACAACCATTTTTGGAACACCAACTTGACCAGCAAGTAAGATATGTTCTCTAGTTTGAGGCATTGCGCCATCAGCTGCGGATACAACAAGGATTGCTCCATCCATTTGTGCAGCTCCTGTAATCATGTTTTTTACATAATCGGCATGTCCTGGGCAGTCTACATGTGCGTAGTGACGGTTCTCAGTTTCATATTCGATATGTGCAGTATTAATAGTGATTCCTCTTGCTTTTTCTTCTGGAGCAGAGTCGATAGAATCATATGAAGCAACTTTTGATAATCCTTTTAATGCTAATACAGTAGTGATAGCCGCTGTTAAAGTAGTTTTACCATGGTCAACGTGACCGATAGTTCCTATATTAACATGTGGTTTTGTACGTTCAAATTTAGCTTTTGCCATTGTTATATTCTCCTTTTACTATTTTTTTTCGCTTTTTCAGCTCTTGTTTATCGATATTATTGTATAACAACTTGTTTTTTTTTGCAATAGTTAAGTTCTTCTAGTGAAATAATTAACTATTACGCTTTTTAATTATTTCTTCCGAAATTGATTTTGGACATTCTTCATAATGTGAGAATTGCATTGTTGAAGTCGCTCTACCTTGTGTGTTAGATCTAAGCGCTGTTGCATATCCGAACATTTGTGATAGTGGTACTTTCGAAGCAATCTTTTGGGCATTGCCAATAGATTCTTGTCCTTCGATACGTCCACGTCTTGAAGTTAAGTCTCCAATTACGTTACCAACATAATCATCTGGAGTAACGACATCGACTGTCATGATTGGTTCTAATAACGTTGGTTTACATTTATCTTTAGCTTGTTTTAAAGCCATTGAAGCTGCAATTTTGAATGCCATTTCCGAAGAGTCGACTTCATGATAGGAACCATCAAAAAGTGTTGCCTTGATGTCCAAAACTGGATATCCAGCAATAATTCCACCAGGTAAAGCTTCCTGAATACCTTTGTCGATAACACTGATGTATTCTCTAGGAACAACACCACCAACAACTTTATCAATGAATTCATATCCTTTTCCAGGATTCGGTTCGAATCTAACCCAAACATGACCATATTGTCCACGTCCACCAGATTGACGGATAAATTTTCCTTCGCATTCAGCGGTTTGTTTAATTGTTTCGCGGTATGAGACTTGCGGGTTACCCACAGTTGCTTCCACTTTAAACTCGCGTTTCATACGATCCACAATAATTTCAAGGTGAAGTTCACCCATTCCAGAAATAATTGTTTGTCCAGTTTCAGTATCGGTATAAGTTCTAAATGTTGGATCCTCTTCCGCTAATTTAGAAAGAGCAACCCCCATTTTATCTTGATCGTTTTTCGTTTTTGGTTCAATTGCAACAGAGATAACTGGTTCTGGAAATATCATGGATTCCAAAACAACATGTGTTTTCTCAGAACATAATGTATCTCCTGTTGTAGTATCTTTTAAACCAATAGCGGCTGCAATATCTCCACAGTATACAACGTCAATTTCAGTACGATGGTTCGCATGCATTTGTAGAATACGTCCCAAACGTTCTTTTTTATTTTTCGAAGTATTCATGATGTATGATCCTTTTTCAGCAATTCCAGAATACACTCTAAAGAATGTAAGACGTCCAACAAATGGGTCCGTCATTACTTTGAATGCAAGTGCAACAAATTCATTAGAATCATCATGTTCTACGACAACTTCTTCACCAAATTTATTAAAACCTAGCATTTGAGGAACTTCAACTGGTGATGGAAGATAATTAATGACTGCGTCAAGCATCATCTTTACACCCTTATTCTTAAATGCTGATCCACAAATGATTGGGAAGAATTCAACTGTTAGTGTTGCCTTACGAACAGCTTTTTTTAGAACCTCAGGAGAGATTTCTTCACCATCTAAATAAAGCAACATTAATTCTTCATCAAAATCAGCAACAGCTTCAATTAATTTTATTCTTCTATCCACTGCTGTTGTCATATAATCTTTTGGAATAGCAATTTCTTTAGCCATTTCATCCTGCCCACCATCAAAATGGTAAGCTTTCATTTCAACCAAATCAATGATTCCTGAAAATAAATCTTCAGCACCGATTGGCCATTGAATAGCTTCAGCCTTTGCACCTAAACGAGTATGAATCGTTTTACAAGCGTAAGCGAAATCTGCACCTGTTTTATCCATTTTGTTCGCAAAAACAACACGGGGAACATGATATTCATTTGCTTGACGCCAAACTGTTTCTGTTTGCGGTTCTACTCCAGCTTGTGCATCTAATACCGTTACGGCACCATCTAAAACACGTAAGGATCTCGAAACTTCTACAGTAAAGTCAACGTGGCCTGGGGTATCGATAATGTTTACTCTATGATTTTTCCAGAAAGCGGTAGTTGCTGCGGCAGTAATAGTAATTCCACGTTCTTGTTCTTGTTCCATCCAGTCCATCTGGCTTGCGCCATCATGAGTCTCACCCATTTTATGAATTTTTCCTGTATGATAAAGAACACGTTCAGTTGTCGTGGTTTTTCCAGCATCAATGTGAGCCATAATGCCTATATTACGTGTCTTATCTAAACTATATTCGCGTGCCATAACTTATTTCCTTCCTAATTAAAAACGATAATGTGCAAAAGCTCTGTTGGCTTCGGCCATTCTGTGCATATCTTCTTTTTTCTTAACTGATGAACCAATTCCATTACTTGCATCAAGTATTTCCTTAGCTAATCTTTCTTCCATTGTTTTTTCGTTTCTTGAACGTGAATATTGCACTAACCAACGAAGGCCAAGTGTAATTCTACGGTCACTTCTAACTTCTCCTGGAACTTGGTAGTTTTGTCCACCAATTCTGCGACTTCTAACTTCTAGAAGTGGCATGATATTATTTAAAGCATCATTGAACACATCTAATGGTTCTTTGCCTGTGACTTCTCTTACGCGCTCAAAAGCTTTATAAAGAATGGTTTGAGCTAAATTTTTCTTACCATCTAACATAATGCTATTGATCAGTTTAGTGACTAATTTTGAATTATAAATTGGATCTGGTAAAACGTCTCTTTTTGGAACTTTCCCTTTACGAGGCATAGGATGCTCCTCCTTTCGAATTGATATTATTTAAGATTTTTTATTTCTTTTTAGCAGGAGCTGGTCTTTTTGCTCCGTATTTAGAACGACTTTGCATTCTGTTTGCGACAGCAGTCGTATCTAGGGTACCACGTATAATATGGTAACGAACACCCGGTAGGTCTTTAACACGGCCACCACAGATTAAAACAACGCTATGCTCTTGAAGTTTGTGTCCAATTCCAGGAATATATGCATTGACTTCACCGCCGTTTGATAAACGAACACGTGCATATTTTCTTAACGCTGAGTTTGGTTTTTTAGGTGTCATTGTCGCAACACGTACACAAACACCACGTTTTTGTGGACAAGAAATATCGGTGTATTTCTTTTGCAAACTGTTAAAACCAATGTTTAATTGTGGCGCTTTTGATTTTCTGATTTTGTCATGACGTCCAGACTTGATTAATTGGTTAATAGTAGGCATTATTTTTCCTCCTTTCATACCCACACACCCGGGAGGTGCATTTGTCTCATTTTTATAAGGCTGCCTAAGCAACCCAAAATAACACTATTTTTACAGCACTATAATTATACACTACGGAACTAGGTGTGTCAACTATAATCTTTTGCTTTTTTTTGGCATCAAAAAAAGCAAATTAAGATTTGCTTTCGTCGGCTTCAAGTTCATATGCATAAGCAAGTAATTTGGTTCTATTTTTGATGTTCAACTCCTTCGAAACTCTTAATATTTCTTGTTGGAGTTCACCTTGTTCATGATAATAAATTACATCATTATTTTCTTGAATAAAAGAGGATTGATTCTTTTCTCCACTGATTAGATAATCTACACTCACTTGGAGAAAATTCGCTATTTTTTTGATCATTTCCAGTGACATTCCTTTTGAATTTCTTTGAATTAAACTGGATAATGTTGAATAAGATATATCAGTTACTCTACACATTTCAATACGTGTTTGATGAGTCTTTTTTAAGCACGTGTCAATACGATCATATATCGTCATAACCTCACCATCCTTAGTAGTATTTTATCATTTTAAATATGCAATCGCAATGATTTTTGTGATAAAATGAATTATTTTCTTGACAAAATACGCTTTTGCATATATTATATAAATTAATATACGCATTTGCGTATTTAATGATGATGGGTGATATATATGATTTATTCCAATCTAAAAGCTGAAATGGTATTGAGAAGGATTAGTATTGAAGAACTAGCAAAAAAACTACTTATCTCAAGATTTTCACTGGAGAAAAAACTAAACGGTGATAAAGACTTCAATTTATATGAAATTGAAATTATTATGAAAACATTCAATGATTGTGCATTTGAATATTTGTTTCAAATTAAATAGAAGTGTCAACAACATTTACCAGTCTGGCATAATAAGAGTCTGCAAGTATTTGACCAAATCCAGGATTAGTGTAGCCAATATTATTTAGCACATCATCCATAAAAGATGTGGCATATTGGAGTTTGTTTCCCATAAGCGAATTGATTTCTTCTACTGTATAATCATTTCTGATGAAATTCAAGCCAAATCGGCTAAGATTTAAATGTTCATCGGTAATGGTTTCTTCAGTAAAATTTTGAAAAAGAAGCAATCCTGCACACATTCTATCTGCATAGATGAAAGAAGTCGCTCTCATTGTATTTGCATCAAAGATATTCTTTTCATCCACGTATATTCCTGTTACATTTCCAAGTAAATTTAGCGTATCAGATGTTACATATTCCCATCCTCTTGATTCTAACAACTGCCACATTATTTCAATGTCGTTACCTGTTTTCGAATATGAAAAATAGTTGCTATGATCATTGTACATTTGAATAAATTCATTTCCTTGTTCATATCTATATTTAATCATATCATCTCCGGTGAAGAGATGATAATATTCTCCATCTAAATTCGAATAGTGAAAGTAGTCATTTGTAATGTAGTTTGTAAATGACATGGAATATTCATTTTCATTATAGATTTCGATTGTTTGTGAACTAACATTTTCAATTATATAATGATACGTTCCAAGAGAAGCCGACTGAGGAGTAGTAGATATTGAATAGTTTTCTAAAATCCAACTTTGATCCTCACTGATTTCGAGTCTCAAGTATTCGTCAATCAGATTGCCGTAGATATAATGAAGGAAAATATTATTTTCACCAACGTATTCAATACTAACAGTGGTGTACCCTGGTCCAAGTTCTTCTACTACCACATTTTGGATAATGTTATTAATAACATTTTCATAATTCATATTATCGTATATTGCTTGAATGACAGGAATAAATTCCATGATTAATCCCATTTCATCGTCCATGATTACTGAATAAATTTGACGGTCATACTTTTTGTGATAATCTTTAGGATAACTTATATCATAAAGGTTTAGTAGTTCATATTCATCTAATATATAGTTAGAATATAAACCCCAGTCAGTACCCGTAGAACGAAATCTTGATGTATAAGTTTCTAAAAACTGTTTGATATGATCATTGACATTCAATGTTGGGGTTGCTTCTTTACAACCATAAAGTGCGAGAAGCAAAATGACAAGAAATAGCTTTTTCATATTAAAAATTCCCTTCTAATAACAAAAATTTACAATCCATCTATTACATTAACAGTTACAAACCCACTTTTGTTGGCTTTTCATAAAAAATAATATGATTAATTTATTAATTTAATCATTTTTGATTGTTGAATACAAGCATTTTCTTTAATATAGAATGCTCAATATCATTATTTTAAGATTATATTTCATCAAAATAAAAAAAAGACTCCAAAATTAATTGGAATCTTTTTTTGAAAGAAGCCTGGCAACGTCCTACTCTTGCACACTAATGTACTACAATCGGCGCTGAAGTGCTTAACTTCTGTGTTCGGGATGGGAACAGGTGTGTCCACTTCGCCATCGTCACCAGACAAGTCTT
>JAQUZN010000073.1 GCA_028691315.1 Candidatus Izemoplasmatales bacterium | reverse complement strand
TTTGTAAATAGCAAAACTAGCGAAAGTTAGCGACGCAAAGCTATAGGGCCTTCGATAGATGGTAGCCAGTTGCCGTTATCTCATGTGAGATAAGGGCATTTTTTTATTTCTAGGTGACTAGAAGTATGAGAATGTTCTTACCAAACGAGATGAGGGCATTTTTTTATTTCTCGGAAGAGAAGTCTAAAAATGTCAGCATTCATGAGATGAGGGCTTTTTTTATTTCTATAAATACACTTGGAGGATCAACATGAAAAATCAAAAATTCTGTGATTTAATTAAGAGTTGTGGAAAGAAGATTAGTAGAACAATGTCATTTGAGGAAGGACTTAAGTGCTATTTAGACGTAATGTATAATGATCTAGATCTATTAGACATTACATACGTCATTTATAATAAAGATCGGATAGCACAAGTTTTCTCACACAATAGCTTGCTTGTTCATGAAATACTTGAAAGCGAATTAGACTATTTGTTGAGAAATCCTGACGTAGAATATAAAAAGACAGTTCACTCAGAAGAAGTACAATACCTATACAAATTAACAAATGATAACTTTATTATTTTTGTTTCAAGAAAATGCGATGACGATTTGTTATTAAGTCCAATTTTTATTGCTTTAATTCAAAATCTGTTTTTCAATTATCATTACTTATTTCAGTTAAACACCGAAAATCAAATGCTTATCAATCAACTTTCTAAAGAAGCTGACTGTCATCCATTAATTAAATAGAGGAGGTCTTTCAGGTGAAAGCACTTATATATGAATATAACCTTGATGAAAAACGTAAAATAACTGATATTTTAGGTCAACTTGAAATTAGTTTTAAGTTTACCTCTCTTTTCGAAGATGTGATTTATCTTAATGAAGAATATGCTCCAGATATCATTATTTTGAATATGTCTGAAGAAAGTGATGAAGATTATTTCATCATCTCCGAAATTAAAAAACTAGATTTTATCAAATATACTTATGTCATCGTATTGACGAAAAATGGTGGAATTGAAGTTGGAAATATCTGTCTTACTGCTGGTGCTGATGACTATTTTGAAGCAAAATTAATTGACACAGAACTTGTTCACCGTGTCGAAAGTGGAAAAAGCGTTATCAATTTGTTTCATTAAAAAAATATAATATATGTCACTATATAAATTCTCCTCCTAATAAAAAAAGAGCGCAAAACTGATTTGCGTTCTTTTTTTAATAGTTAAGTATCGCATTCTTAAGGGTTTCAACCAAATCGCTCTGTTTTACTTTCTTGATTTTTATTCCATCAATATATAGTAATGCTTCAGATGTTCCACCTGCAATGGCGATATTTGCATCTTTTGCTTCACCAGGACCATTTACAGCACAACCCATAATTGCGACTTTGATGTCTTTATTAACTGTATCAAGGAAAGCTTCAATCTCCCTTGCAATCGGAATCATATCATATTCAATTCGCCCACATGTTGGACAACTAATGAGCCTAGGTTTTTTGTATAAGTTGAAATTTTGTAAAATTTCCTTTGCAACTTTGATTTCTTCGACAGGAGAATCAGTCAAACTGACGCGGATGGTTGACCCAATTCCTTCAGAAATTAGGATTCCAAGACCGATGGAAGAACGAATTGTACCGCCAAACTTGGTGCCTGCTTCAGTAATCCCTAGATGGAGTGGATATTCAAAAATATTAGAGGCAATTTTGTATGCCTCAACTGTGTCTAACATATCTGTTGATTTTAACGAAATGACGATATCGTGAAAATCAAACTCTTCTAAGATAGACACGTGATACTTTGCAGATTCGATCATTGCTTCGGGAGTCGCATGGTGATACTTATCTAAAATATGTTTTTCAATTGAACCAGAATTAATGCCGATTCGAATTGGTATATGTTTTTCTTTACATGCTAGAACAACTTCTTTAATTTTGGCTTTATCGCCTATATTTCCAGGATTAATCCTGATTTTGTCAATTCCTTGGCGAATTGCTTCTAATGCCAATAGGTGATCATAATGGATGTCCGCAACGAGTGGAATATTCACAGATTTTTTGATTGAAGATATTGCCAAGGCATCTTCCATATCAAGACATGCTAGTCTGACAATTTCACAGCCACACGCTTCAAGCTCTTTTATTTGTTTAATTGTCGCTTCGATATTCTTTGTTTTGGTTGTTGTCATGCTTTGTATTAGAAGATGGCTATTTCCACCCATTTCAATATTCCCAATCATTACTTTTCGAGTAAACTGTCTTCTTATCATATTATCACCCTACTACTATTATACTTTATTTTTTGATATAATGGAACTATTGAAAGTGGTGATTAAATGAATTCGATATTGTCTTGCCTTTCCTTGGTTACGAGTAAACTAAATGAGGCAAATATCAAGTATGGAATTGGTGGTTCTTTGTTATTGTATTCATACGGTCTTGTTTCTACATGTAATGATATTGATATATTGTTTAATGACAAAGACTATGAGGCAGTGAAGAACCTGTTTGTATGTGATATTTATTATGAAAAACAAAGTGAGCATCCACTTTACAAAACATCTCACATGATAGAGTTAAAGATAAATGGTATTGAGATTGATATGATGTTCGATTTCAAAATTGCTTTTGACGAGTATTCATATGTTTACAAGTTGCTGACAAACAAAAGATTGATAAATGGGGTCATATTTGATTTTTCACTTCTTGAAGATTGGTATTTAATCTATCAGTTAATTTCTGGTAGAGAGGAAAAAGTGAAGTTAATTGAAGATTATTTTCTGACTTCAAAAAATATCAATTTTAATCAATATCATCTTTTAATAGATAGCCAGATTCCAAATGGAATACGTGCAAGGATGACGAGCTTAGTAACAATCATAACTGACCATAATTTTGATTTTTGAAATCTCTATGCTATAATTAAATTTGTCATAGAAACTACTTATTCTAAAACAAATATATATATTTTAAAGGAGGTCGTTATGAAAGTAGATAAAAGACAAATTGCTCTAAATAGAGCTACTGTCTTGAAATCGAGGATTAGTGATTATATAGATGCAAGAAAACTGATTCCTAAGGGACTGGAAAAGACAAAAGAAATTGATGAAAGAAAGAAGAAAATAATGTCAATCTTGAATGCTACTAGGGCTGATTTTGTAGATTGGCACTGGCAACTAAAAAATCGGATTAAGGATGTTGAAACACTTAAAAAAATATTACCTTTAAGCGAATTAGAAATTAGACACATTGAAGAAGTCTCAAAAGTATATCGCTGGGCAATCAGCCCTTACTACTTAACTCTTATCAACCCCGATGATATGGTTGATCCAACTAGATTGATGTCGATTCCATCATTTTTGGAAATGCAAAAAGACCTTCATAACCTTGACCCAATGGGCGAAGAGTTTACCAATCCTGCTGGTTCGATTACGAGAAGATATCCTGATAGACTTATTATCAACACAACAAACGAATGTGCTATGTACTGTCGCCATTGTCAAAGAAGAAGAAATATTGGTGATATTGATAAATCAAGTTCTCAAAAAAAAATTACTGAATCCATCGAATACATCAAAAATAATGAAGAAATAAGGGATGTGTTGATTACCGGTGGAGACCCACTCACACTTCCCAATGAAACACTTGAATGGATTTTAAAAAGTTTAAGAGCGATTTCACATGTAGAAATCATTCGTATTGGTTCTAGAATGCCTGTGACACTTCCATATCGTATCACAGATAAATTAGTTAAAATGTTAAAAAAATATCATCCGCTTTATTTGAATACCCATTTTAATCATCCCATGGAAATTACCGAAGATTCAAAAAAGGCTTGTGAAAAACTATCCAATGCCGGAATCATTATTGGAAACCAAGCAGTTTTACTGAATGGAATCAATAATGATAAATTTGTTATGCGTTGTCTTAATCAAGAACTACTGAAAATTAGAGTTAGGCCTTATTATATTTTCCATGCAAAAACAGTAAAAGGAACCTCGCATTTTAATACATCCATTGATGATGGTATCGAAATCATGGAGTACTTAAGAGGATATACATCTGGTATGGCAATTCCTTACTATATTGTAAATGCACCGAATGGATTAGGTAAGACACCAATTTTGCCTGAATATATTATATCAAGAGGAAAAGATAGTTTTACTTTAAGAACTTGGGAAAATGAAGTGATTCAGTATGAAAATCATCCTTCAATTCCAATTATTGAAATAATCCAAAATGAATATAAAAAAAAGGGATGAAAAATCATACCTTTTTTTATAAATTTTGTTTATAATATGAGTAATTCCTAATAAAGAGTTATCATTGCTAGTTTTGCATTCTCAGACACCGTGAATGTTTGTTCATCACTTGAGACAAATCCAAAATCGCCCATCTTCAAATCTTGATTTTGAATTGTTGCTTGTCCTTCTAGACAAACAAAAAATGTTCCGTATTTTGAGTTTTTAAATGTAGTTGATTTATCCACATCTTTGATTTTCACTTTAAAATTAGCACTTGTGAGTTCTGTTTTTATCAATTCATCAGGGATTTTAACTGTATTCATCGCTTCTCTAAGATGTAATTCTCTTTTTTCTCCATGATATATCCGATCATAATCGTAAAAACGGTATGTGATATCTGAAGACTGTTGAACTTCGAGTAGTAAAGTGCCTTTGCAGATTGCATGCAGAGTTCCAGCCTCAATGTAAAAAGAATCACCCTTTGAAATTGGAAATGCCTGAATCAAATGATGATAATCACCATGATCAATATATTCCACAAACTCTCCTTTGGTTTTTGCGTGATGCCCAATGATAATTTTTGTATAAGGGTCAGCATCTAAAATATACCAACACTCATTTTTTCCAAGCGCTCCAACTTTTTTAGCTTGTTCATCGTTTGGATGAACCTGAATGGAGAGATCATCAAAAGCATCAATGATTTTAACTAAAATTGGAAACTGTGTAGATGGATAATTACCAAATAACTCTCGATGATTGTTCCATAAATCAACTAATGTTTTTCCAAAGTACAAACCATTTTTGACAGGAGTTAATCCATTACTATGAGCACTAATTCCCCAACACTCCCCTGTTGTATTTCCTGTTGAATAATGAAATGTTTTAGCAAGTTTAGACCCCCCCCACAATGTTTCTTTAAAAATAGGGCTAAAGAATAGAATCATCATCATCACCTCTTTAAGTAATTATATCACATTTTCAAACGATAAGTAAAAACAAAATTTTATGGAGGAATAACTATGCGATTTAGAATGAAAGAAACAGATGAGTCTGATTTACAAAACCTTTCCAAACTGTGGAACTCTGGCGAAGTGATGAAGTTTGTTGGTTTTCCAGATGGGTTAAATTATACTGAAGAAAAAGCGCAAAAGTGGCTTGAAATGACAAAGAAAAACAAAAATGCACATCATTATTCAATGTATCATAAAGACCAGTTTCTAGGTGAAGCATTTTATACTTACACAGATGGTGAAAAAGGGATATTTGATATCAAGCTAACCACAGATGCAAGAGGTAAGAATGTTGGGTACCGTGCAGTCTGTTTTCTGCTTGATCAGTTGTTTCATAAAACACCGGTTAAAGTTGTGACTTGCGACCCACATCATCTGAATACAAAAGCGATAACACTATACAAGAGGTGTGGCTTTGTATATCAACACGATCTTGATTATGATGGTCAAAAGCATTTAGTGATGGACCTCAATAAAGACACGTGGACTACTTTAAGGCTAAATAGTATTCACCTTGAAGAAATCACAAAAGACAACTATATTGAGGCTGTTATTTTGAAAGTAAGTCCTGAACAAACCAATTTTATCGCCGAGAATGTTTTTTCTCTTGCTCAATCTAAATATGAAGAAGAGTGTATTCCCAAAGCAATTTATGCAAATGATAATATGGTAGGATTTTTAATGTATTCAATTAAAGATTCAGAGGACTCACTTGTATGGATATATCGTTTAATGATTGGAAATAATTACCAAGGTTGTGGATATGGTAAAAAAGCCATGGAATTGATTATTCCATATTTGAAATCGATTTCAAAAGAAAATAAAATCAGGATTAGTTTTGAACCAGAAAATGAAGTCGCAAAGAATTTATATGAGAAAGTTGGATTTATATCGACAGAAATTGTATCTGGTGGCGAAATTATTTACGAAATGACTTGGTAAAGCAAACTGGATGTCATTTTTAGTTTTGAAAGATATAATAAGTCTTGAGGTGTTATAGATGATTAAATTTCCTAGTTTTATCGATTCCCATTGTCATTTTCTTGGTTGCGGTTATGCTAAAACATTGTTAAAACTTGATGACGTTCATTCAATTCTTGATCTTCAATCCCTTTTAAAACAACATTTGGATGAACCTTTTATTCTTGGACGAGGGTGGAACCAAGAATCGTTGACTGAAAAAAGATTTATTACAAAGCAGGATTTAGATGAAGTATCAACAACTATTCCAATTGTATTAATTAGAACTTGCGGACATGTGATTTCTGTGAACTCGGCAATGATACATCGAATGGAATTAAAGAATACAAACTTAGATGAAACTTCTAGTCTCGAAAATGGGATTTTTGTGGAAGATGATATTCATTTGGTTTATGATCTTTTACCAAAACCAGATATTAATCAACTTAAGAAGTATTTACTAATTGCAAATGACCTCTATCTATCAAACGGAATCACGAGTGTTGCGAGTGATGACTTTTGTATATTTGATATTCCATATGAAAATGTAATCAAAGCGATATTAGAAAGTTATGAAGAAAATTTAATCCAAGTTCAGATTACTGAACAGGTAAATCTTCCAAATATAGAAGTGTTCAAAGACTTCATTGCGAAGGGCTATGTAAATAAAAACTATGGATCATTTAAAATGGGCCCGCTAAAACTTTTAAGCGATGGTAGTCTAGGCGGAAGAACAGCAGCATTAAGACTTCCATATAACGATGATACTAATAATTCAGGTATAAAGACGTTTACAGATGAAAAGTTGTTTGAACTAATTCATATGGCGGATAAAGAAGGTATGGATGTCGCCATCCATGCAATAGGTGATGCTGCTATGGATCAAGTGATAAACGCGATTATAAAATCACTTAATATTACTCACAGAATTAATCATCATCATGCTATAATCCATGCTCAACTTGCGAACCTTGATCATATTAAGGTAATGAAAGAATTTCATATCGGGGCGATTGTTCAACCGGTATTTTTAAATAGCGATATTCCCGTGATAAATGAAAGAATCGGCGAGAGAAAGGCTGAATCATATTTATTTCATACAATGTATTTAAATGAGCTATGTGTTGGCTTTTCTACAGATGCTCCTGTAGAAAATCTAAATCCATTTGAAAATATATACGTAGCGATGAACCGTAAATCAATTAAATACCCCTTCTTAGATCAACATCTTGAAAATGAAGCATTTTCTCTAAATGAGGCGCTTGAATGCTATTTAAAAAACAACATAATTTACACTTATGAATCTAAAAAACCATCAAGCAACTATGTGATGCTTGATAAAAATCCGTATACTATAGATGATTTATCTATAAAAGACATAAAGATTTTAGAAACTTGGATAGATGGAATATGCGTATATAAAAAATAAATTTTATACTGAAAACACTTTCATTAAAAAAGGCCTTGCGTGCATATTAATTATCTGTATAATAGTATTCAAAGCGATGAACAAGAGTAGTAATAATCATATCATTTTCTAGAGAGCTTGTGGTTGGTGTAAACAAGTAAAGGTATATTATGAACGTGCTTGGGAGTTTTTAAATCGAAGTAAATTCTGAGGTTTAAACGTATGTAGGCGTTAACTATGTCAAGAGCTGATGTACTTTGTCAGAATTAAGGTGGTACCACGGTATATAACCGTCCTTAGCATATTATGCTAGGGATTTTTTTATTTCTTGACATCAGAATGAATGAGGTTTAAACGTTAATAGGCGTTAACTATGAAGAGCCTTTCTTTTTTAAGATTGGAATCAAGGTGGTACCGCGGGTTATTCCGTCCTTGGCATATCTATGCCAAGGACGTTTTTTTTATATAAAAAAATTCTAAAGGAGAAAAAGAAAATGTTTAAAAAAGGATTAAGTGTATTTGCTTTATTATTTGTGACAGGATTTAGTATGTTTTTGGGTGGTTGTACTTCAAGCAATATCTTTACGTATATAATTGATGAATCATACGATGAATTTATTGTCATGGGTACAAGTGCAGATTATGCACCATATGAATGGCCAATGAACGTTGATGGCGTTCAAACAATTGTTGGAATTGACATTGAAATTGGAAAAGCAATTGCAAAAGAATTAGGAATGAATTTAAAAGTTGTGAATAAAGGGTTTGATTATTTACTAGATGTCTTATCTAGTGGGAAAGTAGATTTTGTTATTGCAGGAATGACGCCAACAGATGCAAGAGCTCTAATCGTTGATTTTTCTAATATTTACTATGAAGCACATCAAGTA
>JAQUZN010000072.1 GCA_028691315.1 Candidatus Izemoplasmatales bacterium | reverse complement strand
AAGAATGATCTTTTTTCCATCTTCAAGGATAACTTCCCCTGAAAATAAGCCAAACACTTGATGGCAAGCCATACGAATGATAAGAAAATTTGTTTTTGTATCATTATCGTAAATGGGGTTCATCGTTTATTTCAGACTTTATCTTTGCTTACATCAATAGAAGACATGAGTAATCTTTTTATAGAGTATCAGTATAGTGTAAAAAAACTATCAAAAATTAATCGTATGCTAAGATTACCTCGAAAAAGAATAATGTTTGATGACACAAAGTTTAAGAAAAAAGATTTACTCGAAAAATTTGATGAAACTATCAATATAGTAATTACGAACATATTAAATAAAAAGAATTCAAAGTATACAATATATAACCCTTTCAATGGAAAAGAAGACCAGTACTATGATATTCAAAAAAGGCATGGGGAATTTATTTTATTTAGTGATTCTATGTTTGTCGGTATAAGTAAAGAAAATCATTTTTTAATTAATGATTTAAATGGAAATACTGTTATAAAACTAAAACTAGATGTAAATAAAGATAGTGATTTTATATTTAAAAATAATGTTAAAGACTCGATTTTTGAAATTAGAAATGAAAATGGATATATTGATTTATATAATCTATCTACAAATACAGATGAATCAACTACTACGATAAGTTCAGATATATATACTGAAAGGAAAGATGATCGTGGAATACAAGTAATATGGATGGATGAAGATGCAGACTATGAATTTAGCATTTTATTAGCTCTAGGAGTTGCAGAGTTAACATATAATCATTTTAGAAAAATCAACAGACGATTAAATATGATGCGTTATATGACTTTGAAAAACCTACAAAGATAAAAGAAACCTTAGTTAAGCCAAAAATTAGGGGTGCGCAAATTCTCATCAGGGGTGCGTAAAAATAGGTCAAGGGTGCGCAAATTCTCATCAGGGGTGCGTAATTGTATTAAAATAGGTTACACAACCCATATAAGAAGCATAGGTTTGTTACATAAGCGAATTAGTAATTCGCCCTAGTATCAAGCCTTTTTTGTTTGCAGAAAGGGCATTTTTGACCTATCTGCCAATTTCCAAATCTATATTATGAACTTAAATCGGAGTTTTTACAGTTTAGACATTTTGTTGATTCCTATCCTTTTAACAATTACCTAACTATTTACACGATTACTATGTGATCATTTAGACGAAGCGTTGCAATCATCTATGGCGGAAAATGGCGGATATATTAATGAGTATTATCTAAAAAAGATAGTTTGTAATGTAAACGCAACATTATGTGTTTGATATTGCATTTAAATTACTAAGTAACAGTTGAATAAAGTAATCAAGATGCCATACAACCATGATAAGTTGTGTGGCTTTTTGTAGATTGAAAATCTAGGCGTCATCACTTAGTTTAATAAAGAGCGAAAACATTATTGTCATAAAATATAAATATATATCCATTGAAAATATGACAAGAGAGAAGTATAATATTAAGTGTAAATGGAGGGAGTAATATATTATGGAAGATATCATAAGAGAGAATTTCAAGAAATTAAGAAGAAGAATAAATATTACCCAAGAGCAAATGGCTGATTTTTTAAATTTGGAACAAAGTAGCATAAGCAAGTTTGAAAGTGGAGAGAGAACAATAAGTGTGAGCAATCTTGAAAAAGCGTGTTCGCTTTTTGGTATTCCCCTCAACGAAATATATAAGGAGTCAGATATTATGCGCGAATTATCTCCATCTTTTAGAAAAACCAACTTAAGTATGGAATCACTTGATGATATTTCTAAAATCAATAAGATTGCTATGAACATCATGGAAATGGATGCAATCTTGGAAAAACATAATGGATAGACTTGTTTTACAACGCCGCGCGCTACATGTTCGAAACTACTTAGGTGTTGACGATAATTCGCCAATGGATTTGGTTGCATTGGTTGCTACAAACTCAGAGATAACGTTGGTTTTTTACCCGTTTAAAGAAGAAATTAGTGGTGTATGCATAAAATCAGCCAAGTTGATTGCGATAAATTCTCATTCAACTTTAGGTAGACAAGCTTTTTCAATCGCACATGAGTTATATCATTATTTTTATGATGGAGAGAAAACATCAATTAGCTATTTAGACATTTCAGACATTTCAAGATTAGAAAAGGATGCTAATTTGTTTGCATCTTATTTGCTTATGCCAGACACGAGTTTCTCTAGGTTTTGTAATAAGTTAACAAACAATGGCTCAAAAAGGATTGAGTTGCAAGACATATTGGAAATTGAACAGTATTTTCGAGTTAGTAGAAACGCTGTACTTATTCGCTTAATTTCAGAAGAATACATTACTGTTGAAGAATCTGAACAGTTTAAAAGGGACATTTTAAAAAACGCTAAGAAGTATGGATTTGATATTGCTTTATATTTGCCTGCTGCTGTTGATAAACCTAAGACATACGGATCATACCTTAAAAAAGCACTAGAATTAAAAGATTCCGGACTAATTTCCGAAGGTAAATATGAAGAATATTTGTTAGAAGCATATAGAAGCGATATTGTTTTTGATGATAATGGAGAAGAAGATATTTATGACTAAAGTTATCTTTTTCGATACAGATTGCATATCTTCTTTTTTGTGGACTAGAACTGAACAGTTATTGATTCACTGCTTCGGTAACGATATGATTATCCCAAGACAAGTATATAATGAAATTTCAACTGTTCCTCATTTACAACAAAAAATCGATGTGATGGTTAATAATGGTAATCTTAAAATAGAAGATCTTCTCGTTGGTAGTGAAGAAAATCACCTATATTTAGATTTAACTGATTATACTAGATCAAGTACATTACCTTTGATTGGTAAAGGAGAAGCAGCAGCGATCGTATTATCGAAAAAGAATAACGGTGTATTAGCAAGTAATAATTTTCGTGATGTAAAATATTATGTAGAATTGTATGGACTGAAACATATCGCAACTCACGATATTATTCATAAAGTGGTTAATGACGGAATAATATCAATCGCAGAAGCAGATATAATTTGGATTCAGATGGTTGCTAAGAGAAGAAAATTACCTTTTAGTACATTCTAGGATTATCTAAACAGCTTATAATATTTATGGAGAGTAACACAAATTCCAAAACCAGTAAATAAAATAGTAACGAATAGAAGATCACCTAATAATGAAGAGGATTATATTCAAACTAAAAAATACAAAATCCTTCTGCAAACAAGAAGGAAAATCTTGATGTTTCAGCAGTCAGAG
The DNA here is from genome assembly GCA_028691315.1 of Candidatus Izemoplasmatales bacterium. GTDB lineage: Bacteria > Bacillota_I > Bacilli_A > Izemoplasmatales > Hujiaoplasmataceae > JAHIVB01. The sequence continues at coordinate 5,378 of JAQUZN010000072.1, read as the reverse complement.
ATAAAGCTGGAACCCCAGGACATGCACTGATGAACCACGAACATAAAAGAAGCAAAGACAGAAATCCTTATCGTGGTCAAGGTTTTTATTTCAGATTCTATTTAATAGAGGATATTAGAAAGAAACAGAATTATAGGGATGTTAATATTTTAATGAGGGTGCTAAATTTTATTAACCCGTTTAGATTAGACACATAACACTAAATGGTTTGATACAATTCGTATCATGCCTTTTTTTCATACCGAAAGGGAAGTTTCTCCTATGTTCCAAAATCAGTTGAATTATTAAAATCGTTATTAAAACTATAAATCAGTCGATATTGTATACATCATATATTTAGTAACACGATTACAGCCTTAAATACACGATTACATTTTAATTTTAAGTAGGGGTTGAAAACCGGTCATGGCGGATATTGGCGGATTAGGGAGAAAAGTTAAACATTAACAAAATGATAACAAATGCAAAATCGATTTCTTATGTACTAAAATTCAAATAATATCTAATGGGTACAAAATGGCAATATCATAGATATTATAGGAAAACCCAGACTAAAATGTTATAATTTAATAAATAACCGTTTATGAGGTGGTGAGGATTTGTCTATTGTACTTGATACCAGCAAAAAAGGATCAGTCGGAGAATTTATAAAAGAGAACACTACTAGAAAAGCAACAATTAATGTAGCATCTTCTTTTTTTACTATTTATGCATATGATGAGCTAAAAAATGTTCTAGATGACGCTGCTAAAGTAAGATTCTTATTTAATGAACCAACATTTATTAAAAAGTTGGAAAATAATCAAAAAGAGGTCAAAGAGTTTCAACTTAGAATGAGAGAAAGGGAAAAAGGAATATCTGAATTCCCATATGAGATAGGTTTAAAAAATAATCTTGATCAGAATCAAATAGCAAATAGATGTTACCAGTTTATAGATAAAAAAACAGAAATAAAATCGGTTTTAAATTCCGGTATTATTGCATCTAGTAACATTAGTGTTATTAATTCAAATGATAACAATTATTTAATATCCGGAAGTGGTATCAACTTCACACTAGACGGATTAGGTTATTCTGATAGACTTAGATGGGATTTCAACACTGTATTAACAGAAAAGCACATTATTGAAGAATTTGAAACCTTTTTTGATTCTATCTGGAATAATTCATCGTTAGTTGTTGATGTAAAAGAAACTCTTCTTGAGCACATACAAAACCTTTATAAAGAAAATGCCCCAGAGTTGGTATATTTTGTTACGTTATACCATTTATTCAATGAAAAACTTATCAATATGGATGATATGGCAAGAATAAAAGAAAAAACAGGCATTCATAATACTAAAATTTGGAAAATGCTCTATAACTTCCAACAAGACGCTGTTGTTGGTGCTATTAAAAAATTAGAACTTTATAACGGATGCATTATTGCTGATTCGGTAGGATTAGGAAAAACTTATGAAGCATTAGCGGTCATGAAATATTATGAATTAAGAAATGCTAAAGTACTTGTGTTGGCACCGAAGAAACTTCGTAGCAATTGGACAGGATTCACACAAAACTCTAAAACAAATCCATTGGTTGATGATCGATTTAATTATCATGTTTTAAATCATACAGATTTGTCTCGTGAAAATGGATATTCTGGGGATATAAACCTTAGTACAATAAATTGGGGTAACTATGACTTAGTAGTTATTGATGAATCTCACAATTTCCGAAATAACCCAGCACTAAAAGGTAAAAAGACTAGATATCAAAAATTAATGGAAGAAATCATCCAAAGTGGTGTAAAAACTAAAGTATTAATGCTTTCAGCTACACCAGTTAATAATCGATTAGCGGATTTAAAAAATCAGATAATGTTTATTACTGAAGATAAAGATGATGCGTTTAAGAATGATTTAGGTATTGAAAGCATTGAGAACACCCTTCGTGTTGCTCAGTATCGTTTCAGTGAATGGTCAAAATTACCAAAAGAAGATCAGTCAACTGAAACATTACTTCCGATGCTCGATTATAATTTCTTTAATTTATTAAACACTGTTACAATTGCAAGAAGCCGAAAACACATTCAAAAGTATTACGATACAAAAGATATTGGTGATTTCCCGAATAGACTGAAACCATTATCTATTAAGACTGATATTGATCAAAAGGATAGATTTCCTGAATTAAATGAAGTGAACGGAATAATTTCAAAGTTAAATTTACCAATATATTCACCACTTTTATACGTTATGTCATCTAAGATGGATGAATATGAAAAACAATATGAACAAGTTGTTAAAGGTGGACAAGGTAGTTTCAAACAATCAGACCGCGAACGAAACCTAGTCAATTTAATGCGTGTCAATATTTTAAAACGACTTGAAAGCAGCGTTCATTCATTTAAGCTAACAATAGAACGTATCAAGGAAAAGATGGATTCCATGCTACTAAAGATTGAAAAAGGTTTAGATTATCAAGTTGATATTGATGATGAAATCGATGATGAAGAAGTTGATGATCAAGAATTTGGTACCAAAGTTAAAGTCAAACTTAAAGATTTAGATATTATTAGATTGAAATCCGATTTAGAAGAAGATAGAGTTGCCTTAGAGTACTTACTTCAAGTCTCGTCAAGAGTAAAAGTTGAAGAGGATGCAAAACTAATTAAACTTAAAGAACAAATCACTGATAAAATTAAAAATCCTTTAAATCCTGGAAATAAAAAAGTAATTGTATTTACTGCATTTGCGGATACTGCAGTGTATTTATATGAAAACTTATCAAATTGGTTATTATTCGAGTTTGGTATTTATTCTGGTATTGTCACAGGCTCACAAGCAACAAAGACGAACATTCCTAAAGCAAGAAATGATTTTGAGGAAATACTCATACATTTTTCTCCAAAATCAAATAAGACAATTGTAAACCATCAGATAGATATACTGATTGCAACAGACTGTATATCTGAAGGACAAAACCTTCAAGATTGTGATTATCTAATTAACTATGATATACACTGGAATCCTGTTAGAATAATTCAAAGATTTGGACGTATCGATCGTATTGGTTCAGAGAACAAAGATATACAACTGGTCAACTTTTGGCCCAATCTAGAACTAGATGAATATATTAATCTTGAATCACGTGTAAGAAATCGTATGATGATGGTAGATTTGTCAGCAACAGGTGAAGATGACTTACTAAATCCAGAAAGTAAGAATTTAAAATATCGTAAAGATCAATTAAAACAACTTCAAGAAGAGGTAGTGGATTTAGAAGATTTATCTGGCGGTATTTCAATAACAGACTTGACTCTAGATGATTTCATGATGAGTTTAGATAAATATATGAAGGAACATCCAGGATTATTAGAATCATATCCGACAGGTATATATGGTGTGACTAATGTTGGAGACAAACTTGAAGATGAAGTTAAATCAGGCGTGATATTTTGTTTAAAACAAAAGCACTTTAATGAATCAGAAAAAGGACAAAATTCATTATATCCATACCATTTGGTTTACGTGGTGAATGATGGAAGTATATTAATCAAGAATACCAACCCTAAAAAAATACTAGACATCTATAAAGCGATTTCTAACGGCAAAGATCAAGTTATTAAAACACTTGTTTCTGAATTTAATAATGAAACAAAAAATGGGAATAAGATGGATAAGTATACAGACTTGCTAGAGAAAGCAATCTTTGATATCAAAGGATATATCGAAGAAAAAGGGGTTAAATCGCTCTTTAGACTAGGTAAATCAACAATATTAGATAATAAGGCAACCGGGTTAAATGATTTTGAACTGGTAACATTCTTGGTGATCAAATGAACGATATTATAGAGTATTTTCACATTCCAAAATCAGGAAAAACAAGACAACGTATATCAGTAAAAGAGATTATAGATCAACTTAATCCAACAGCTCAAGATAAAAAAGTATTAAATTCGGAAGTGAATTCGATTTATCTTGAAGGGGTATTAGATGCACAAACGATAAGAATACCATCTTATGTAAGTGATGAGCATTTATATGAAGCCATATATGTTCTTCAGGTCTCACTGAAGACAGATCAACATTTTTCGCTAATAAATGAGAAACTACATGCAGTATTTCCAAATCCACTAATAATCGTTTATTATATAGCAGATAAATTAAGAGTATCGCTTGCACCAAAACGAATTAGTAAATTGACAAAGGATAAGTCGGTTATTGAATCAATCTATTCTACAAGTGCTTTTGTGATAGATGAAAAGCATCTCGATTTCTTCGAGTTACTTAATGTATCTAAAGTCAATGCGTTAAATCTAAAAGAATTTTATGATAAACTGACCGACATTGTTTATTCAGAAAGATTAATCGAATTGATTGGGTTATTTCCAAGACAAATACCAAAAACAATGAATTTGAAGCAAAGCATTAAGAAGATTGAGGATGAAACAAGTAATTTGAATGAATTGAATAGTAATTTTAAACAGGTAACAATGATGTCTGAGAAGATGGATTATCACATGAAGATTAAAAATAAAGAGCATGAAATTGACAGATTCATTTCGGATTTGAAGGAGGAACTGATTAATGAATAAAATAGAAAGTACAAGTCTAGATTTAGAGAAACTCAATGTAGAAAAAATCAAGGAATTGTTTCCAAATGTTGTTGCTGAGGGCAAGATTGATTTTGATATATTGAAAATCATTTTAGGTGATCAAGTAGATGATCGAGTAGAAAAATATCAATTCACCTGGAATGGTAAAAGCAACACAATTAAGTTAGCACAATCACCATCAACAGGAACATTGATTCCATCGAAAGATGATAGCAAAAACTGGAATACAACAGAAAACCTTTATATTGAAGGCGATAACCTTGAAGTATTGAAACAACTTCAAAAGACGTACTATGGAAAAATTAAAATGATCTATATTGATCCTCCTTATAATACGGGTGGAGATTTTGTTTATAAAGACGATTTTAAAGATAACATTCAAAACTACAAGGAGCAAACCAAGCAAACATCAAGGGCAAATCCAGAAACAAATGGAAGATATCATACTGATTGGCTAAATATGATTTATTCAAGATTGATGCTAGCTAAAAATTTACTATCTGATGATGGGATCATATTTATTCATATTGGGACAAATGAATTAACAAATTTAGGTAAAATATGCGACGAAATTTTTGGAGAATTTAATAGTATTACTCTATTCAATCGATTGATGAAGTCAGGAGGTGGTAAGGGTAAAAATATATCACCAAATATGGATTATATTTTGACTTATTCAAAAAATATTCAAATGATTAATAAGTTTATTGCCCCAATTTCAGATAAGCTACTTAAATCGTATTACAACAAGGTTGAAAAACATGGTATTAACTTAGGA
>JAQUZN010000071.1 GCA_028691315.1 Candidatus Izemoplasmatales bacterium | reverse complement strand
GGCCAAACCGACAAACAACATAGAAATCATTTTTTTCATTTTTAAATTATACAGCTCCTTTTATCGTTCTATTTTTGAGATTTGTGTTTCTTTTTTTCTTAATGACACTAAAAATATAAATGACGATTAGTCCTACTACCACTGTCATCGATAGTAGAGTATTGTAAGCATATACAGCAGGTGTCATTCTTCTGCCGATACTTGCGTATACCCAGATGGATACATTGTCAAACCCGTTGCCAGTGGTAAAGTAACTAATAACAAAGTCATCAATACTCATTGTAAAAGCGATTAACATGCCAGTAAAGATTCCCGAAGAAATCGCTGGAATAATAACTTTAACCATTCCACTAAATGGCTTACATCCTAAATCGAGTGCAGCATCGTATAAGTTTTCATCAAGTTCACTTAGTTTAGGCAATACACTTAAAACGACATATGGTAATGAGAAAAATATATGTGCAAGTAATAACGTTGGAAATCCAAAAATCGATGGAAATATCATCATAAATAATCTAAAGATTAACATTAACGATATACCAGTTACAATATCTGCATTTAAAATTGGAACTTGATTCAAGAATACCATTCTCTGTTTCGCTTTTTTCGCAAGTGAATGAATACCAATCGCAAAGATTGTCCCTAACACTGTTGAAATAGCAGTTGAGATGAATGCTACTAGTAAAGTTCTTTGAATAGCTGCGCCTAAAATTCCTGGATCAAACAAACTAAGTTCATCCATCAATTCAACATACCATTTAAGCGAAAAGTTGGTAAAATCATACATATTCTCGCTTTGGTTTACCGACTGAATCGCAATAATAATAATTGGAAGATACAGAATAAAAATAACAAATACAAAAAATAAATACTTTAATACTAATGTTGCAATGTGTACTATCTTTTTGGGTAGTGGTTTCCGGAAAAAGAGTGTAATCTTTCTTAAGAAACCCGTACTTTTCTTTATCATATTAAGGTCTCTCCTTCCTTATCCACTTTGTTGACCAAGAACATTGATCCAAAGATAATGAGGATAATAATGAGAGATAGCATACTACCAAAGTTATAATTTCTGTTTATGAAGCTGGAATCAATAAGTGTACCAATAAACATCACTCGTCCACTACCGAGAATCTTAGGAATGGCAAATCCGGAAAAGGATGGCAAGAACACCATAATCACACCGGTTGCTACGCCTTTTAAAGACATTGGAAAAGTGACTTTAAAGAATGTTCTTGTTGGATTTGCCCCTAAATCCATAGATGCTTCAATCAGAGAAGGTTCCATTTTTTCAAGCACTGTATAAATTGGTAAAATCATAAAAGGTAAATAGGTTAGAACAAGTCCAATCGTAATTGCTAGTCCAGTTCCTTTAATATCCCAGATAAATGACATTCCAAAGTTGCTTAGTAAGTCGTTCACTAAACTTTGTTCGCTAAGCAAGTTTGCTAAAGCATTACTTCTGAGAAGCGAATTAGACCACATTGGAATAATCGTTAGAACTAAAATTACAAGTTTATTTGAAAACGGAGATTTTGCTAAAATATATGCCATGGGATACCCAAGAAAGAACGCGATAATTGTCGCAAAAAGTGCATATATAAAGGAATTCTTTAATGCAACACCTACAGAGCTATCCGTAAAAATACGAGTCCAGTTTGAAAACGTAACTGCCCAAGAATCAAAAACAAGAGCATCTGTACGAAAAAAAGTTATGAAGAACATCATCAAAAGTGGTAATACTACGAGGATAAGAAGCCATACCATGTATGGGGAAGAATATCTTCCTAGCTTCTTAATATTCACGGTTTTCGACTTTCATTAAATGAATTTCATATGGATCAACTTTTAAACCAATAGTCTCTCCTACTTTTCTGTTTTCATAAGTATGAACAACAATCTCTTTTCCTAAAATCATTACGCATAATTCAAAATGAACACCTTTAAATACCGAACTAGATACATCGCCTTTGAGTTTCGCTCCTTTTGCAGGAATGATATCAAAATCTTCAGGTCGAATAACCACGTCAACTATTTCATTGTCTAAGAATCCAATATCAACACATTCAAATTCTTTGCCCATAAATGTCACGTAGTTCGTTTTTATATACTTACCCTCAAAGATATTCGACTCGCCAATAAAATTCGCTACAAAGCGATTATTAGGCTCGTTGTATATACCAAACGGGGTTCCTATCTGTTGAATTAGTCCATCTTTCATCACAACAATCGTATCAGACATCGTTAATGCCTCTTCTTGATCATGTGTAACATAGATAAATGTGATTCCGAGTTTTCTTTGCATTTCCTTTAACTCATATTGCATGTTTTGACGAAGTTTTAGATCAAGAGCTGCAAGTGGTTCATCTAACAATAGAATTTTTGGTTTATTTACAATCGCTCTTGCGATTGCAATTCGTTGTTGCTGACCACCAGATAAGTTTTGTACCTTACGTAATGCAAAATCAGGCAAACTAACAAGTTTTAATGCTTGTTCTACTCTTTCTCTAATTTCGATTTTTTCAAGTTTTTGATTTTTTAGTCCAAAAGCAATATTATCAAACACATTTAAATGTGGGAATAATGCGTATCGTTGAAAAACGGTATTAATTGGTCGTTCGTATGGTGGAACTTTTGTAACATTAACTCCATTTAAAATGATTTCTCCTTCATCAGGAAGCTCAAATCCACCAATCATCCGAAGTGTTGTTGTTTTTCCGCAACCGGATGGACCAAGGAGGGTGATGAACTCGTTCTCATTGATATATAAGTTTAAATTATTCACTACTTTTACATTATCATAGAGTTTTGAAACATTACGTAGTTCAATCAATTTTTTCCCCATTATTTTCTCCTGTTCCGTTTAAAAAATCAAGCAATATTATATATCTAAAAAACAACAATGTAAACAACTTTTTTGAACATTTTTTGTTTGTTTTTTTTTACATTAAAATTCATATTTTTTACTATATATTCTATATAGTAATTTTGATGAATTAAATTGAAAAAAAACCCTAGATTTAGCGAGGGTTTTTGGTTCGAATTTATACAATTAAAGCGAGCACAGAAATCAAGCCATAGTACAAGCCAACAATGATTAATAAGATGCCCATAATTTTTGCCATAACCAATTCTTGTTTGCGCGGTTCAGCAGTCATTTTATAACGGTATTTCTGAATACCTTGAATAATCTTTTTGCTTTGAAAAAGAAAACGATATCCAATAAAAATAAATACTAACGAAATCATAAGTAATAATACTTTCATAAATATATCCAATGTACTCACCTCAATGTTTATTAACACCATTGTATCAAAAAAATGGATAAAAATCAATGTTGCTTATTATACAATCATAAAAAAAGAATAAGAGTTTGATATCATAAATCCAAGCAAACTTTACATTTACTTTCAAAATAAAAAATGATATAATGACATAAATTATCTTTATATGACTGGGGAAATTTGAATGAATCAATCAAACCTTAATCCAAGCGAAAATATGCTAGATGTAGACTATGATAAATTAGAAAAGAAAGCGTTACATAAAAGACTTCGAGTATTATTGTTTATTTCAATTGTATCTTCTAGTTTATTAGTGCTTTTCGGTTTAAATTGGCAAGATTCTTATGATCTGCTTGCATATTGTAATGCGTTCTATTTTTCTGGCTTCATTCTATTTTTCATTGGTTGGATGATATTGATGACTAATAAGAATATTTTAGCCCCGATGATTTATGGCTTAAAGACCTTTTTCTTAATGTTTCTTGCGAAAAAACCTAAGTTAGATTATTATAGTTATGTTCAAGAAAGAAAAGAAAATCCTATTCCACGTTACATTGTGTTGACTCCTTTTTTAGCGGCTATTCCAAACTTTATTGTTGCTATTATTCTGCACATACTATTAGGATAAAATATATATCTATATTTTGTTAAGCATAATTCGGTTATAAAGCGAATTATGCTTTTTTTTATAAAATAATCAAAAAAAACTCCATTAAACAAGTGTTACTGTGAATCCGCATAAAACTAAAGGAAACTTACAGTATCTTATTAATGAAGTTTGTATTGTAATATTAATAATTAATAATCTCTTTTATGGTATCTACTGCTTTTTTATAGTAAACACTAGGATAATATCTATCAGAATGCAAATAATATATACTTTTATTTTCAGTAAAATATCCACAATTGATATTAACTAAGTAATTATCTCCTTCTTTGTAGGAAATAATTCGATCCAAATCTGCTTTAATAACTTCAGTATATGAATCATATTTTTTAAACTGAATAATCACTTGTTTGTTCAAACGATTATCTTTCTCGAATTTCATCCAAAGATTTTTAAATTCTTTTTCAATTTCATTTGCATAAAAATCAAGTTTATTATTTCGAACAATACAAATTATCTCAATTACATTCGTTTTAATAAATGTTCTCTTTGATAGACTTTTTGTAATTTTATAATAGATTGCAAAATCACTTTTATTCAAATAGTTTGTATACCCGTGTTTTAGTAAAGATTCTATCCATGTATTATCAAAATTACAAGCTGTATTTTCTAACCCTATACTATGATCGAGTAACAAGCGATACCTATGTTGCAAATCATAAAATGATATCTTCGCTTTTGAAATAAGAAGCACAAAAAATAGATATATGAATAAGACAAAAATAACAATAGAAATAATTAATTCGCTGACATTTGTGAAATACAAGGTGGCAACTATAGCTGCACTAACGATTAATGATCCCCATACCAATGACAAATACAGAAGGAGCTTTTTCGAGTATGAATTTTTCAAATTATTTATCTGCCCATTTTGCATATAATGTTATACCTTGTGGTAAAAATTCCCATGTATCTGAAACAGAATCATAAGATAATGCTTTACCTAAATATATTTCGCCATTAATATATTGAAATCCCCAATCTCCTGTTTCTGTTCCATCATAAGAAAACCAACCAACAAATGTTTTTGTGGCTGTATCTGGTAAAACCTGAAAATCCATTGGTGAAGCATACTCAATAACGTATGTTTTTGGATTCGAAACTTCAGTAGAAAGAGATTTGAACCGAATCGTATATTCTTTATTTTCAAATAGCGCATATAGTATGGTATCACTAGAAAAACTTCCTGTTGTACTCACTATTTTGTTCCCCACTTTATAGTCCTCAACAGGAGTTAAAATCCAGCCTAAGAACAAACTACCAAGACGATCTGCCTTTGGTAAAATAAGTGAATGCAACACATTGAAAGTGTAAATAGGTTCATCAATAAATGCACCACCAGCAGCATCAAATACATAGGTAATTGACATATCTAACATGGCCCATTTTGAATATAAAACGGTAGATCTTTCGACGATGTCGTTCTCAAAATCCCATTCGTTAATGTACTGTTTTTCTTTATACCAGCCTAAGAATTGTGCTCCGTTTGCTACTGGGTCTTCTGGTTTAACAACGTGGTCTCCATATTCAACATCAATAATTGGATCAATTCGAGATGATACAACATTTGTCGTATCTAACCCAGTGTAAAAAATTACTGTAAAAGCATCATTATATGCCTTTTTATCTTGACAGCCAATTAATAAAAGCGAAGTTACTACAATTAAAAATGTTAATATTATCGTTTTCTTAATTTTCATCAGTAACACCTAATTCCTTTTTCATTTCAATTAACTCTTGTTTATTTTCATAAACAAAATGGTCTTTTGTAACCTCTACAAACTCAGGCAAATCCGTTGTATAATTATGTTTTGAAGGAGAGTAGAATATTCTCTTTCTTGTTTTTTCAAAATCTGGATCCGGATGAGGAATAGCCGAAAGAAGTGATTTAGTATAGTTGTGAAGTGGATGCGCGAACAATTCCTCAGAACTAGCTAATTCAACGAGTTTTCCATAATACATTACTGCTATTCTGTCGCAGAAAAATTTAACAACAGATAAATCATGAGCAATAAAGAGAATTGTCAAATCCAATTTTTCTCTTAATTCACTCAATAAATTAATAACTTGCGCCTTAATAGAGACATCTAGCGCTGAAATCGGTTCATCTGCCACAATAATACTTGGATTCATAATCAAAGCCCGAGCGATTCCAATTCTTTGACGCTGACCGCCACTAAATTCATGAGGATATCTAGAAATATACTCAGGGGCTAAGCCTACGAGTTCAAGAGCATCTTTAACTTTTTGAATAATGAGCTCACTATTTCTTTCGCCATTTATAACAAGGCCTTCTGAAACAATCTCTTGAACGGTCATTCTTGGGTTCAAGCTAGAAATTGGATCTTGAAAAATCATTTGCATTTGCTTAACGTTTTGAATCGCGTCCATCGAATTTTGTTGATAATTAGATTCTCTAATAATTGCCTTTTGTTGCTTTTTGTATTCCTTATAGTCGAGAGTAATTTGCTTTAACTGCTCACGATCAATTATTTTACTAGAGTTAACACTAGCTAATTTTTCTGCTTTTTGTTTAGACAGTTTTTTAATCTCAATAACGATTTTTGCTATTTCTTCATTTAATTTGGACTTTTCGTTTGCTAGATTTTGTTTGATAGTAAGGTAATCTGGTTTCTTCAAATCTAAGATAAACTGTTTATGGGCTTGAAGAAGTTTTGCCTTATCAGCTAAAAATTCACTTTTTAGTACTGCAATCCGTGCTTTACAGTCCTCTTTTGATAATAAATTATGACTTTTTTCTTCAATCTTGGGCATAAATTCAACTTTGTAAGCCTCAAGCTTGATATTATGAGATTCTAAAAGTTTCTTTTTATGATTTGCTTTAGCTTCATCTGATAACCCAGCACTTTCGTTAATTCCTTGAATTTTCCTTTTAAAAGAAAATTCGAGTCCCTTCACCAGATTATTATATTCTACTAAATACTCATTTTTTGTTTTTTTAGTAATGTCATCTTTATTCACGTTGTATGCGAATAATACCTTTTCGACATCTACTTGATATTTATTTTTTTCTTCAAACAAGGCATTTTTATAATTGGATGTTTCAGACTCAATTTTACTAATCAACTTCTTGCTCTTTAATTTTAAATCATTTATCTGTTCTTGAAAAATTGCTTCTTTGTTAGAAAATTCTTGTTCAATCAAGTGTTTATCGTAACGATATTGGTTTAATGACAACAACTTTAAAAGATATTCTTTTTTGGCAGTTTTTAATAGTTGTAATGTGTCATCACTTCCGGAGCCGATGACGTTTCCGTAAAGTTTAACGGTACCATTTGTCGGCTTATATAGTCTAATAATTGTTCTGCCGGTAGTCGTTTTTCCACAACCCGACTCTCCAACTAGTCCAAATACTTCTTTCTTATAAATATCGAAACTAACATCATCTACAGCCTTAATTTTTAATTTATTTTTTCCTACACCAACTTTAAAATATTCTTTTAAATGGGATACTTCTAGCACTTTATTCGAATAATCTATAGATTTACTCATTTGCTTTTACCTCGATTCTTTTGAACTTCCAGCACAGCTAAAGGTCGTGTAACTTTAGGTGCATTTGGATGTAAAAGCCAAGTTGCAGCATAATGAGTTTCAGATACCTTAAACATTGGAGGTTCTTGCTCCAAATCAATTTGAAGTGCATATTTATTTCTTGGAGCAAAAGCATCTCCTTTAGGTGGAAATGTCATATTTGGAGGCGTTCCGCCAATAGCGTCTAGTGTATCACTAGTAGCTAAACTAGGCATACTTGCTAATAATGCCCATGTATAAGGATGTTGTGGGTCATAGAAAACATCGTCTGCTGTTCCAATCTCTACAAATTTACCTGCATACATTACAGCAATTCTATCCGCAACATTGGCTACAACGCCTAAATCATGGGTAATAAAAATAACACTTAAATTTCTTTCAACTTTTAACTTGTTAATCAAGTCTAAAATTTGTGCTTGAATAGTCACATCAAGCGCAGTGGTTGGTTCATCACATATTAAAATTTCCGCATTGTTCGCCAAAGCAATTGCAATAACAATTCTTTGTCTCATACCACCAGAAAATTGGAAAGGATATTGATGATACCTTTTCTCAGGTTCAGGAATTCCAACTTCAGCCATCAACTGAACGGCTCTTTCTTTCGCAATTTTTTTAGGCATTTTTAATTTAAAAATCAAAGTTTCTGTGATTTGTTTTCCAATCTTAACAATTGGATTTAAACTACTCATAGGATCTTGAAAAATCATCGCAATTTTAGATCCTCTAATTTCATGAAATATTTCTTCTGGCATTTGTAATAAATCTCGTTGTGCATAGTGAATTTGTCCATCTTCAACAATTGAATTCCCGGCTAATAACCCCATTATCGCACGGCTAGTTACACTTTTTCCACTACCAGATTCACCAACTATCGCTAAGGTCTCACCTTTGTATAAATCAAATGAGACTCCACGAATTGCTTGCAAAATACCGTATTGAGTTTTAAAAGATATTCTTAAATCATTTACTGATAATATAATATTTTTCTTTTCCATTATTCGGTACCTCTCAAACTAGGGTTAAATGCATCTCTAAGTCCATTACCAAATAAGTTAAAAGCAATCATTAAAATAGCAATATATAGTGCTGGGAATACAAGCGTATGAGGATAGTTTTGCATTACTTGTTGTCCTTGCTCAAGCAACATTCCAAC
>JAQUZN010000070.1 GCA_028691315.1 Candidatus Izemoplasmatales bacterium | reverse complement strand
AACTCTTGAGGGCGAGGTCGCTACTGTTGATTTTAATGAAAAACTTCAAGAAGGAGTTGCTGGTTCAGCAACGGTAATGGCTATTAGAAATCAAATTGAAAGAACTTTGCTACAGTTTGACTATATCACTGAGGTTGTAATCTCAATTAACGGTGATTCAGAAGAAATATTGCAACCATAGTGTTGATAATTGAAAAGATGCACTTCATTGTGCATCTTTTTTTTATTCTTAATTTCTTTCTTTTAGTGTTGTTTCTAGTTCAATCTCCTTGTCCCCTCTCAAGACTACCATCTTTATCTTTTTCCCAATAACACAATTACTTAAAATGTCATTTAAATTATTATCTTCATTCACCTCTCTTCCATTTATTTCTAAAATAATATCATATTCTTTTACTCCCGCCTTATCAGCACAAGAATTCTTAGCAACAGCTGGCTCTCCAAACATTTCTCTCACAACTAAAGCTCCAAAAGCACAATTAAGCTTATTCTCTTTAGCAACTTGTTCGTTTAGCATTACATATTTCACTCCCAAGTATGGCCTTTTAATTCTGCCTTCCTTTTTCACTTCTTCTAAGTCCTCTTTAATATAGTTAATTGGCAAAGCAAAACCAATATTTTCTGCTCCCATTACCATTGCAGTATTAATACCAATTACCTCACCTTTCATATTAACCAATGGGCCACCTGAATTACCTGGATTAATAGCAGCATCTGTCTGTATAAGGCCTCTTAGGCAAGTTGACTTAGTATTAAGTTGATTATTATATGCTGTTATCTTTCTACTTAGCCCTGAAACAATTCCAGACGAAAGTGTGTCTTCAAACTCTCCTAAGGGATTACCCACTGCTATTACTGACTCCCCTAGTTCAACTTCATCAGAATTAGCTAATTTTAAAAAAGGAAAGGACTCTTTATCTTTTATCTTTAAAATAGCTGTATCTGTCAAAGGATCCCTTGAAAGAATCTCTGCTGTGTACCTATGATCAGGGTCGCATATGACAGTGTATTGAGCATCGTCCTCTTCAACAACATGATTACAAGTCAAAACATATCCATCTTTTGAGATTATGAAAGCAGAACCACCGCCTATCTTTGTCTTTTGCCTCTCGTTCTTTATACTCTTAGGAAAAGCTACTTTTTCTCCCTGAAATGGAAGAAAGTAAAAATCCTCTATCTTAGGCAAGTCCTTTGATGCAACAATAGTTACAACTGCAGGACAAACTTTTTTTGCTATTTCTACAATTGGTGATTTTTTTGTTTTCATTAGAAATATTTTAACACAAAAGTATATTGATAACAACAATCAATTATGATACTATTTCAAAAGAAAGTCCCCGTAGTTCAACGGATAGAACAAGAGACTCCTAAGCTCTAGATAAAGGTTCGATTCCTTTCGGGGACACACTTAGGGCCCATAGCTCAATTGGTAGAGCGCTTCCATGGCATGGAAGAGGTTAGGAGTTCAAGTCTCCTTGGGTCCACCGTCGCTTCTTTTTTACTTTATTTAAGTTTCTGGCTAACAACAAAAAATCCCAAACCTTGGGATCTAATTTATTTAATATTTTCTTTTTGAGATTGTATGTATTACTATGACTAAGCAGTCCCAGATACGAATTTATCTTAGACAAAATAATATCAACATCTACCTTTTCTTCTTTTAACGAAATATTAATATTTCTAATTGCTTGATATGAATTATTTTTTATTCTCCTCGTGACATATGATCTATATGGCTTAATGAGAACACCTAAAAATTCTGCTCCTTTTTGATAATGTTGTAGGTATATCTTTTTGGGATGAATTAACAAGTTTAGCTCTTTTTCTACATATTCCTTAATCAAAGACATTGCCACCTTTAACTGCTCTTTGTCGCTATGAATTAATACAAGATCATCAACATATCTAACATAATGCTTAATTTTTAAATTATGTTTAATAAAGTGATCTAGTGGCGTTAGGTATAAGTTGGCAAGCACTTGATTGGTATGGTTGCCTATGGGTAGCCCACAATTATCTTTTGCATAAAATAAGCTTTTTGATTTAGGAAGTCCTATCCATTTTTCTTTTGGTGATTTACAAATACAACTCTTAATAGAATTATTGTTAATAATTGTTCTGAGAAGATAAATCAATTTATTTTTGTCTTTACTAAAATATTTTTGATTAATTAAATTCTCAAGATTATTTAATAAAATAGCTCTGTCTATGCTCATAAAATAACCCTTAATGTCTAGTTTTAAGATATAGCAATCTTCAGTATAATTCTTACTACATTGCCTAATATGTCTTTTAGTCCTATTGATAGCAAAATGGACTCCCCTACCTTTTCTACAGCTATGGGTATCAAAGATAAACTCTTTTTCTAGTATATGCTCTAGCTTATTTACAACCAAATGATGAACTATTCTATCTTTAAACTTAGCAGCAAATATCTCTCTTTTAACTGGCCTTTCTGATATAAAAACATCTAACGGAGAAACTTTGTATGTTTCATTATTTACCTCTCTCCATAATTTAATCAATTCTCTTTCGTAATTAACTTCAAAATCGACCGCCTCTTTCTTATTTCTTTTATTCTTCCTGCAATCAAAATATGCTAAGAAAAAATGCTCTAAAGGAATATGTCCTTTTTCATTTGGACTAAAGCGACTATGTTTTACTTTGTTTAAATAAATTGAATTTAATTTCATAAAAACAAAAACTGCTAAACTTAGCAGTGATTGAATGAGTCCCGGAGACAGCGGACAGAAAACCCGTTGTCTTGATTGTTGGTGTTGCGGTTGACATTGGCATTGCTCGAATTCAAGTTGCGATTCCAAGCATTACTACTACTAGGCGTAGAAGACCACCAGTTACCGTTCGTGCCAAGGTTGTTGAAGCTACCATTGGTGTTGCGGTTGCCACCTAGCAAACAAAATGACTACTTATTTGAAACAAGACAGCATTGCCTTGCACTCATTGCTTATTCCCCAATAAATATTAGGGGAGCCATCGGACTAATTAAAAGGGCTCGCTTCTAAAAGATATCTCCGTTAGAATTCTGGCCCATTAAGTTGTTGATTTTTTCCATCCTGATAGTTGTCTAGACACGCTTTCTATTATCTCGCTTAATTCAACATATTTCTTTAAAGGAATGGACTTAAGTTCAAAAACTGCTCTTTGAAGAATAATTATTGTTTCAATGTTGCTTTGAGCCATCTCTATCCACCCATGCCTTTCTTTTTTGTCTGATACTGTATTTGCCCTAGCAATGTTCTTTATTAAATCAATTGTTTCTTCTTTGATTGATTGACCAACAGAATACTTAATTGATTTTTGAATATTTTCTTCTGTTTTTATTATACAGATGAGTAGATTATATGAAGCAACATACAAAGGTATTTCCTTTTTCTGTTTCATTAATTATTCTTCAACTTAATTTTATTATTTTCCCTACAATATACTATGATTCGACCTTTCAAACTTCTCTTTATTAATCAATTTATTAATTTGATTCTAATCAAGTAACAAGAACTTTTAACGCTTTTGGTTTGGTTTCTCAAGGAAACCAAACTATCTATCTTCCTGTTTTCAAAATATATCAAGTAATTAACATTTCTGAAGATCGGAAAGTGCAAAGATTCAAGCTTCCACTCTTCCCATCTCAATTATCTTGTATCTTAATTATATTACTAATCAAATTATTGTCAAATTTAGCAAAAAGATGTGGAAGCTATTACATTAGTTCCGGAGACAGCGGACAGAAAACCCGCTGTCTTGACCGCCGGTGTCGCGGTTGACATAGGCATTGCTCGAATTCAAGTTGCGAAACCAAGCATAACTACTAACAGGCGTAGAAGACCACCAGAACCCGTGCGCGCCAAGGTAGTAGAAGCTACCATAGGCGTTGCGGCGGCCACCATATAATCCATGCCACCCACTAGTACTCATCCACGCAGTTCTAGCAGATCCAATTGTGCTTTCTAGGGTAGTAAATTCTGCATCACTTGGTAGATGCCAACCAGATGGACAAGCAGATGTTGCTGTTGACCAATTATATAATCGTCCATAGGTGGTGCAGTTTGATGCATTGTTATCATAGCACCAGCTTGAGCCAGTTGCGTAGTTAAGATTTTTTGCCATCCAGCATTGGTTGCCAATACCAACTATTGGATACCCAGTTCCCCATAAAATTGCAGTTGTTTCCCACTCGCAGGTATTAGTTAGAGCAGTAACACCCGCGGGCAAATTATTGAGAAAAGATTGTTGTTCTGTAAGAGTTCGTACTGGAACAAATAATGTATAAGAAGTAGCATTAGTTATTTTTCGTGCACGTCCATCCAAAGTTGCTATATATGTCTCTCCTGGATCAATATAGTACGCGGCTACACCACTAGCACCATTTACAGTAAAAATGGCGAATCCTAGCATAGCGAAAAGAGCGATGATTAACATTAGTATGATTCTTTGGTTCATATGTGTATTATTATTCTTGAATTATTTAATCTTCTATTATGAAATAATGCTTTCTTACCTCCTCTTCTCGTGGAGTGCACTCTATTGTTTTCATATACCCAGGAGAAAGAACTAGAATACAGTACTCTATTATCTTGCGCCCTGTTCTTAATTCTTCTGCATTAAACATTTCAGCATATGACCAGCCATGGTGTTTCATATCAACCCCATTGCCTTCAAAGTAGATGTATCGTGGCTCATCTATATCTCTAAATGGAATGATAAGCTCTACTTGCTCTTGGTTGTTATTATTGTAGGTGTACAATAAAATACTAGAAGACATCCCTTTTTGTCTCAATATTTCACTGATAAGGACCGCTACATCGCCCTTGCTTCCTTCAAGGTCTAATAAGGTAGTTGATGGTTGTTTTGTTAATAGATCCACATCGGGAGTTATTGATATATTTGAATTAATGAAGCTGATTAAATCCTCTGAGGCGCTAATTTGATTAATAGTTAATAATTGATCTTCACTTAATAGTATCGGCTCAATAATTAAATTATCAAAGTCAAGGTCGGCATTAAGTAAGTTGCTTGGCTGCATCATTGCTGGCTCCTCTACAGGAGTAAATATATCTTTAGGAATAACTATAACTCCTATTGTTAAAACAATGACTAGAAATATTATTAATAGTGCTTTTTTATTCATCATATTGTTTATTAAAGCCCTCTTAATGGCCATGAACTCCATTCAATGTAGCTAGTTTCAATCTCTCCATTAGCTACAGGGCTTCCAGCGGCAATGAAAGCATTAATAACATAGTCGTCTGAATGGTCGTAAAGATAATTTAGTGTTTCTATTGGTTCTATGATGTTTGCTGGGACTGCAATGTGCTTGATATCGCTTAAATCAAATATTTGAGCATCTGGAGTAATGTTTACTTTAATTCTCTCTTGGATATATTTTAATTCTACTTCGGGATCAAACATGTCTTGATTTTCTTCTGGAACTGATTGCTCTATTACAAAGTAGTTATCCCCTACTTCAACCAAAACACCACTGATTATTTCTGTTGTTTGCCTAATTTCAAGAGCTCGCTGAACTACTGGATCTAAGTTTGCCCATTCTTCTTCTATTGTTTGATTTTGTTGACTTGCATCAGATTGTTCTTCTTGGTTATTTTGCTCAACTTCTTGTTGCTCTGCGGGAGGTAGGTTCAAAAAAACAAGCGTTCCAACTAAGGCGATTATTAATACAGCGATGATTATTAATAAGGTGTTTTTGTTTTCCATACTTTATTTCAAATTATTAATTATGTTTTTTAATTCATTAATTTCTTTTTGTTGTAATTCAATCATTGCTTGCTGCTCTTTAATTGCTTCAACTAGTGGTGCAATTAAACCTGTTCCGTCAATTGAAAGATATCCATCACTGCCAACTTTAACTAATTCAGGATATATCTTTTGTAGCTCTTGAGCAGAAAAACCAAGCTTGTCTTCCTTGGTGCTTTGTAAGGTATATGAAATGCCTTCTAATTTTAATATTTTAGATAAACTATTTTCAAGAAAGGATACATTATCTTTTAATCTAATATCTGATGTATAGTAATATGCTGCAGCTGTTACATTTCCATTTACTTCTAGTTTGGTAGAAGGAGTTGTTGTGCCTATTCCTACGTTGTTTCCTGCTAAAGACATTGTGGGGTTTTTATCATAAACGCTCCAATTTGTGCCTCTTGCAAAATTTAGTGTCCCTGTTCCCCATCCACCAGGCATTGTTACATACATTAAGTAGCCAGTATGATTGTTATATGTTCCACCATAACTTGTGTCTGAAGCAATTTGAATACTTCGCCTACTACCATCGGTTGTATTTATTGCAGTGCCTGAACCAATAGCTATTCCTCCGCCCCCTATATTTAATGTTGATCTAGGATCATTAGTTCCAATCCCCAACCTACTATTTACATTATCAATACATAAAGTGCTAGCACTACATTCCATCTCTGCCCAAGTGTGTCCCGGATTAGGAACGCCAACTGTTGCCGCTGATGCAAAATAATAAGAAGTGAAAACAATTACTAGGAAAAATAATGAGACAATAAGATATTTTTTATTCATGTTTTAAAATTAATGTTTTATTACTTTAATTTTATCTTATCTATTTTTTTTTGTCAACAATTTTTAATCAAATTTTAATAAAAGAAAAAGCCACCATATAGGTGGCTCACGTTTCTTCAATGTATTATCTAACATCGTCTTTCAATCCTTTTCCCGCTTTAAACTTTGGTGTGTTCATTGCAGGGATCTTGATTTTTTCTCCTGTCTTAGGGTTCCTTCCTTCTCTTGCTGCTCTTGCACCAACTTTGAATGTTCCAAAGCCAGTTAGAGTAACATCACCTCCCTTAGATAATGTCTTCTTTTGTTATATTTGTTATATATTTAATCAATAAATTGGAATCTTAAATCATGAACTTCTTCAAGTGTTTCTATTGTAGCAATAACAGAAGGATTATTTGTTTTAAGCAGTTTAAATCTTTTGCCATACCTTCTAAGTAGAGGTGTTAGAAATTCGTCCCCCCAAGAAGGAGAGAAAGTAATAACTCCATTAAAATCAATGGATAACTCCTCGTCCTCTGGGACATTCTTTAAAGTTGACTCAAAAGCGCTTAGCGCTTCTTTGCCAGCCTGTCTTGAAATTAACATTGTTCCAAATTTTTTTAATTCTATTTTCATATTTTAATATTTTATTATAGCTAAACATCCTTGAAGAAAGTTATTTGACTTATTAATATTCATCCCTTCTTTTTGCTTAAGCATTTCTAAACAATAGTCGCCCGATTGAAAAAATAAATCAATCTTATTCGCAAGAACAATTCTTCTTACAAATTTTAAACCATTACCTCTTTCTTCTGGTGCCCTACCAGAAATTATTTCTGTAAAAGCAACTCTAATAGCATCTTGGTAATTATTTAATTCTGGCTTTACCCTTTTTAATGTTTTAAGCAGTCCTTGCCCACGGTCAGCTAAAACAATTTCTTTCTTGTTAATATCATATCCAAAAAATATTCCAGGAACTTTTGGCCAATTTCCAATGTTATGATCAAAAGAATTATTCCCTATTTCACCAGTTATTGCAGTTAATAGAGATACATTCTTATTATTTAACTCTTGCTGCATCCTCTCTAACCTTAATTGAAAAATAGAAGAATCTTGGCAATAGAACATTTTCGGAATTTCTGCTTCATTACTCCCTAATAACCAAGAAAAAGCAATTGCTGATATGTCATTTAAATAAACACCAATCTCTTTTTCAGAATAATACCTAATATTATTCTTTCTTATTGCTTTTAATTTTCCTGATTTATCCCAACGACGCAACGTATCTATTGATACTCCCATCCTAGAAGCCGCTTCTCCTATAGAAATTAAAGATTCAAATTTCATTTTATTAAAATTATTATTTCTTTTATTAATATAACACACCTATGCAAAAAATTGCAATACCTATGCAAAAAGAAAAAGCCACCCGAAGGTGGCCTTATTATCTTCTGTAAACTTATCTTACAGCGTCTTTCAATCCTTTTCCTGCCTTAAACTTTGGTGTTTTCATTGCAGGGATTTTGATTTTTTCTCCTGTCTTAGGGTTCCTTCCTTCTCTTGCTGCTCTTGCACCAACTTTGAATGTTCCAAAGCCAGTTAGAGTAACATCTCCTCCTTTAGACAATGTCTTTGTGATTTCTTCTAAAACTGTAGCTAATGCTTCTGAAGCATCTTTTTTTGTGATAGCTGTTTTTTTAACTATTGCTTCAATAATGTCTTCTTTTGTCATATTAGTATATATTATTATATATTTTATTTCGACCTTTATTTAGCATACTCTATTACTCTTGATTCTCTTATTAACACAACCTTTATCTCCCCCGGATATTTTAGCTCGTTTTGAACCTTTTGAGCTACTTCCCGTGCTAACTTGTGTGCTGTTAAATCATCTATCTCTTTTGGCTTTACAAAGATTCTTAATTCTCTTCCTCCTTGTATAGCAAATGACTTCTCTACCCCATTAAAGGAATTAGCAATGTCTTCTAAATCCTCTAATCTTTTTAGATAGTTTTCAATGCTATCTTTTCTTGCTCCTGGTCTAGCGCCTGATATTTGATCAGCCGCTTGAACAACCATTGCTTCCAAGCTTTCATAGGGATATTCTTCGTGATGTGACTTTACTGCTGATATTATGGCAGGATCGATGTTAAATTTCTCTAAAACCTTACCACCAATATCAGTATGAGACCCTTCTATCTTATAGTCAAGAGCTTTTCCAATATCATGCAACAAACCTGCTTTTTTGGCAAGAGATGCATTTAGTC